>NZ_JBLYPN010000002.1:0-515027 GCF_051851875.1 Duffyella sp. Ts4 | reverse complement strand
AGCGTTGAGCGGGGAGCGAATCGCGAGCGGTCCGTGAAGAAATGTGAACCGACGAAGGGACCCGCGCAGCGGGCGGTTGTGTTTGCCGGATAGCGCGGGTGCAGGGCCGGGGCGACTGCCGGCCCTGCTCGGGCAGGCTTTAGCCTGAACGAAATGGCCCCTGACCTGGCCCTTAAAAAAGCAACCTGCATGCAAGGCAGAACGAAACGGCCCTTGACTTGGCCCTTAAAAAGGCAACCTGCATGCAAGGCAGAACGAAACGGCCCTGGCCCTTAGAAAGGCCGCCCGCCGCCGGGCCGACTACAACACCCTCCTGACTGGTGCATTCTGCTGCCGATCCCACATCACCGTCAGCAACCGCTGCAGCGCAATAAACACAAACAGCAGCACGCCGATAGCGATTTTAGTCCACCACGAGCTGAGCGTGCCGTCGAAGTTAATCCAGGTCTGAATCAGGCCCTGAATCAACACGCCGAACAGCGTGCCGAGCACGGTGCCAACACCGCCGGAGAGCAGCGTGCCGCCGATCACCACCGAGGCGATCGCATCCAGCTCGACGCCTAATCCGGCCAGCGCGTAGCCCGCCGAGGTATAGATCGAGAACACAATGCCCGCCAGCGTGGCCAGCGTGGTGGACAGCATATAAATACGCACCGTGGTGGCGCGGGTGGAGATGCCCATGAGCTGCGCGGAGACGTTACTGCCGCCGACGGCGTAAACCTGGTTGCCGAAGCGGGTGCGATGCGCCACCAGAATGCCCATCGCCACCACCGCCAGCATGATAAGCGCCAGCAGGCTGAGCCGTCCGCCGCCGGGTATTTTCCACGCCATGCTGGAGAGCGTGCTGTAGAGCGGATGGTCGATTGGAATCGAGCTTTCAGAGATCAGATAGCTGCAGCCGCGCAGAAAAAACATGCCCGCCAGAGTGATGATAAACGCCGGGATTTTCAGCGCATCGATCAGCCAGCCCATCATGGCGCCAAACAGCGCACCGCCCAGCAGGATGATCGTAAAGGCGAGCCACGGCGACAGATGAAAATCGCCGATAACCCGGGCAAGAAAGACGCCGGTGAAGGCGATCACCGCGCCCACCGACAGATCGATACCGCCTGAGAGGATCACAAAGGTCATACCCACGGCGATAATGCCTAAAAAGGCGTTGTCGGTGAGAATATTGCAGATCACCCGGGTGGAGGCGAAGCCCGGAAACTGGCTCAGACAAAACAGGTAGCCCGCCACGAACACCAGTAAGGTGATCATCAGCGGCAGATGACGTTTAACCATGACGATCTCCTCGTTTAAACAGCGCAATCACGCGCGGGGATTGCAGCAGCAGCACACACATCACCACCACCGCTTTAACCACCTGATTCAGCTCTGGCGGAAAACCCGACAGCAAAATCCCGGTGTTCATTGCCTGAATAATCAACGCGCCGATCAGCGAAAGCGCCAGGCTAAAGCGTCCGCCGAGCAGCGACGCACCGCCAATCACCACCGCCAGGATCGCATCCAGCTCCAGCCACAATCCGGCGTTATTGGCATCGGCTCCGCGTATATCCGCTGCAACGATCAAACCCGCCACCGCGGCGCACAGGCCGCTGATCACGTAGGTCGACATCACCACCAGCCAGCCGTTAACGCCAGCGTTGCGCGCGGCACGCAGGTTGATACCGACCGCTTCAATAAACAGCCCCAGCGCGGTTTTGCGCGTCAGCACCCAGACCACCAGCGCCAGCAGCAGCGTGATCCACACCGGCACCGGAATCAGCGCCAGCGATCCGTTGCCGATAAAGCCCAGCGCATCGCTGTCGAAGGTCACAATTTGTCCCTGGGTAATCAGCTGCGCAATGCCGCGTCCCGCCACCATCAAAATCAGCGTGGCGACAAACGGCTGAATTTTCAGCAGCGCCACCAGCACGCCGTTCCACAGCCCGCAGAGCACGCCCGCAGCCAGCGTGGTCAGCACAATCGCCAGCAGCGGATAGCCCGCGACGGTCATGGTGGCCGCGGTGGCACCGGCAATCGCCATCACCGCGCCCACCGACAGATCGATGCCGCCAGTCGCGATCACCAGCGTCATGCCGATAGCCAGAATCGCCACCGGCGCCGCGCGGTTAAGAATGTCGATCGGGCTGCCGAACAGCCGACCATCCTGCAGATGAATGGCGAAAAAGTTGTTTGCCACCAGGCTGTCAACCAGCAGCACCAGAATCAGCGCCGCAATCTGCGGCATGCCGGGCGGTAGCCTGCGCTTTTGCATCGGCGGTTTCCCTGTAGTTGTTGGCGAATCAAGCATGTGCACCCCCATCGGCAATAGCGTTGACGATCGCCGCGACCGAGAGCTTCTCTAACGGAATTTCAGCGACCTGCTCGCGATCGCGCAGAATAATTACCCGATCGGCATAGCCCACCAGCTCCTCCAGTTCAGAGGAGATCACCAGCAACGCCAGGCCATCTGCGCAGAGTGATTCAATCAGGCGAATGATCTCGGCGTGGGCGCCGACGTCAATGCCGCGCGTCGGTTCGTCAAGGATCAGAAACTGCGGTTTGGTGACCAGCCAGCGCGACAGCAGCACCTTTTGCTGGTTGCCGCCTGACAGCAGGCCAATCGGTTGTTCCGCATTGGGCGTGCGGATGCCGAGGCTTTTAATGAAACGATCGGCAATCTCCTGCTGCTCACGCTTGCCGATCGGCTTTAACCAGCCGCGCTGCGCCTGCAGGGCAAGGATGATATTTTCCCGCACCGAGGCGCTGCCAATGATGCCATCGGTTTTGCGATCTTCCGGACAGAAGCCCATGCCGAGCTTTGAGGCCTGTGCCGGAGTCCGAATGCGCTGGACCTTGCCGCGAATTTTCGCCGTGCCGCTGTCGGCCGGTTTGATGCCAAACAGCAGCTCAGCGGTTTCGGTACGCCCGGAGCCAAGCAGGCCCGCCAGGCCCACCGCTTCGCCAGGACGCACCTGTAAATTAAAGGGCGCGATGGTGCCCTTTTTGCCGTAGTCGGTAAATTCCACCACTGGCCGATCGCTACGCAGGGTGCTGCCGGCGCGCTGCAAGGCAGTTTCCAGCAGTTCGCGCCCCAGCATCAGCTTGATCAGCTCCAGCCGCGGCAGGCTCTGCGTCTCGCGGGTGGCGATAAACTGGCCGTTGCGCAGCACGGTAATGCGATCGCAGACGCGGTAAACCTGATCGAGAAAGTGGGTGACGAAGATCAGGCTCATGCCTTTGGCTTTCAGCTGATTCATCAGCGTAAACAGCATGTCCACTTCGCTGGCATCGAGGCTGGCAGTGGGTTCATCCAGGATCAACACCTGCGCAGAGAGATCCACCGCGCGGCAGATGGCGATGATCTGCTGCATTGCCACCGAGTAGTGGCCAAGCGGGCGCGTGACGTCCAGCTCAAAGCCATAATCGTGCAGCAGCTTCTGCGCATCACGCACCATACGCTTACGATCGATCATGCCCAGACGGCGCGGTTCGCGGCCAATAAACAGATTATCCGCCACCGACATATTGGGCAGCAGGTTAACTTCCTGATAAACAGTGCCGATGCCAAACGCCTGCGCCTGCGCGGTGCTCTGCGGGTTGATCGCCACGCCGTTCAGGCTGATTTCACCAGCATCGCGGCTGTAAACGCCGGTCAGCACTTTGATCAGGGTCGATTTGCCGGCACCGTTTTCGCCTAGCAGCGCCATGATTTCTCCGCGCTGCAGACTGAATGAGACATTATCGAGGGCGCGAACGCCGGGAAAGAATTTACTGATGCCCTGCATGGTTAGCAGTGATTCGTCTGCTCTGCTCATGACTCACCTTAACGCGAAAGTAATGGCCGCCCGGATGCGGGCGGCGCGAGGATCAGTAACCCATGCCTTTTTTGGTGTCTAACTGTGCCTGCGCATCGGCGGGCAGATAGAGTTTTGATTCGGTCTGAATGATTTTTGGCGGCATGGTGCCATCTTTGCGGAATTTCTCCAGCGCATCGAACGCCGGACCGGCCATGTTTGGCGTCAGTTCAACGTTGGCGTTGGCTTCACCGGCCAGCATCGCTTTGTAGATGTCCGGCACGCCATCAATCGAACCGGTGAGGATATCTTTGCCCGGTTTCAGGCCCGCTTCTTTGATCGCCTGAATGGCGCCGATCGCCATATCATCGTTGTGCGCGTAAACCATGCAGATATTTTTGCCGTTGTTCTCAGCCTTGATAAAGCTCTCCATCACCTCTTTGCCTTTGCTGCGGGTAAAGTCGCCAGACTGAGAGCGGATGACCTTGATATTTTTGGCGTTGGCAATCGCCTCGGCAAAGCCTTTCTTACGATCGATCGCCACGCTGGCACCTACCGTGCCCTGCAGCTCCACCACGTTACACTGTTTGTCGCCGACGGTTTTCACCAGCCAGTCACCAATCAGGCGCCCTTCCTTGACGTTATCAGCGGTGACCACCGCCATGTAGAGCGATTTATCTTTCACCACGATGGCGCGATCGAGCAGGAATACCGGAATCTTCGCATCTTTGGCTTCTTCCAGCACCGGCTCCCAGCCGGTTTGCACTACTGGCGCAATGAAAATGGCATCAACGCCCTGCGCAATAAAAGAGCGCACCGCCTTGATTTGGTTCTCCTGTTTCTGCTGACCATCGGCAATTTTCAGCGTAATACCGCGCTTTTTAGCCTCGCTTTTCGCTACGCTGGTTTCAGCGGCACGCCAGCCCGATTCGGAACCAACCTGAGAAAAGCCAACGGTAAGATCTGCTGCCAGCGCTGACGCGGAAAAAGCCGCACTGATGAGCGTGGTTAAGAGTAAACGCTTCCACATAATTATTTTCCTCTGCGGGGAGTGTGTTGTTCAGGTACAAAGCCCCTACAGCCTGGACTAATTGTGCTCGGGCAAAATGGACGTGCTTCACAAATCCTATCGCTTTAAAGAGCTTAGCGCGCTTCACCGCCCGTTTTTCATCAGGTGAATATGGATAAATCGGCTTTTTTTGCCGTTCTGGCACGTTAAATATTTGTAATAAACAGAAGTGCTTATCCGCTTTGATTTTGGAAACGATTACAGCTTTACGTAACTTCCTGCCATCACGCTGAATGATCAGGGAATTTCCATATTTGTGATAGCTCGCACAGTCCGTCAGACGGGGAAACACGGCGCACGAGTGCAGTCAGCGGCGCTTTCAGGCGAGAAGCTAACCGCCGTAATCAGGCAATTCGCTGCCGTTTGCTGAGTTATTATCTGAAAAACAGCCTTTTTGGCGCGGGAAAATTTGGCCTTGCCGAAGACGCGCTTTATACTCAGCCCCTTCTCCTCTCTGTATAAATGGCCCTCATGACCGCGCAAGATTACCTGTTGAAGTTTCGTAAAATTAATAACGCAGAAAGTCTGGAAAAACTTTACGACCACCTCAATTATTCCCTCACCGACGACCAGGACATCATCAACATGTATCGCGCTGCCGACCACCGGCGCGCCGAGCTGGTGTCGGGCGGGCGGCTGTTCGATTTAGGCTGCGTACCCAAATCTGTCTGGCGTTACGTGATATAATCGTGCCATCTCGTTTTATCGCTGTGCGCCTTCCGCTGCGCGGTTGCACCGGAACGCATCTGCTTGTTTCAGGAGCCGTTTTATGACCGTAACTGCTGCTCAGCCACGCATCGGCGGCTGGCTATTGCTGCCGCTCGCCTGGCTGATCATGACGCTGCTTACCAGTGCGCTGGTGATGGCGATGTATCTGAGTGTGATCAGCACGGCGGAAGTCCGTCACACCCTGTTCAGCAGCCATCAGTTCACGCTGCAATGGGCGCTGTCGCTGGCAACATCGGCCATCGTGTGGGTGTACAGCGCGTGGGTAACGTGGATTTTTTGTCAGCGATCGCGCCGGTTGCCGCGCCATTACATTATCTGGCTGCTGCTGACCGTGCTGCTGGCGCTGAAGACCTTTGCCTTTTCGCCGGTAGCGGATGGTGCGGCGGTACGGACATTGCTGATTTCTCTGCTGGCCGCCGCCGTGCTGGTGCCCTATTTCAAGCGCTCACAACGGGTAAAAAACACCTTCACCGCGCCGTAATGGCGCTGTTTTGCGTGGAAATTTAATCGTGAGTGCGATCGCCTCTTTTTCCCACTGAACTATGGTTGTGATCACATTTCTGTTGCCTGATAATAGGCCGCTTTCCGACTCCCGGGCGAAAAAATGACCGAATACTTACTGCTTTTTATCGGCACGGTGCTGGTGAATAACTTCGTGTTAGTGAAGTTTCTAGGCCTTTGTCCGTTTATGGGCGTTTCCAAAAAACTGGAGACGGCCATTGGCATGGGTCTCGCCACCACATTTGTTATCACACTGGCCTCGATCTGTTCGTGGCTGGTGAATCACCTGTTGTTGATTCCGCTCGATTTAATCTATCTGCGCACTCTGGCCTATATCCTGGTGATTGCCGTGGTAGTGCAGTTCACAGAAATGGTGGTGCGTAAAACCAGCCCGGCGCTCTATCGCCTGCTGGGCATTTTTCTGCCGCTGATCACCACCAACTGCGCCGTGCTGGCGGTGCCGCTACTGAGCGTGAATTACAACCACTCGTTTCTGCAGGCCGCGTTGTATGGTTTCAGCGCCTCACTGGGCTTCTCTCTGGTGATGGTGCTGTTTGCCGGTATGCGCGAGCGTCTGGTGCTGGCCAACGTGCCAGCTCCCTTTAAAGGTTCCTCTATCGCCCTGATTACCGCCGGGCTGATGGCGCTGGCCTTTATGGGCTTCGCAGGTTTGGTGAAATTCTGATGTCGGCAATCTGGATAGCAATCATTTCAATCAGTGCGCTGAGCCTGATTTTTGGCGGCCTGCTTGGCTACGCGTCACGTCGCTTCAAGGTCGAAGAAGATCCGATCGTTGAGCAGATTGACGCGGTGCTGCCGCAAAGCCAGTGCGGCCAGTGCGGTTATCCTGGCTGTCGCCCTTACGCCGACGCGGTGGGCAACAACGGCGAAGCGATCAATAAATGTGCACCCGGCGGCGAGCAAACCATGCTCAAGCTGGCCGAGCTGTTGAACGTCGAGCCACAGCCGATTGACGGCGATGCCAGCGCAAAAGCGCCGGTGCGTACCGTGGCCTGGATTGACGAAGAGAACTGCATTGGCTGCACCAAATGCATTCAGGCCTGCCCGGTTGACGCCATCGTCGGTGCCACGCGCGCCATGCACACCGTGCTTAGCGACGTCTGCACCGGCTGCGATCTCTGCGTAGCGCCGTGCCCGACCGACTGCATAGAGATGCGCCCGGTTGCCACCACCACCGCCAACTGGAAGTGGGACCTTAATTCGATTCCTGTGCGGGTCATTCCCGCGGATAGCCATGCTTAATCTGTTATCGCTGTTCCGTAAAGACAAAATCTGGGATTTCGACGGCGGCATTCATCCACCGGAGATGAAAACCCAGTCTAACGGCACGCCGCTGCGTCAGCTGCCGCTGGCCGATCGCTATATTATCCCGCTGAAACAGCATATTGGTCATGAAGGCGAGCTCTGCGTGCAGCCCGGTGACCACGTGCTGCGCGGCCAGCCGCTGACCTTTGGTCATGGCCGCATGCTGCCGGTACACGCGCCAACATCCGGCACCGTGACTGCCATCGCGCCACACATGACCGCGCACCCTTCTGGCTTAACTGAAACCTGCGTGTTTATCACGCCGGATGGTGACGATCGCTGGATTGCGCGCGAGACGATCGGTGATTATCGTCAGCTCTCCCGCGAAGAGGTGGTTACGCGTATTCATCAGGCGGGTGTCGCCGGTCTGGGTGGCGCGGGTTTTCCTACGGCAACCAAGCTGAAAGGCGGCCTGCGCGGCATCAATACGCTGATAATCAATGCGGCCGAATGCGAACCCTATATCACCGCCGATGACCGGCTGATGCAGGATTACGCGGCTGAAGTGCTGGAAGGCTGCCGGATTCTCGGCTGGGTGCTGCAGGCGGAACGCGTGCTGATTGGCATCGAAGACAACAAGCCGCAGGCAATTGCTGCGCTGCGCCAGGCGCTGGGTAAAGAGAGCGATCTGGCGATTCGCGTGGTGCCCACCAAATATCCGTCCGGCGGCGCCAAACAGCTGACCAAAATTCTCACCGGTAAAGAGGTGCCGCACGGCGGACGCTCCACCGATATCGGCGTGCTGATGCAAAACGTCGGCACCGCCTGGGCGGTTAAGCGCGCCATTATCGACGGCGAACCGATCACCGAGCGCGTGGTTACCCTGACCGGCGAAGCGATCGCCCGCCCGGCTAACGTCTGGGGCCGCCTCGGCACGCCAGTCAGCCATCTGCTGCGCGAAGTGGGATTCAAACCGGGCAAAAACCAGATGGTGATCATGGGCGGTCCGCTGATGGGCTTTACCCTGCCCGCGCTGGATGTGCCGATTGTCAAAATCAGCAACTGCATTCTGGCGCCTTCTGCCACTGAAATGGGCGAAGAGCTGGAAGAGCAATCCTGTATTCGCTGTAGCGCCTGCGCCGATGCCTGCCCGGCCAACCTGTTGCCGCAGCAGCTCTTCTGGTACAGCCAGGGCGGCGACCATGACAAAGCCCGCGCGCACCATATTGATGACTGCATTGAATGCGGTGCCTGCGCCTATGTCTGCCCGAGCAACATTCCGCTGGTGCAATATTATCGTCAGGAAAAAGCCGAGCTGCGTGCCATCGATCTGGAAGCACAGCGCACCGCCGAGGCGAAAGCGCGTTTCGAAGCGCGGCAAACTCGTCTTGAACGCGAGAAGCTGGCGCGTGAAGCGCGTCATGAACAGGCGAAGCGCAAGGTGAGCGCCAGTCAGCAGACGCAAATTGATGCCGCACGCGAACGCGTCTATGACAAAAACCGCGCGGCTGATGAAACCGATGCGCTGAATGCGGCGGCGCTGGCCGAACAGAATGCACGTCACGCTCAGGCGCTGGTTGAACAGGCTGAGCAGCAGATGGAAACCGAGCCGGTGACCCGTCAGGCGGTTGATCCGCGCAAAGCCGCCGTCGAAGCGGCCATTGCCCGTGCCAAAGCGAAACAGGCTTCTGCCGCAGTAGCCAGCGAATCGGCGAATAATCACGCTTCGCCTCCCGCCCGCGCAGCCAGAGTTGAAAAAGTTGGCGTCGATCCGCGTAAAGCGGCGGTCGAAGCAGCGATTGCTCGTGCTAAAGCCAAAAAAACGGCACAGGATGGCGACGCGGTGCCTGATGCGGCTTCTGCTGATGCCGAACAATCTGCCGATCCACGTAAGGCCGCGGTAGAAGCAGCGATCGCCCGTGCTAAAGCGAGGAAAGCGGCGCAGGCTGCTGCATCTGACGCAGCACCGCAGCAGGCAACGGACGTCGCAGAAAATCCGCAGGCCGATGCGCCAGCCGTCGATCCTCGCAAGGCTGCGGTAGAAGCGGCGATCGCCCGCGCCAAAGCGAAGAAAGCGGCGCAGGCTGCTGCATCTGAAGCAGCACCACAGCAGGCAACGGACGTCGCAGAAAATTCGCAGGCCGATGCGCCAGCCGTCGATCCACGTAAGGCCGCAGTAGAAGCAGCGATCGCCCGCGCCAAAGCGAAGAAAGCGGCGCAGGCTGCTGCATCTGACGCAGCAGCGCAGCAGGCAACGGACGTCGCAAAAAATCCGCAGGCCGATGCGCCAGCCGTCGATCCACGTAAGGCTGCGGTAGAAGCGGCGATCGCCCGCGCCAAAGCGAAGAAAGCGGCGCAGGCCGCTGCATCTGACGCAGCACCGCAGCAGGCAGCTGATGTAGTGAATGAAGCACAGGCCGATGCGCCTGAAGCCGCGCCAGCTGCCGATCCGCGCAGGGCCGCCATCGATGCAGCGATCGCCCGCGCCAAAGCGAAGAAAGCGGCACAGGCCGCTGCATCTGAAGCCGAACCACAGCAAGCAGCTGATGTAGTGAATGAAGCACAGGCCGATGCGCCTGAAGCCGCGCCAGCTGCCGATCCGCGCAGGGCCGCCATCGACGCGGCGATTGCCCGCGCTAAGGCGAAGAAAGCGGCACAGGCCGCCGCGGATAACAATGAAGAAGAAACGCTGGATCCGCGTAAGGCTGCCATTGCGGCAGCGATTGCCCGGGCAAAAGCAAAAAAAGCCCAGCAGCATAATCGAACTGAGGATTAAATGGCGTTCCGCATAGCAAGCTCTCCTTATACGCACAATCGCCGCAGCACCAGCTCAATCATGATGCTGGTACTGCTGGCCGCCATTCCGGGCATGGCCGCCCAGTATTATTTTTTCGGTCCAGGTAACCTGCTACAGGTGCTGCTGGCGGCCATTACCGCCTGGAGTACCGAAGCGGCGATCCTGAAACTGCGCAAGCAGCCCGTCGCGCTGAATCTGGCCGATAATTCAGCGCTGCTTACCGCCCTGCTGCTTGGCGTCAGCCTGCCGCCGCTGGCGCCGTGGTGGCTGATTGTTATTGGCACCGTGTTCGCCATCGTGATTGCCAAACAGCTGTATGGCGGGCTGGGGCAAAACCCGTTTAACCCGGCGATGATTGGCTACGTGGTGCTGCTGATCTCCTTCCCGGTGCAGATGACCAGCTGGCTGCCGCCGGAATCCTTGCAGGTGATTAAGCCCGGACTGCTGGACTCCCTGAGCATGATTTTCACCCATCACACGCTGGCGGGCGAAACCATGCAGCAGTTGCAGATGGGCGTTGATGGCGTCAGTCAGGCGACGCCGCTGGACAGTTTTAAAACTGGCCTGCGCGCCGGTCACAGCGCCGATCAGCTGCTGGCATTGCCGATTTTTCACGGCGTCATTGCCGGGCTGGGCTGGCAGTGGATCAATATCGGTTTTCTGCTGGGCGGTCTGTTCCTGCTGGCTAACAACACCATCCGCTGGCACATCCCACTGAGTATGCTGGCCTCGCTGGCGGTCTGCGCCACCCTTGGCTGGTTGATTGCGCCGGGCTCGCTGGTTTCGCCGCTGATCCACCTGTTTTCCGGTGCCACCATGCTGGGGGCCTTTTTCATCGCCACCGATCCGGTGACCGCGTCCACCACCAATAAAGGCCGTTTGCTGTATGGTGCGCTGATTGGGCTACTGGTGTGGTTGATCCGCAGTTACGGCGGCTACCCAGATGGCGTGGCGTTTGCGGTGTTGCTGGCCAATATCTGCGTGCCGCTGATTGATTACTATACCCAGCCGCGCGTTTACGGGCATCGCAAGGAGTGAGCATGCTGGATTCCATACGTAAAAACGGTGTGACGCTGGCGGTGTTTGCCGCAGTTACCACCGGCCTGACCGCGGTAGTGAATTACGTGACTAAACCGGTGATCGCACATCAAACCGCGGTGCAGCAGAAAATTTTGCTCGATCAGGTAGTGCCGCCAACGCTCTATAACAACAACATTCAGCAGGAATGTTACGTTGTCACCGACCCCGCGTTGGGCAACAATGCGCCTCATCAGCTCTATCTGGCACGTAAGGATGACAAGCCGGTTGCCGTGGCGCTTGAGACCACCGCACCGGATGGCTATTCTGGCAACATTCAAATGATCGTCGGCGCGGATTTCAGCGGCACGGTGCTGGGCGTACGCGTGGTTGAACACCATGAAACGCCGGGCCTCGGGGACAAAATCGATTTGCGTATCTCTGACTGGATCAACAGCTTTGCCGGTAAAGTGGTGCACGGCGCGGCCGATGGCCATTTTGCCGTGAAAAAAGATGGCGGTGATTTTGATCAGTTCACCGGCGCGACCATTACCCCGCGAGCGGTGGTGAATGCCACAAAACGTACTACGCTGTTTATCGCCTCACTGCCGCCGCGTCTAGCGTCGTTACCCGAATGTGGAGAGTCCAATGAGTGAAGCTAAAAATCTGCTGGTCGGCGGATTGTGGAAAAACAACTCGGCGCTGGTGCAGCTGCTGGGCCTTTGTCCGCTGCTGGCCGTCACCTCAACTGCCACCAACGCGCTGGGCCTTGGCCTGGCGACCACGCTGGTGCTGGTCTGCACCAACAGCGGTATCTCCCTGACTCGCCGCTGGGTGCCGTCTGAAATTCGTATTCCGATCTATGTGATGATCATTGCTTCGGTGGTGAGCTGCGTGCAGATGCTGATTAACGCTTACGCTTATGGCCTTTATCAGTCGCTGGGCATCTTTATTCCGTTGATCGTTACCAACTGCATCGTGGTGGGCCGCGCGGAAGCGGTGGCGTCAAAAACCAGTGTACCGCTGGCGGCGCTGGATGGGTTTGCTATCGGCATGGGTGCGACCTGCGCCATGACCGTGCTCGGTTCGCTGCGCGAAATTATCGGTAACGGCACGCTGTTCAACGGCGCCGATCTGCTGCTCGGCCCGTGGGCAAAAGCGTTGCGCATCGAAGTGGTCCATTTTGATTCCCCAATGCTGCTGGCGATGCTGCCGCCGGGCGCGTTTATCGGTCTCGGCATGATGCTGGCGGCAAAATACCTCATTGATCAGAAAATGAAAGCGCGTGCACTGCGGGCCGCGGAACAGCAGGCGTTATCGCTGGGTGAGCCAGGTAAAGCGGTGTGAACAAAGAAAAACGTATTGAAATTCTGACCCGGCTGCGGGACAACAATCCGCATCCCACCACCGAACTGGTGTTCAACTCGCCTTTTGAACTCCTGATTGCAGTACTACTGTCAGCGCAGGCCACCGACGTCAGCGTCAATAAGGCGACGGCAAAGCTCTACCCGGTGGCGAATACGCCGGAAGCGATGCTGGCACTGGGCGTGGACGGCGTGAAAAGCTATATCAAAACCATTGGCCTGTTTAACAGCAAAGCGGAAAACGTAATCAAGACCTGCCGCCTGCTGATTGAACGCCACAACAGCGTAGTGCCGGAAGATCGCGCCGCACTGGAGGCGTTGCCTGGCGTTGGGCGTAAAACCGCCAATGTCGTGCTGAATACCGCATTTGGCTGGCCAACCATCGCCGTGGATACGCACATTTTTCGCGTCTGCAACCGTACCCGTTTTGCCCCGGGTAAAAACGTCGATCTGGTGGAAGAAAAGCTGCTGAAAGTGGTGCCAGCCGCTTTTAAAGTCGATTGCCATCACTGGTTTATTTTGCACGGCCGCTATACCTGTGTGGCACGAAAACCGCGTTGTGGCGCCTGCCTTATCGAAGATCTGTGCGAATACGCTGACAAAACCGAGATTTAACTTCCTGCCGATGAGACAAAAAAACGCACCCGCTAAAGGTGCGTTTTTTTTGTGTCGCTGATTGATGAAAGACAGGGATAAAAGCCCGACGGCGCGCAGATTGGCGATTTTTCCAGCCCGTTCCCGCAGCGCAACCGATTGCCGCGCTAACGCAAGCTTAAAAAACCACCAATGATACGTGCTGCAGCATTTAACACCGTGCAATATCGACAACACAAAACGTTAACGCTGTGAATGAGACAAATAACAGGTTCGGGAAAAAACTTGCGCGATGCGGCGCAATAAGCGAAATTAACCGCCGTTTTTCCAATAATAATGCAGCGCATGACGGTTCATCATGACGCTGGCTTATTTCCTGCTTCCAGGCGGGATCAGCAAAAGAGGTAGATGTGTCCACTGCAAACAAACACGATCACGAGGCGGTAAGCCTCAATGCGTTCAAACAGCCAAAAGCGTTTTATCTGATCTTTACGATCGAGCTCTGGGAACGTTTTGGCTATTACGGCCTGCAGGCCATTATGGCCGTCTATCTGGTGAAACAGCTGGGCATGTCCGAAGGCGACTCCATTACGCTGTTCTCGTCGTTCAGCGCCATGGTTTACGGCATGGTCGCGATTGGCGGCTGGCTGGGCGATAAGGTGCTCGGCACCAAGCGCGTTATGGTAATGGGCATTATTGTACTGGCGCTGGGCTACTCGCTGATCGCCTGGTCTGGCCATGACACCAATATGGTCTACTTCGGTATGGCAACCATCGCGGTGGGTAGCGGCTTGTTCAAAGCTAACCCCTCTTCACTGTTGTCGACCTGCTATGAAAAAGATGACCCGCGCATTGATGGCGCCTTCACCATGTTTTACATGTCGATCAACATCGGTTCGCTGTTTTCGATGATGCTGACGCCCTGGCTGGCTGACCGTTACGGCTGGAGCGTAGCGTTCTCGCTGTCGGTCGTTGGCCTGGTGATTACCCTAATCAACTTTTTGCTGTGCCGCAAAGTGGTCAAAAATCACGGTTCAAAGCCCGACTTTAAGCCGCTTAACGTGAAGAAACTGCTGATTACGCTGGTCGGTATCGTGGCGCTGGTGGTGATTGCCACCTGGCTGCTGCACCATCAGGATATTGCCCGCCTGACGCTGGCGGTGATCGCTATCGGCATCGTGCTGGTGTTCGCCAAAGAAACGTTCGGTCTGCAGGGCGCGGCGCGTCGCAAGATGATTGTGGCCTTCCTGCTGATGCTGGAAGCGATCGTGTTCTTCGTGCTCTATATGCAGATGCCGACGTCGCTGAACTTTTTTGCGATTCGTAACGTTGAGCACAGCATTCTCGGCATCACCTTTGTACCGGAGCAGTTTCAGGCGCTCAACCCGTTCTGGATTATGGTTGCCAGCCCGCTGCTGGCGGCGGTCTACAACAAGCTGGGCGATCGCCTGCCGATGCCGCACAAGTTTGCTATCGGTATGCTGCTCTGCTCCGCCGCCTTCCTGGTGCTGCCGCTGGGTGCCAAAACGGCCAACGCAATGGGCATTGTCTCCTCTGGCTGGCTGGTGCTGAGTTACGGCCTGCAGAGTATCGGCGAGCTGATGATCTCCGGCCTTGGCCTGGCAATGGTGGCGCAGCTGGTGCCGCAGCGCCTGATGGGCTTTATTATGGGCTCATGGTTCCTGACCACCGCTGGCGCAGCGATGATTGCCGGTAAAGTGGCGAACCTGATGGCGGTACCGGAAAACGTTAACGAGCCGGTGCAGTCGCTGCAGGTTTACAGCGAAGTGTTCCAGCAGATCGGTATCGTAACCGGCGTAATGGCCGCGCTGATGCTGTTGACCGCGCCGCTGTTGAACCGTATGACCCGCGAGGATGCGCCGCAGACCGCGACCAAATAATCGCCCTTTGTTGCGCGCCATGAATGCCAGTCTGATGACTGGCATTTTTTTTGCCCGCTGCCCTGGCATTTATTGCGGTCAGAACAACCAACCGCAACTACACTTTTTGCCATAGTCGATGTCGGGATGCCGCTGGTGGTCGCCCGACCCATGCTGCAAGGAGTGTAAAATGAAGCTGTTCTACAAGCCCGGTGCCTGTTCTGTGGCGCCGCACATCGTGATGCGTGAATGCGATTTTGATTTTACCCTGGTACGGGTTGATACCGCGGCGGGCGTAACCGAACGCGGCGAACCCTGGCTGGAGATCAACCCACGCGGCCAGGTGCCGGCGCTGATGTTTGACGACGGCACGCTGCTTACCGAAGTGGCGGCAATTACGCAATATCTGGCCGATCTGAAGCCCGACCGTCAGCTGCTGGCGGAAGCGGGTAGCCTGACCCGTTACCAGACGCTGGAGTGGCTCAGCTATCTGAGCAGCGAAATCCACAAGCGTTTTGCCCCGCTGTTTCGCAAAGAGGCGGCTGACGCCTATAAATCGCTGTTGAAGCTACAGCTAAACCAGCGCTTTATTGATATCAGCAACCAGCTTGGCGATAAGCCCTGGCTGCAGGGCAGCCGCTTTACGCTGGCTGACTGCTATCTCTATCCCATCTGGCGCTGGGCCACCGCCCTGAAAATTGCCCGTGAGGAGACCGATGCCCTGCAGGCGTGGGCAGCACGCGTAGAGGCGCGCCCGACGGTGCAGGCGGTGTTACAGGCTGAGGGAATTGAACCATTGACGGGCGACGAACGCCGCCCGCAGTAAATCAGAGCTTTTCGGCGGCGAAATGTTGCTGCGGCTGGGCGATGGCATCCTGTGCCGCCACCAGCTGCAGTTCATATTCGCCCATCGCGTGGGTTTTCAGCATCACTTCATAGACCGCGGCGGTGATGTGCTCCAGCGCATCCTGTAGCGATTTGCCGTGCAGCAGGTTCACCAACAGCAGACCGCTGGTGAGATCGCCGACCCCCACCGGCTGACGTACGCCGAAGTCGATAAGCGGACGGCTGATGTGCCAGGCTTCATCGGCGGTAACCAGCAGCATTTCAAAACGATCGCTGCGACGTCCGGCACGTGCCAGATGTTTGACCAGCACAATGCGCGGGCCCAGAGCAATCAGTTCGCGCGATGCGGCGACCGCTTCGTCGATATCTTTCACCGTTTTGCCGCTGAGCATCTCCAGCTCCAGCAGGTTTGGCGCGATGATATCGCTGGCCGGCAGCGCCAGTTTGCAATGAAACTCCGCCACGCCAGGCGCCACGATGCAGCCTTTCTCAGGATGACCCATCACCGGATCGCAAAAATACCAGGCGTTGGGATTCGCCGCTTTTACGTCGCGCACGATGGCGAGGATCTGCTCGCCCTGCTCAGCCGATCCCAGATAGCCACTCAACACCGCATCACAGGTTTTCAGGCGATCGATATCCGCAATGCCTTTAACGATATCGCTGAGATGGGTCGCGGGCATTACGGTGCCGGTCCAGTGACCATATTGCGTATGGTTGGAAAACTGCACCGTATTCAGCGGCCACACGTTTGCGCCCATGCGGCGCATCGGAAATTCGGCGGCGCTGTTCCCGGCGTGGCCGAACACCACGTGCGACTGAATTGCGAGGATATTTTTCATTGCTCAACCTGCTCTTGCCATAAAAAGGGCCGGAAACCGGCCCTGAAGAAGTTTATTTCCAGCACGCCAGGCAATAATGTTTTTTGCCGCGGCGCAGCAGCGTAAAGCGACCAAACAGCTTGTCCGCCTCGGTGAAGCGATATTCGGCATCACCCTGCTTTTCGCCGTTGAGATTCACCGCATTGGAACCGATCATGGTGCGCGCCTGGCCGCGTGACGGTACCAGCTCCGCTTTGACCAGCGCCTGTTGCAGATCGTCTTCATCGGTTAGCATGATGGTGGGCATGCCATCCTGCGCCAGCTGTTCAAAGTCCGCTTCGGTCATCTCGCTCAGCGCGCCAGAGAAGAGGCTGGCGGTGATGCGCTGTGCCGCCTGCAGGCCCGCATCGCCATGCACCAGCCGCGTGACCTGTTCGGCCAGCACATACTGCGCGCGCGGCGCTTTACCGCTGTTTTTATCCTCTTCTTCCAGTGCAGTAATCTCTTCCAGTGAGAGAAAGGTGAAGAACTTCAGGAAGCGATAAACGTCGGCGTCAGCGGTATTGATCCAGAACTGATAGAACTTGTACGGGCTGGTTTTCTTCGCGTCGAGCCAGATGGCGCCGCCTTCGGTTTTACCAAACTTGGTGCCGTCTGATTTGGTGATCAACGGCACCGTCAGGCCAAACACCTGATTCTGGTGCAGACGACGGGTCAGATCGATCCCGGAGGTGATGTTGCCCCACTGATCGGAGCCGCCAATTTGCAGCACCACGTTATGCTGCTCATTCAGGCAGGCAAAATCGTAGCCCTGCAGCAGGTTGTAGGAGAACTCGGTAAAGGAGATACCCTGATCGTCGCGGTTCAGGCGCTGTTTCACCGCCTCTTTGTTGATCATCTGGTTAACCGAGAAATGTTTACCGATGTCGCGCAGAAAGGTCAGCACGTTCATGCTGCCGAACCAGTCATAGTTGTTGGCGGCGATGGCGCTGTTGCTGCCGCAGTCAAAGCTCAGGAAAGGCGCAACCTGCTGACGGATCTTCTCGACCCACTCATTAACCGTATCAGCGGTGTTGAGCTTGCGCTCTGCGGCCTTGAAGCTCGGATCGCCAATCAATCCGGTTGCGCCGCCTACCAGCGCCACCGGCTTGTGACCGGCGTCCTGGAAGCGTTTCAGGCAGAGCAAGGGAACCAGATGGCCCAAATGCAAGCTGTCGGCGGTCGGATCGAAGCCGCAATAGAGTGCAATTGGCCCTTGCGCCAGTCGCTCTGCTAACGCTGCCTCATCCGTTACCTGGGCGATCAGCCCACGCTCCTGCAATTGTGTAATCAGGTTACTGCTGGTCATTAAAGACTCCATTTGAAACGACTGCACCTGGACCGGTACACGGCTTTCCGCTTAGTCGCGGAGAAAAAATACGGCGTATAGCATAAAGCGCTGGCGACAACTCTTCCAGCGCTTAACCGCTAAAAAAGGGGGGATCAGGGTGCCAGGCGGTCGATTTTCCAGCCATCGCCCTCGCGCTGGTAGAAGAAACGGTCATGCAGACGATGCTCGCCGCCCTGCCAGAACTCCATGCTGTTGAATTTAACCCGGTAACCGCCCCAGAAGCTGGGCAGCGGAATCTCGCCCTGCTGGAACTTCTGCTTCAGCTCGAGAAACTTGCTCTCCAGCACGCCGCGCGCAGAAATACGGCTCGACTGCTTCGATACCCAGGCGCCGATCTGACTGTCGCGCGGACGGCTGTGGAAGTACTTCATCACCTCCAGCACCGACAGCTGCTCAACCTCGCCGGTAACCATGACCTGACGCTCAAGCATGTGCCACGGAAACAGCAGGCTGATGCGTGGATTGTGCTGCAGCTGCTGCGCCTTCCGACTACCCAGGTTGGTGTAAAAAATCATGCCCTGCGCATCAAAGTGCTTCAGCAGCACGATGCGCTGATAAGGCTGGCCCTGCGCATCCACTGTCGCCACGCTCATGGCGGTGGGATCGGGCAGCTGCGCATCGCAGGCCTGACGCAGCCAGTGTTCAAACAGCGCCAGCGGATCGGCTGGCAAATCGTTGCGACGCAATCCGCCGCGGGTGTATTCGCGGCGCAGATGGGCAATCTGCTGTAAGGCATTCGTTTCCATTATCATTTTCACCGAAAACCAGAAGGAATTTTCATTGTGCGCCGCGGCGCACATTCCTGCAATGCGCTAGCGCTGTGGCGGTGGCTGCAGCAGGCAATCATTAACCACGACCTTTTTATTACGCTCAATAAAGGCACCGTCACCTTTCGACCAGAAGACATAGTTATCGTCGCTGTAGCGTGTGCCCGATGCGGCAATGGTTTGCGTCAGGGTCAACGGCTTGCCATCCATAATAAAGCTGACCTGCTGCTTATCGTTATCCAGCGTCACGGTCAACGGCATGGTGCCGCAGGTATAGTGCAACGTCTGCACCGGTGCGGGCTTAGGTGGCATCAGGCTACAGCCGCTGAGCAGCAACGCCAAAGGAAGGATCTTCTTCATGCTTATCTCCGATAATGCGGTAAAGGATTGGCGGGAAAGATAGCGCCGAGCACGCTTTCGTGCCGGGCGCCGGTGACCGACGGCAGATTGCCCGGTTCGCCCGACAGCGTACGAAACGCCAGCCAGGCAAAGGCGAGGGCTTCCATGTCATCACCGCTGATGCCTGCGCTGTCGGTGCCGGCGACTTCAATGCCGGGCAGGTGGGCAGCCAGGCGCATCATCAGCTGCGGATTACGGCTGCCGCCGCCGCACACCAGCAGGCGATCGCAGCCACCGTTCAGCAGCACCTGCTGCGCGATGGTCAAGGCGGTAAGCTCAACCAGCGTCGCCTGCACATCGGCCGGTGACAGTGCCGGAAAGGCCGTCAGCTGTTTCTCAATCCAGCCGTAATTGAAATATTCCCGCCCGGTGCTTTTCGGCGCCGGTAAGGCAAACCACGGGTCACTGAGCATCTGCTGCAGCAGCGGCAAAACTGTTTGACCCGCAGCGGCAAACTCACCGTTTTTATCGAACGGCTGCTGCTGCTGACGCCAAATCCACGCATCCAGCAGCATATTGCCCGGCCCGGTATCGAAGCCGCGCACCGGTTTGCCGGGAATCAGCAGCGACAGATTAGCGATGCCGCCAATATTGAGCACCATGCGCCTTTCGTTAGCATCCATCAGCAGTGCCTGATGAAAAGCGGGCACCAGCGGCGCGCCCTGGCCGCCCAGCGCCATGTCGCGACGGCGGAAATCGCCCACCACGGTGATATTGGTGGCCGCCACGATCTGGTTATTATCGCCAATTTGCAGAGTGTTTGGCGCATCGCCCAGCGGCTCGTGCCAGACGGTTTGGCCGTGACAACCGATGGCGGTCACGTCGCCCGCTTCCAGCCCTTCACGCTGCAACAGCACATTCACCGCCTCGGCGAACAGCAGCCCCAGCCGGGTATCGAGCTGACCGAGCTGTGACAGCGTCAGTGTTTGTCCCTGACTGAGATCGAGGATCTGCTGGCGCAGCACGCGCGGCATCGGGTGGCAGTAGCTGGCCTGCTGCGCCACCAGCTGTTCATCAATAGCCGCCAGTACCACATCCACTCCGTCGAGGCTGGTGCCGGACATAACGCCGATATATCGTCCTGATTTCATCTGTGTGCCTTATTCCCGCAGGAAAGAGAAGTCTGACTGCCAGCCTGGCAAAACAGGCCGGGTAATTCTATGATTAATTGCTGTTTTTCGGAATCCATCACCCTTTTTATGACGAAACGTTTTTTTCTTTGCCGCGATTGAATTTTTGTTAAGGGATGCGGGTCTATGCTACGGCCTGTTTCTTTTTCATGCGTTGTCCAGGCCAGTTGCCAAACTTGTGCCATAGTAATAACGAATCCGTGGCTTAATTGCGGCGTAGCATTAAGTAAAATAAGGAGCTTCAGATGATTAAGCGTTTAGTTGCCGTGGCGCTTGCCGGCATGACTCTGGCAGGCTGTTCTAACACCGATACGCTTTCGGGCGATGTGTACAGCGCTAACGAGGCGAAACAGGTACAAAATGTCACCTACGGTACGCTGGTGTCAGTTCGTCCGGTTAAAATCCAGGGTGGCGATGAAAGCAATGTGATTGGTGCCATTGGCGGTGCGGTGCTGGGTGGTTTCCTGGGCAACACCGTGGGTGGTGGCGCAGGACGTAGCCTGGCGACTGCAGGTGGCGCGGTTCTGGGTGGCGTAGCCGGTCAGGGCGTGCAGGGCGCAATGAACAAAGCAGACGGTGTTGAGCTGGAAATTCGTAAGGATGACGGCAATACCGTGCTGGTGGTTCAGAAGCAGGCGGCCAGCCGCTACAGCGTAGGTCAGCGCGTGCTGTTAGCCTCAAACGGACGCGAAGTTACCGTTTCTCCACGTTGATAATAAAAAAACCGACGCCTGTGCGTCGGTTTTTTTGTTACTCACCTTTGTGCTGCAAATCCAGAATATTTTTTTCCAGTTTGGCAATCAACGTGATGAGCTGGGTGATCTCCTGCGTGGAGATTCCGGAGAGAATGTCGTCGCGCGTGGCGTCGATAACGCTTTCCACTTCGCTGATAATTGGCTCCGCCTCTTTCGTCAGTTTGATGCGCTTGGCGCGCCGATCGTTGGCGCAGGTGCAGCGAGTAATCAAGCCCTTCTCTTCCAGCTGATCCAGCGTACGTACCAGCGAAGGCTGCTCGATACCGATCGCTTTTGCCAGCTGAATTTGCGACTGTTCTGGCGGCAGCTGATGGATATTGTGTAGCGTCACCCAATGCGTTTGCGTCAGCTCCAGCGGCTTCAGACGCTGATCGATCAGTGCACGCCAGATGCGCACCAGGCGTGCCAAATCCGTTCCTAATGGCGTATCCAATTTCATCTCCTTATAATTAGCTTGCTAGCAATCAAGCCCGATTCGCGTCTATTCTGCGAGTTTGTCGGCCAAATTACAAATTGGCTGGTTGAGAATTCGCTGGCGCCGGTTGGCGCTATTCTCCTCTCAACCTGAATGACAGCCTGTATGTTGCTTCACAAACCGGTTAATTCCCCGCGATATTAAATTTTAAGCGATCTTTTTTACGGGATGCCGCGAGCTGAACCTGCCCGCCGCCAGATGAGGCGCAACACAGCGGTGAGCCTTTGTTACTTACAATAGAGATCGTGCTGGCGCTGAAAATCGTCCTGCAGCTGCTGTAGCGTTTTTTTTCCTTCAAAGCGGGTTTTGTCATCCTGCGAGGTGGGTTCCAGCACCAGTTCATCCTCTTCAGGTGAATAGATAAACTGGCGGTGCAGCGTTTTGCCGGTAAAGCCGCGCCCAATAATGGCACCACAGACCATTACCATGCTGTGGCGAAACACAGTGGCATCGGTAAAGTTGGTTTCCGTCCCGCTGCGCAGCACGGCATCGCAGCCCTGTGCCTGCAATGATTTGATCACACCTGAGGTGAGCCGCTCGCGTCCTTTGGCAATCGCCTCACATTTATTACGTGCGGGATTGGAGTCGATGGTGTATTGCAGCTGTTTGCCGGCATCAATCACCAGCTGGGTATCGCTCTTGCCTTCACATCCTGCCAGCAGCAGCACCGTTGCCAGCCAGCACATCGTTTTTTTCATCCCTTATTCCTTTCAAAAACATAGCGCGTTTATCATAGCGTCAGTGAGGATGTTTTTAACAGCGGCAAAGGGTTATGAAAGATTAAGGGCTGCACGCGGCAGCCCTCTGTTTTACTTAATGACGCCACAGGCGAAGCGTTCACCCCCGCCGCCCAGCGGCTTCGGATGATCGGCATGGTTATCGCCGCCAACGTGCACCATCAACGCTTTACCGGAAATATCCGCCAGTTTTTTGATGCGCGGTGCCAGCACTGGATAGGTCGCTTTGCCATCGTCGGTGACAAAGATAGCGGGCAGATCGCCCAGATGACCGTCATGATAGGGTCCCAGATGCTTGCCGCTGTTGGTGGGATCCAAATGGCCCCCTGCAGCGCCGGCTGCCACCACTTTACCGTCGGTCGTGGCCGGTTCACAGCTGCCTTTGGCATGAACATGGAAGCCATGAATGCCCGGCGTCAACCCGCTCAGGCTGGGCGTAAACTGCAAGCCCCAGTCGGTCTCTTCAATGGTGACGCTGCCGATGGCTTCACCGACACCTTTGGCGGTAACGCTGTGCAGTTCGACTTTCTCACTGGCGGCATGAGCGGTGCCCACGGCCAGCAGCATTGCGGCGATCACACTTTTTTTCATCGTTCATCCTTATTAATGGCGCATTCTGCCTAAGTCTGGACGCTAATTACCGTTCTCGCCGCTAATTCACACGACTTTACCTTAAGGCACGTCGTAGCCGAGCGCCGCTTTACGAATGCGGAACCACTGCTGTCGTGAAAGAGAAAGTTCAGTGGATCGCACGGCTGCCCGCACGCGATCGATTTTACCGCTGCCAATAATCGGCAGTGGTTGCGCAGGCAACCGCATGATCCAGGCATACACCACCTGCTCAAGATTGTCGGCGCCGATCTCCTGCTGTACCCGCGCCAGCTCATCGCGCAGCGGCTGGTATTCCGCCGCATTAAACAGCTGGCCGCCACCCAGGCAGGACCAGGCCATTGGACGCAGGCGCAGCTGCTGGCATTGATCCAGCGCGCCATCCAGCAAAGAGGCTTGCTGCAGCGGAGAGATTTCCAGCTGATTAGTGACCAGCGAAAACGGCAGCCGTGATTGCAGCAGAGAAAATTGCGCCGGGGTGAAATTAGAGACGCCAAAATGGTGCACTTTGCCACTTTCACGTAGCGCAATAAAGGCTTCTGCCACCTCATCCGCATCCATCAACGGATCGGGGCGATGAATCAGCAGCAAATCCAGATAGTCGGTGTGGAAGTGGCGCAATGACTGTTCGGCACTGCGGCAGATATGATCGCGATCGGTAATGTAATGGCCGATATGATGTTCCGGTTTCGCCCGCGTGGCGATGCCACATTTGGTGACGATCTGCAGACGCTGGCGCAGCGCTGGCGAGCGTTTCAGCGCATCGCCAAAGGCCGCTTCGCACTGATAATCGCCATAGATATCGGCGTGATCGACGGTGCTGATACCGAGATCAACATGTTGTTCAATAAAGCCGAGCAGCTGATGCGCATTCATCTGCCATTCCATCAGGCGCCAGTAGCCCATGATAAGCGATGAAAATTCTGGCCCCTGCGGGGCGATCGGGTGACGTTGCAGCACGGACATTCTCCTTGAGGGTAATTTCCGTCTGAGTATAACGGATTCCCCGGCAGGACAAAGCGGGCTAAAACAGCGAGGGTTGCTCTGGATCAGGAATTTCAGGCGGTTTGCCCTGACGGTGCAGGCGCAGGAAACGCTGGCGACACAAACGCCACACCTCGCGCTTTTGCGCGTCAGTGAATTTCATCCAGTTGAAGCGCTCATCACGGCTGCGCAAACAGCCACGGCAATAGCCGCGCTCGTCTGACTGGCAAATTCCCCGACACGGACTGGGCACCGGGAAAAACTCTAGTTGCTCGGCCACCGGATCTCCTGCTGAATGGGCATATTTCTATTGAAGCCCCGTTACCGCTACGGCGCAAGTTGCGCAGTTGAATTTATGCGTTAGTGAACAGTTTGTGCCGCAGCGGTTTGCATTAGACCGACCGGTCTATTAAGGTAATAAGCATGAAAACTACCACCCGACAGGATACCCGTACGCACCTGCTGGACACCGGCGAACAGCTCTGTCTGCAGCGCGGCTTTACCGGTATGGGATTGAACGAACTGCTGCAACAGGCGGGCGTGCCGAAAGGCTCTTTTTACCATCATTTTGTGTCGAAAGAGGCTTTTGGTGTGGCGCTGCTGCAACGCTATTTTGCACGTTCGCATCAGCAGTTCAGCGCCTTTCTGGCGCAGGGCGATGCGCCGCCGCAGCAGCGCATTCTGGCGTTTTATCAGCAGATTGAGCAGCGCTTTCGCGAGTCGGGTGACATTTATGGCTGCCTGAGCGTGAAAATTTCCGCTGAGGTGTGCGATCTCTCAGAAAGCATGCGCGATGCGCTGACCCAGGGTTCGCAGGCCGCTATGGCGACGCTGGCCGCCACGCTGGAGCAAGCGGTGGCGCAGCACGGATTAACACTGGAATCCTCGCCGCAGGCATGTGCTGAAACGCTCTACCTGCTGTGGCTGGGTGCCAGCTTACAGAGCAAAATTACCCGCGACGTGGCACCGATGAGCAATGCCTTACGGGTCTTTACCCACCTGCTCAGCCCGTCTACCTTTTAAAAAACCGATCGGTCGAGACGACCGGTCTACTCCAGGGAGCAATGAATGTCATTATCCACGCTGTTTACCCCACTTACCGTGGGTGCGATTACCGTACCTAACCGCATTTTTATGGCACCACTGACGCGTCTGCGCAGCATTGAGCCGGGCGACGTGCCTACGCCGCTGATGGGCGAATATTACCGTCAACGCGCCAGCGCCGGTCTGATCATTACCGAAGCCACACAAATCTCGTTTGAGGCAAAAGGTTACGCCGGTGCGCCAGGTCTGCATACGGCAGAGCAGATTTCGGCATGGAAGGCGATTAACGCGGGCATTCATGACGCCCAGGGCCACAGCGCGGTTCAACTGTGGCACACCGGCCGAATTTCGCATGCGTCGCTGCAACCCCACCAGCGCGCGCCGCTGGCTCCTTCTGCTATCTCCGCTAACACACGCACCTCATTGCGTGAAGAGCAGGGAAAAACCATTCGCGAAGAGACCTCAACGCCACGCGCCATGAGCCTGGCCGAGATTCAACAAGCGGTTGCAGATTTCCGTCAGGCGGCGGTCAATGCCCGTGAAGCGGACTTTGATCTGCTGGAGCTGCATTCTGCCCACGGCTATTTAATCCACCAGTTCCTGTCACCGGCGTCTAACCAGCGTGACGATGAATATGGCGGCAGCGTTGAAAACCGTACGCGTTTCGCGCTGGAAGTGGTCGATGCCGCGATTGAAGGCTGGGCAGCCGATCGCATCGGTATCCGTATTTCACCACTCGGTCCATTTAACGGCCTCGACAACGGTGAAGATCAGGAGCAGGCCGCGATTTACTATATTGAGCAGCTGGCCAAACGCCATCTTGCCTATCTGCATATTTCCGAGCCTGACTGGGCCGGTGGCAAACCTTACAGCGATGCCTTCCGTAAAGCGATACGCGCGGCCTATCCTGGCGTGATTATCGGCGCCGGTGCCTATACCGCTGAAAAAGCAGAGTCGCTGATTGCTCAGGGCCTGATTGACGCCGTGGCGTTTGGCCGCGATTACATCGCCAATCCTGATTTGGTTGAGCGTCTGCGTCAGAATGCGCCGCTCAATGAGCCGCAGCCGGAAACCTTTTACGGTGGCGATGCAAAAGGCTATACCGATTATCCTGCGCTATAGTGCAGGGCGGCCAGCTTTCTGGCCGCATTGTTCGGCACTATACTGGAATTAACGTCATCGGATGATGACCCGACACCAAGAGGACTTTATGCGTTTACTTCATACTATGCTTCGCGTTGGCGATATGCAGCGTTCACTCGATTTTTACACCCGCGTTCTCGGCATGCGTCTGCTGCGTGAAAGCAAAAACACCGAATATAAATACGATCTGGCTTTTGTGGGTTACACCGATGAGAGCGAAGGTGCGGTGCTGGAGCTGACCTATAACTGGGGCGTTGAGAGCTACAACCTCGGTGACGCTTACGGCCACATTGCGCTGGGCGTGGATGACATCGTGGCAACCTGCGATCGCATTCGTGAAGCGGGCGCGAAAGTGACGCGCGAGCCGGGTCCGGTCAAAGGCGGCAGCACGATTATCGCCTTTGTAGAAGATCCCGATGGCTACAAGATTGAACTGATTGAGAACAAACACGCTGGCGCCGGTCTGGGCAGCTGATTATTTTCGGGGCACGTCGCTGCCCCGCTTCTTCCTTCCTGCTGCAAGCCCCGCACTTTTTTGCCATAATACGCGCTGCATTTTCCCTTCAATGAGATCCTGATGTCTGAATCGAATCACCTAAATGCCCTGTCACAGCGCTTCCGGGGGTTTTATCCCGTGGTTATTGATGTCGAAACCGCCGGTTTTGATTCGAAAACTAACGCCCTGCTGGAAATCGCCGCAGTGACCTTAAAAATGGACGATGCCGGCTGGCTGCACGCTGACGAAACCCTGCATTTTCACGTTGAGCCTTTTGAAGGCTCGGTGCTGCAGCCCGAAGCACTGGCATTTAATGGCATCGATCCGGCAAACCCGCTACGTGGTGCGGTCAGCGAATATGACGCGCTGCATGCCATCTTTAAAATGATCCGTAAGGGTATGAAAGAGCACGAGTGCAATCGGGCGGTGATGGTGGCGCATAATGCGACCTTTGATCTGAACTTTGTGATGGCGGCGTCAGCACGCTGCAACATGAAGCGTAACCCCTTTCATCCTTTTGTGACCTTTGATACTGCGGCGCTGAGCGGGCTGGTGCTCGGACAAACCGTGCTGGCAAAAGCCTGTATTGCGGCGCAGATCGACTTTGACAGCACGCAGGCGCACTCTGCGCTGTACGATACGGAACAAACCGCCGCGCTGTTTTGTGAGTTGGTGAATCGCTGGAAACGTCTGGGAGGCTGGCCATTGCCGATGGCTGCCGCAGAATCGCAGGACGAGCAGGACGAGCAAGACGAGCAGGCGTAAACTGACAGGAAAAAGGGGCATCGCGCCCCTTTTTTTATTCTGCTTCTTTGTGCTTTTCAGCCGCCTCTTTAATCAGCGGCTGCAGCTCACCACGCTGGAACATCTCAATAATGATATCGCAGCCGCCGACCAGCTCGCCGTCAACCCACAGCTGTGGGAAGGTTGGCCAGTTGGCGTACTTTGGCAGCTCAGCGCGGATGTCAGGATTTTGTAAAATATCCACAAAGGCGAAGCGCTCACCACAGGCAGAAAGCGCCTGCACGGCCTGAGCAGAAAAACCACAGCTTGGCAGTTTTGGCGAACCCTTCATGTACAGCAGGATCGGGTTTTCTGCGATCTGGCGCTGAATTTTTTCAACAGTACTCATTTTTGCCTTCCTTAATTCATGACTTCGTGTCTATTTATTGTAGCGATTCTCGCCTGCCGCCGAAACGACTTTTCAGCCGCGATTGAACGAGCGCCGTAAGGCGACAACGATTATAGCCGGTAAATAACATTTTCTTATCATTGCACAGGGTTAATCAATTAATAATTCGTAATAATGTGCTGCGATAACCGACTGAAATTGTTTATTTTCAATGCGTTTTTGCCTGCTGGAATTAATAATGGAAAAAGACCTTACCTTTTGTGAAAAAGTTCGATTAGAATTGCTGCTCGGGTCTGACCGCCGGGTCAGATTAATGCTATTTATTCGCTCACGCTGTTCATTGGGCCCTATACCTGTAACCGACTCATGCGTCTATTAATTACGCTTTTTGTGCTGGCGTTTGCCCAGTTGATGATGAATGTGGCTGAAGCGTCGCCGCAGGCACCCGTCAACGCCACCCATCACAAGGCAGAAAAGAAACTGGCACGCGATGACGACCGACGCAAAAAGCGCGCGGTAAAAACCACAACGAAAAAGTCACGCCTCACCGCCGTACAGAAATTAAAGCTTAAAAAACGCACCAAGGTTCAAACTGCTTCGCTGCAAACCCCCAAATCCCGCACGACCCTTCGCTCACTGAAACGCTATGGCCGCCATCGCCAGTCAGATGCCGCTGAGACGGAAACCGCCGCGGCAAAACTGGCGCCATTGAAAATGAGCAAGGCACACCGCGCGCGCTATCAGAAAGCCCGTGAAACGGCGATGAATAAGCTGATGGGTCAGCTGGGTAAACCTTATCAGTGGGGCGGCGCCTCACCGCACACCGGCTTCGACTGTAGCGGCCTGGTATGGTATGCCTATAAAGATCTGGTTAAGTATAAGATTCCGCGCACCGCCAACGAGATGTTTCATTTGCGTGATGCCGCTCAGATCGACCGCGAATCGCTGCAAAAAGGCGATCTGGTGTTCTTCCGCATTAACAACCGCGGCGCTGCTGACCATGTTGGCGTGTATCTGGGCGATGGCAAATTCATTCAGTCGCCACGGACCGGAAAAGATATTCAGATTACAGCGCTGGGAGAAGATTACTGGCAGCGCCATTACGTTGGCGCACGTCGCGTGATGACGCCGAAAAATATTCGCTGATACCTGCTGTTGCGCAACAAAAAAAGGCCGCGTTGATGCGGCCTTTTTTGTCGGCGTCAGTGCAGAATGGCCGTCACGCTAAATGCGATGATGACCGCCAGCGCGCCGGCGGTGGTCAACAATGCCATTTTTAAATCAGTGCTCATGGTTATCCTCGTGATATCTTTTTATCGTAAGATTTATCTTTCTCGCTGGGTAAACATCTCGTTTTCTTGCAGCAGCCTTGCTAGAATTCGCCCTTCGCGTTGCGCAACATTACGCGACCTGTCTGCTGCTAGCGCTTTTAACGACGTCACCCCCCTATTTTTGGCGTTTACTTCGGCAATTAAGGCCGGTTGCGCCGCATTATATTCCGCAGACGCAAACGTTTAACATTATGCTTATCAACCCTTTGCGATAAGCGCAGGAGTAGCACTTCCATGGCAACAATCAAAGACGTGGCAAAACTGGCCGGTGTTTCAACCACCACCGTGTCGCACGTCATCAACAAAACACGCTTTGTCGCTGAAGAGACGCGCGAAGCGGTATGGGCAGCAATCAAAACGTTGCACTACTCACCGAGTGCCGTTGCCCGTAGCCTTAAGGTCAATCACACCAAGTCGATCGGCCTGCTGGCTACCTCAAGCGAAGCGCCCTATTTCGCCGAAATTATAGAGGCGGTAGAAAACCGCTGCTTTGATCGCGGATATACATTGATTCTGGGCAACGCCCACAATGACCTGCAAAAACAGCGCGCTTACCTGTCGATGATGGCGCAAAAGCGCGTCGATGGCCTGCTGGTGATGTGCTCTGAATATCCTGATGACCTGCTTAAAATGCTGGAAGAGAACCGCAATATTCCAATGGTGGTGATGGACTGGAGCGAGTCGCGTGGCGATTTCACCGACACCGTACTTGATAATGCCTTCCACGGTGGTTATCTGGCGGGCCGCTATCTGATCGATCGCGGCCATCGCGATATCGGTGCGATTCCCGGCCAGCTGGAACGTAACACTGGCGGCGGTCGCCATGCGGGATTCCTTAAGGCGTTAAATGAGGCCAACATCGCCGTGCGCGATGAGTGGATCGTCCAGGGTGACTTCGAACCAGAGTCTGGTTACAAGGCGATGCAGCAGATCCTGTCACAAAAACAGCGGCCAACTGCTGTGTTCTGCGGTGGCGATATCATGGCGATGGGCGCAATTTGTGCCGCGGATGAGATGGGTTTGCGCGTGCCGCAGGATATTTCAGTGATCGGCTATGATAACGTGCGCAATGCGCGGTACTTTACGCCTGCCCTGACCACCGTACATCAGCCAAAAGAGCAGCTGGGCGTTACCGCGCTGGATATGCTGCTGGAGCGCATTCTCAGCAAGCGCGAGCAGCAGCAAACCATTGAGGTGCAACCGACGCTGATTGAACGTCGTTCAGTCGCCGACGGCCCTTTCCTCGACTATCGTCGTTAATGGCTTTCCTGCAGCCACTCCTGATTCAGCGTGGCCGGATCGCCAAGGTAATCGAGCAACCAGCTTAGCGCAGGGGAACTCTGTTGTTCAGACCAACTGACACAGCAGGGGCTGCCCGGGAACTCGCTGGCCAGCTGCAGCGCCTGTAAGGTGCCGTCCCGCTCCAGCGGCGCAGCAATGTGCGCCGGTATCATGCCGACGCACAATCCCGCCAGTAGACACTCCACGCCGCTTTGCCAGTCAGGCACCACCAGTCGACGCTGATTATCCAGCGTCCAGGTGGTGCGACGCGTCAGGGCACGTGACGTATCTTCCATCACCAGCGACGGCCACTCACGCAGGGCATCATCGCTGACCACACCCGTGATGCTGGCCAGCGGATGTGATTTTTCCACCACGCAACGCCAGTTAACGGTTCCCATATCGCGGAAGGCAAAGCGCCCACCCACCGGGATCGCCTGCGTGGCACCGATGGCCACATCTACCCGCCCGTCAGCCAGCGCATCCCAGACGCCGTTGAACACCTCCATGCTGATTAACAGTTCCATATCCGGGAAATGCCGATAGAAATCCAACACCAGTTGCCGGGTGCGTGGCGGCTTAACAATACAATCAACGGCGATGCTCAACTGGCCGCGCCAGCCGTTGGCTACCTGCTGACACTGACGTCGGGTGGCAAGCATTTTTTTGATAACAGAACGGCCTTCGACGACAAAATGTTCCCCGGCCGCGGTTAAAACCACGTCGCGGTGACGCCGTTCGAACAGCGGTACAGCCAGCCAGCGCTCAAGCTGGCGCACGGTATAACTGATAGCGGAAGGCACGCGGTGCAGCTCTTCCGCCGCGGCGCTGAAGCTGCCAGTACGTGCCACAGCATCAATGACTTCTAACCCATGTTCAGACCACATTTTTTGCCTGCAAAAAATTTCAAAGCCAGAGGCAAATATTACCGTTTCACAACGCGCTGTGCATGCTTTTACACTGCGCCGACAATAATTTTGATGAGCGTCCCATGACCAGGAATATTTTTTTCTTACCCTACCTCGCGTTATTAAGCATGCTCGGCTTTCTGGCCACCGACATGTATCTGCCTGCTTTTTCGCTGATGCAGCAGGATTTTGCCACTGAAGCTGGGGTGATCAGCGCCAGCCTGTCGATTTTTCTGGCCGGTTTTGCCGTTGCCCAGCTGATTTGGGGCCCGCTTTCCGATCGCATCGGCCGCAAGCCGGTGCTGCTGGCTGGTTTGGCACTGTTTGCCGTTGGCTGTGGCGGCATGCTGTGGGTGCAGGATACCCACTGGATGCTGGTATTGCGCTTCCTGCAGGCGGTTGGCGTCTGTGCTGCTGCCGTTAGCTGGCAGGCGCTGGTGGTTGATACGTATCCAGCCCATCAGTCTAACAAGGTGTTCGCCACCATTATGCCGCTGGTGGCGCTGTCGCCCGCGCTGGCGCCTTTGCTGGGTGCGTGGCTGCTGTCGCATTTCTCATGGCGCGCGATTTTCCTCGCCCTGATGGTGATTGGCCTGCTGCTGCTGATTCCGACTTCACTGCTGAAAAGCAAAGATCGCAGCGTCAAGCCCAATACGGCGCAGCCTGGTTTTGCCACGCTGCTGCGTTCTGCTATCTACAGCGGTAACGTACTGATTTATGCCGCCTGCTCGGCCAGCTTTTTTGCCTGGCTAACCGGTTCGCCGTTTATTTTGCACGATATGGGCCTGACGCCTGGCGATATCGGCCTGAGCTATATTCCTCAAACCATCGCGTTTCTGGTAGGCGGTTACAGCTGTCGCGCCGCGTTAAATCGCACCACCGGCGATCGTCTGCTGCCCTGGCTGATTGTGCTTTATAGCGTCAGCATCACCGCCCTGTTTATGGTGGCGATGAGCGGTAATCCTTCGCTCACCATGCTGCTAATCCCCTTCTGTGGTATGGCGATGGCCAACGGCGCAATTTATCCGATTGTGGTAGCGAGTGCGTTATCCCCCTTTCCGCACGCCACCGGTAAAGCGGCAGCGCTGCAGAATATGCTTCAGTTAGGCCTCTGCTTTGTCGCCAGCATGGCGGTTTCGCAGTGGCTGACGCATCCGCTGTTGACCACCAGCATCGCCATGCTCAGCACCGTTTTTCTGGCGGCTGCGGGTTACTGGTGGCAGCGTTCAGCGGAACGTCCTGAGCAGGTGTTAGCTGAATCCTGATTGGCCACAAAGTTAGCACGCTAACAATAATGCATTGAATATTGCCCTGGGTGAGCATATACTCATTCGGGGCATTATTTTATCTAAAATCAGTAACATAACGGCTAGCAATATGCGCCGTTACGGCTGTAAATTTTTTTTCAGTGCTGCGTTCGCATCACGTTTTATTTTTTTCTTTATTTTCAAACCTCTGTTAAAAGCCGATGTCGAGGGGCATGGAAATTCCGTGCGTGCTCTCACAACACGAAAAGAAATTGACTATTCTTTTTCTCAAGTTTTGATCATACGGGTGATGGAGAAGCTATGAGTTCATCATGCATCGAAGACGTAAATCTGGAAGAGAATCACTGGTATCGTATTGCACATGAAATGCTGGCTGGCGTCGGTATCGAAGTGAATGGGCCGCATCCGTGGGACATTCAGGTGAAGCATCCCGATTTTTTTAAACGGGTGTTACAGGATGGATCGCTGGGTCTCGGCGAAAGTTATATGGATGGCTGGTGGGAATGCGCGCGGCTGGATATGTTTTTTCATCGCGTATTAAAGGGCAAACTGGATCAGAAGTTGCCACACCATTTTAAAAATACTCTGCGTATTGCTGCTGCTCGTCTGAAAAATCTACAATCGAAAAAACGCGCCTGGATTGTCGGTAAAGAACATTACGATTTAGGAAATGACCTTTTTTCACTGATACTCGATTCCCACATGCAATATTCCTGCGGTTACTGGCATAAAGCTGACACGCTGGAAGAGGCACAACGCGCAAAATTAACGCTTATTTGCGATAAGCTTGGTCTGGAACCTGGTATGACCCTGTTGGATATTGGCTGCGGCTGGGGCGGACTGGCGGAATTCGCCGCGCGTTATTATGGCGTGCAGGTAACAGGCGTAACCATCTCCGCTGAACAGCAAAAAATGGCTCAGCAGCGCTGCGCCGAACTACCGGTCACTATTCTGCTGCAGGATTATCGCGATCTGGATCAGCAATTTGATCGTATTGTATCGGTAGGTATGTTTGAACATGTTGGTCCGAAAAATTACGCGACCTATTTTGATGTGGTTGATCGTAATTTAAAACCTGACGGTATTTTTCTGTTGCATACCATCGGCGCCATAAAGACCGATATGAATGTCGATCCCTGGATAGATAAATATATCTTCCCTAATGGCTGCTTGCCCTCGGTGCGGCATATTGCCGATGCCAGCGAACCGCATTTCATCATGGAAGACTGGCATAATTTTGGTGCGGATTATGACACCACGCTGATGGCCTGGCATACACGCTTTATGCAGGCGTGGCCGCAGCTGGAAGCCGCTTATGGCGAACGTTTTAAGCGCATGTTTAGCTACTATTTGAACGCCTGCGCCGGCGCGTTTCGGGCGCGAGATATTCAGTTGTGGCAGGTGGTATTCAGCCGTGGGGTTGAGGGTGGTTTGCATGTAGCCCGCTGAAAAAGGGCATAAAAAAGGCCGCTCAGCGGCCCTTTTTATTTTGTAGATCGGCGTTATTTAAATTCGCCACTGGCAGCAGCCATAATCGCGCCTTCGCGCTGTGCCAGCACGCGTTCTACGGTATCGACAATCGCCTGGGTTTGCGGATCAATTTCGATATTCACTCGCTGTCCCAGTTTTTTGGTCCCCAGCGTAGTACGCGCCAGCGTTTCCGGTATTAAATGTACACAGAAGCGCGTCGGCGTGACATCGCCTACCGTCAGGCTGATGCCATCAATACCCACATAGCCTTTATGCAGAATATATTTCATCTGCGCGGCGTCCTGCGGGCGAAACCAAATTTCACGGTTATTTTCTGAATTGATGATTTTGCAAATTTCTGCGGTGGTGATGATGTGGCCGGACATCAGATGACCACCTATTTCATCGCTAAATTTTGCCGCGCGCTCGATATTCACCACGTCGCCCGGCTGTAATTCACCCAGATTGGTTAAACGCAGCGTCTCTTTTATTAAGTCGAAGCTGACGCGATCGCCCTCAATATGGGTTACGGTCAGACAGCAGCCGTTGTGTGCAACAGACGCGCCTAATGCCAGACCCGGTAATAACTCCGCTGGCAGCTGCACCACGTGGGTACGAAACTGCGTTTTCTCGTCAACGGCAAGCAGCCTGGCTGTGCCCTGAACAATTCCGGTAAACATACTTCTGCCTCCGTGGTTTTTTTTCATATTATCATATTCTGCTGCCAGAATAAGGCCTGCCATGGCAATAACGCCATGGTAATGCGTGTAATAACCCGTTATTCAGCATTGGCTAAATGCGCGCCAATCGTTAAACTATGCCACTCATTATTCTGATTATTTTGGTTTACTCAAAACCGTTCTTTTTGGCCGTCCCACCTCTAAAAATAAGGTTTACCCCGTGCAGAAGTACTGGACAGAAGCGCGTCAATTATTAGGCCTTGCCATTCCGGTTATCCTTGCCCAGGTCGCCCAAACGGCGATGGGTTTTGTCGACACCGTAATGGCAGGCGGCGTGAGCGCCACCGACATGGCTGCCGTGGCGATCGGCACCTCAATCTGGTTGCCGACCATCCTTTTTGGTCATGGCCTGCTGCTGTCCCTGACGCCGATCGTGGCACAGCTTAACGGCTCAGGCCGTCGCGAACGCATCGCACTTCAGGTCCGCCAGGCGTACTGGCTCGCCTTGCTGGTCTCGCTGCTTATCATGCTGCTGTTATGGAACGCCGGCTACGCGATCCATGCTATGCACAACATCGATCCGCGGCTGGCTGACATCGCGGTCGGCTATCTACACGCGCTGTTGTGGGGGGCGCCGGGATACCTGTTTTTCCAGGTAGCACGCAACCAGTGCGAAGGCCTGTCGAAAACCAAACCCGGTATGGTGATGGGTTTTATTGGATTGATGGTCAATATTCCGGTGAACTACATCTTTATTTACGGGCATTTCGGCATGCCTGCGCTGGGCGGTATCGGCTGCGGCGTCGCCACCGCGTCGGTTTATTGGGTGATGTTTATCATTATGAAATGGTGGATTGGCCGCGCGCATTTTCTGCATGACGTGCGTCTCAACACGTTCTATTCGCCGCCCGACTGGAAAATCATCTGGCGACTCACCTCTCTCGGCCTGCCGGTGGCGTTGGCGCTGTTCTTTGAGGTGACGCTGTTTGCGGTGGTCGCCCTGCTGGTATCACCAATGGGTATCGTACAGGTGGCCGGTCACCAAATCGCACTGAACTTCAGTTCGCTGATGTTTGTGCTGCCGTTGTCGATGGGCGTCGCCGCTACGATTCGCGTCGGCTATCGTCTTGGCCAGGGATCGCCTGAAGATGCCCGCGTAGCGGCCTGGACCGCGCAGGGCGTGGGCGTGATGATGGTGGCCTGTACCGCTCTGTTCACCGTGATTTTTCGCCATCAGATCGCCCTGCTCTATAATGACAATCCCGAAGTGGTGACGCTGGCGGCGCAGCTGATGCTGCTGGCGGCGGTGTATCAGTTCTCTGATTCGATTCAGGTGATCGGCAGCGGCATTTTGCGCGGTTACAAAGATACCCGCTCCATCTTTTATATTACTTTTGTGGCGTACTGGATCCTCGGCCTGCCCAGCGGATACATTCTTGCGCTGACCGATATCGTCGTCGCGCCCATGGGGCCGGCCGGATTCTGGTGCGGCTTTATTATCGGCCTGACGTCGGCGGCAATTATGATGATCTGGCGAATTATTCGTTTGCAGAGGCAGTCTGCAGAGAACATTCTCGCGCGTGCAGCCCACTGATTTTTGCCGTATTTCACGAAGACACGCCCAAAATTCGGGCGTGTCGAACAACAGATGTTCAGTCAGTAATAAAAATCACGCTTTTTCCTTGCCAGCCGTGATGCCTGCCGTTAATATTCGTCCCCGCTGTCTCCCAGACAGTGCAGTGCGTTCTTAGCTCAGTTGGTTAGAGCACCACCTTGACATGGTGGGGGTCGATGGTTCGAGTCCATTAGAACGCACCACAGTGCGTCCGTAGCTCAGTTGGTTAGAGCACCACCTTGACATGGTGGGGGTCGGTGGTTCGAGTCCACTCGGACGCACCAATTTCTGAAAGCGTTCTTAGCTCAGTTGGTTAGAGCACCACCTTGACATGGTGGGGGTCGATGGTTCGAGTCCATTAGAACGCACCACTTTGTTCTCTCCTCTTTTGTTGCGCAACTCCCTGAAATCCTCCGGTCATTCTGCTTCGCTCAACCTTTTTAATTGGTTTTCGTATACTTAGCGCTTATAATGAATTCCGTTGTCCACTTGAATGGTTTCAGCGTAACGTGCCAATAACTCTATTACGTCCCGTTTGCGCAACGCCGCCTGGCCAGTATGCGCCGCGTTGTTCTCAACTTCCCCTGCACGCGTTATCTCTGTCACCTATTCTTAGTCTGTACCGCATTCTGCTGCTGAAGCACCAATTCTTAACGATGGCGATGCCATCGAACCCACACCTTTATCATCCATCACAACTTACAGATGACTGTCATGAAAAAGACTAAAATCGTATGTACTATCGGCCCGAAAACTGAATCAGAAGAGATGCTCACTAACCTGCTTGAAGCAGGTATGAACGTGATGCGCCTTAACTTCTCCCATGGCGATTATGCCGAACACGGACAGCGCATCACCAACATGCGTGCCGTGCTGGAAAAAACGGGCCGTCAGGCGGCCATTCTGCTCGACACCAAAGGCCCTGAAATCCGTACCATGAAGCTGGAAGGCGGCAACGACGTTGCGCTGAAAGCGGGTCAAACGTTTACTTTCACCACTGACCAGTCAATCATTGGCAACAGCGAGCGCGTGGCTGTGACCTATTCTGGCTTCACCGCTGACCTGAAAATTGGTAACACGGTGCTGGTAGATGACGGCTTGATCGGTATGGAAGTGACCGAAGTCACCGAAAACAGCGTGATTTGTAAGGTGCTGAACAATGGCGATCTGGGCGAAAACAAAGGCGTTAACCTGCCTGGCGTGTCAATTCAGCTGCCTGCCCTGGCGGAAAAAGACAAGCGCGATCTGATTTTTGGTTGTGAACAAGGCGTTGATTTTGTTGCCGCATCCTTTATTCGTAAGCGCTCTGACGTGCTGGAAATCCGTGAGCACCTGAAGCAGCACGGTGGCGAGCACATTCAGATCATCTCCAAAATCGAAAATCAGGAAGGCCTGAACAACTTCGACGAAATCCTTGATGCTTCTGACGGCATCATGGTAGCGCGTGGCGATCTCGGCGTTGAAATTCCGGTTGAAGAGGTGATCTTTGCCCAGAAGATGATGATCAAAAAGTGCAACAAGGCACGTAAGGTCGTTATCACCGCAACGCAGATGCTTGATTCCATGATCAAGAACCCGCGTCCAACCCGCGCCGAAGCAGGCGACGTGGCGAACGCTATTCTCGATGGCACTGATGCGGTTATGCTTTCTGGCGAAAGCGCCAAGGGCAAATACCCGCTGGAATCGGTGACTATCATGGCCACCATCTGTGAGCGTACCGATCGCGTGATGAAACAGCGCATCGATTCGCAGTCAGACAACCGCAAAATGCGCATCACCGAAGCCGTCTGCCGCGGCGCGGTGGAAACCGCAGAGAAGCTTGAGGCGCCATTGATTGTTGTGGCTACCGAAGGCGGTAAATCAGCCAAGTCAGTGCGTAAATATTTCCCGCACGCCACCATTCTGGCGCTGACCACCAATGAAACCACTGCGCGTCAGCTGATCCTGAGCAAAGGGATTGAGACACGTTTGGTAACTGAAATCGCCTCAACGGATGATTTTTATCGCATTGGTAAAGAAGTGGCGCTGGAAAGCGGCTACGGTCAGAAAGGCGACGTTGTCGTGATGGTATCGGGTGCATTAGTACCGAGCGGTACTACAAATACAGCGTCCGTACATGTACTGTAATTAATTACATTACTGTTAATTAAAAGCGCCTGCGGGCGCTTTTTTAATTTCTCGCTTAATACAAAAACTGAGAAATTTCCAATCGATAAAATCTGTTTTATTACCACTTTTTCATGATTAACTCCGATGAGAATCTTGCTGTTTTCGCACTATTTTTTATAGATTTGCTGCAGAACGCTGTTTCTTTGACCGAACAGGCGAAATTAAGCATGTTCTCATCAAAAATTTATTCTCATTGCAAAAAAGTTTGTGTAATACTTGTAACGCTACATGGAGATTAACTTAATCTAGAGGGTATTAATAATGAATCGTACTAAACTGGTACTGGGCGCGGTAATCCTGGGTTCAACTCTGCTGGCTGGCTGTTCAAGCAATGCTAAAATTGATCAGCTGTCTACCGACGTTCAGACTCTGAACGCTAAAGTTGACCAGCTGAGCAACGACGTGAACGCAGTGCGTTCTGACGTTCAGGCTGCTAAAGACGACGCAGCTCGCGCTAACCAGCGTCTGGACAACCAGGCTCACTCTTACCGTAAGTAAGAGTTCTGGTTTGAAATGGCGCACATTGTGCGCCATTTTTTTATCTTTTTTTCAGCCTCCTGCCCTGCTCTTTTACTTCGCCTTCCCTGGCAAAGCACATCAATTTACTTCCCAGCTTCTGTATTTTCCGGTTGGGCCGGCGTTTGTGCGGCCAGAATCGCCGGTAACGGCGTGTGCTCATCGATCGCCTCACCGTCGTTAATCAGCACCGGCATACCTGAACGTCGCGCCAGAGCCTGCTTAAACAGCGCCGTATCGCTTTCGTTACTGTGTGCGAACTTCTTCAGCCCGGCAGAAAGCGCAATTTTCATGGTCTGCGGATCGTCCTTCTCGGTATGAGAGAGCGGCTGATGCACCTCAACGTAACGCTTACCATCCGGCTCTGTAGCGAATTTTACCGGCTCGTTGATGATTTGCACTCTTGTACCCTTAGGCACGCTGTTAAACAGCGCCTCGATGTCCTCAGGACGCAGGCGGATGCAGCCTGAACTGACACGCATGCCGATACCGAAATCTGCATTGGTGCCGTGAATCAGGTATTGCCCGGTGCCGCGCGCCAGACGCATAGCGAACATACCCATAGGATTGTCCGGACCCGCGGGCACCACGCCGGGCAGCGTTACGCCCTCTTTGGCATAACGCTTGCGGATATTAACGGTAGGCGTCCAGGTGGGGTTGGGGATTTTTTGGCTAACGCTGGTGACCATGATTGGCGTGGCGGCGCCCAACTGGCCAATGCCAATGGGATATACCACCACCGTATTGCTGCCTTTAGGGTAATAATAAAGACGTAGCTCCGCCAGGTTAACCACAATGCCTTCACGTTTGGTATCTGGTAACAGCATTTGCGTGGGAACAATCAGGCGGGTGCCCGCTTTTGGCAGCCAGGGATCGACCCCAGGATTGGCCTCCAGCATACCCAACAAACCAATCTTGTATTTCGCCGCCACGGCTTCCAGCGGATGATGATCATCGGGCACAACGGTAGTGACATTTTCGCCAATCAGGCGGCTGTTAGCAGGAGGAAGGGGATATTCAGTTGCCTGAGCGACAGGCATGGTGCAGAACAGCGTGCTAAGCAGCATGCCTGTAAGACAAAACAGAGATTTCATGGATACACTCTTCATTAGTGAAACACCTCATTACCTATCATAACGAGGTGCACAAGGAAGGTGTAGCTAGCTGAGCGCCTGCGCTTTGTTCAAAATAGCGCGGATCATCGCTTCCAGCCCCTGAGAACGCGTTGGCGTCAGGTGCTGAGTCAGCGCCAGTTCTTCAAACCACGGGCGCAGTTCGAAGGTGGTAATCTCCTGCGGCGTGAGCCGATCATACAGGATAAAAACGATAGCCATCAAGCCTTTAACGATTGCCGCATCGCTGTCACCCAGCAGGCTCAGCGTACCATCCTCATGGGGCTCCATGACGATCCATACCTGGCTCTGACAGCCGGAAATGGCGTTCTCCGGCTGACGCAAAGAATCAGACAGTTCTGGTAAGCGACCGCCTAACTCAATCATATAAAGGTATTTTTCTTCCCAGTTAGCGCACCGGTTAAAGTTGCGAACCAGCCTTTCTCTGTCCGGCAAATTTGCCATCCCTTCCTCCCTTGCCTGCCCGTTAGCCGAGCAGACGTTGAATACGTGTCAAACCAGCAGCCAGACGGTCGGCTTCCTCTTCGCTGTTGTAGAGCGCGAAAGAGGCACGACACATGGCCGGCACGCCGTAGTGCTGCATCAGTGGCATGGCGCAGTGGTGGCCGGTACGAATGGCAATGCCATACTGATCCAGGAAGCTGCCAACATCATACGCGTGATGCTTACCGAGGTTAAACGCGATCACACCAGCACGCTCGGTTGGACCGTAGATAATCAGGTCAGGCACCGACGCCAGTTTGTCGAGTGCATAACGCATCAGCGAGCGTTCATGCGCCTTGATGGCGGGCAGGCCCAGCGTCTCGATCCAGGCAAATGCGGCACCCAGACCGATAATGCCGCCGGTGTTAGGCGTGCCTGCTTCAAAACGCCATGGCGATTTGCCGTAAGTGGTGCCCACGGGTAGCACCACGGTATCGATCATCGCCCCACCGCCCATCCAGGGTGGCATCTGCTCTAACAGCGCCTGACGGCCATAGAGAATACCAATACCGTTAGGGCCATACAGCTTGTGACCAGAGAAGACGTAGAAGTCGCAGTCGATATCCTGCACGTCAACCTTGTCATGCATTACCGCCTGTGCGCCATCAATCAGCGTTACCAGTCCGGCCGCTTTGGCTTTCGCCACCAGCGCCTTGACCGGGTTAACCGTGCCCAGCACGTTAGAAACGTGGGTAACGGCCAGCAGACGTGAACGGCTGTCGATCAGGCCATCGAGGCGATCGATGTCCAGTTCGCCATTTTCCGTTAACGGCAGCACGCGAATTTCAGCGCCGGTGCGTTCCGCCACCATCTGCCACGGCACGATGTTGGCGTGATGTTCCATAGCGGTGATAATGACATTATCCCCCGCTTTCAGCTGGCTCAGGCCCCAGCAGTTGGCAACCAGATTGATGCCTTCCGTGGTGCCCTTAACAAAGATGATTTCATCGGCAGAACCGGCGTTCAGGAAGCGCGCAGCCTGGCTGCGCACATGTTCCATCGCGGTGGTCGCTTCAGCACTCAGCGTATGAATGCCGCGGTGAACCGCCGCATAGCCGTGCTGATAAAAATAACTTTCGGCGTCAATGACCGCCAAAGGGCGTTGCGCGCTGGCCGCACTGTCGAGATAAGCCAGCGGCTGACCATTGACTTCACGGGACAAAATCGGAAATTCTGCCCTGATGCGCGCCAGATCGTAACTCATGCCACTCCTCCAGGAAAACGGTCTGCGATACGCTGCATCACGCTGGCTTTCAACACGTCATCAGCAATCGCTTCGGTTAGCTCGGCGGCAAACGCATAGATAATCATCTGCTCGGCCGCTTCTTCAGCGATACCGCGCGAGCGCAGGTAAAACATCTGTTCGTCGTCGATACGGCCAATGGTCGCGCCGTGGCTACACTTGACGTCGTCAGCATAAATTTCCAGCTGCGGCTTGGTATCGACCTCAGACAAACGTCCCAGCAACAGGTTGTTGTTGGTCATCTGTCCGTCAGTTTTCAGCGCATGCTTCGCCACTTTGATTAGGCCGTTAAATACCGCTTTCGCTTTGTCGCGCACAATCACTTTGTGCTGCTGACGGCTCTGACAATAACCTTTGTTGTGCTCAAGCCAGGTGCGGGTATCGCAGACTTCATTACCCACCGGCAGCACCAGACTATTAATCTGCAGGTTGGTATTTTCGCCGTTCAGCTGCGCGCTGGTGTGATGACGCGACAGGCCCGCACCCAACAGGAAGCTCTGGCTGTTGATCTGTGCGTCACGGCCGGCAACCACATCGTTATGCGCGAAGTGGAAACTGGCAGCATCTTCAAATGCCAGCTTGGTGTGCGTCAGACGGGCGTTATCGCCTACCGCCATGGTCAGTCGTGAACCGGTAAAGTGCGCTTTGCCATTCAGGGTAACGTAATGCTCGATAACCTGCGCTTCAGCGCCCTCTTCCAGCTGCAGATGATGGCGATAATGCACGGTGTTCAACTTGCTGTCGTCGCCGCTGCTGATATGCAGCAGGTAAAGCGGACGAGCAGGCGTTGTTCCACGCGGAACACGAATCGACGTCACCTGTTCAGCCAGACTTTCAGTGAGGTGCAGAAACACTTCAGGCTGCACCGGCGCTGGCAAGGCACGACGCTGCGCCGCCTGAGAAAGCTGAATATCGAACAGATCGTATTCGCTGTCGCTCAACGACGGCTGAAACGCACCGTCCAGATAGACCAGACGCACCGCTTCCAGCGGCAGCGAAATTGCCTGCAGCTGAGCCGCATCAAGTTCAGCGACCTCAGGCAGCACGAACTGCTGGCCAAGCAGGTTATCCAGCGGCGTATATTTCCAGTGCTCGCTTTTGCGCGTAGGCAAGCCTTCACGCATCAGCTGCTGCCAGTGCTCCTGAGCCTGTAATGAGCGCGCGTCGCCACGCGATTCAAACAGATGGTGCCACTGTTGCAGCGCGGTTTCACTCTTCGTCGGTAAGCCAGCCATAGCCTTGCTCCTCCAACTGTTTAACCAGCGAGAAATCGCCTGATTTCACAATCTTGCCCTGATAGAGCACGTGCACGAAATCTGGCTTAATGTAATCCAGGATGCGCTGATAGTGCGTCACAATGATGAATGAACGCTTGCCGTCGCGCAGCGTGTTCACGCCGTTAGCCACGATTTTCAGGGCATCAATGTCGAGGCCGGAGTCAGTCTCGTCAAGGATACAGAGCTGCGGCTCAAGGGCAGCCATCTGCAGAATATCGTTACGCTTTTTCTCACCGCCGGAGAAGCCAACGTTTACTGAGCGCGTCAGCAAATCCTGAGGCATTTTCAGCAGGTCGATCTTCTCTTCGATGAAGTCCTGGAAGTCAAAGCGATCCAGTTCACCCTGCTGACGATATTTACGCACGGCGTTAACCGAGGTTTGCAGGAAAAACTGGTTGCTGACGCCGGGAATTTCAACCGGGTACTGAAACGCCATAAAGATGCCTTCGCCAGCGCGATCTTCCGGAGAAAGTTCCAGCAGATCTTTGCCGTTGAACGCCACCGATCCGCTGGTGACTTCATAATCTTCACGGCCAGCCAGCGTGGCAGACAAGGTACTTTTACCCGAGCCGTTTGGCCCCATGATGGCGTGCACTTCGCCTGGCTTCACTTCCAGGTTCAAACCACGCAGGATTTCCTTGTCTTCAACGCTAACCTGTAAATCTTTAATACTTAACATAAATTATCCTTCACATTGCTTTCCGGCAACGGGTAATGCGCTATCAATTAGCCCACACTATGTTCAAGGCTGATAGCCAACAATTTTTGTGCTTCCACGGCAAACTCAAGCGGCAGCTCGGAGAAAACATCTTTACAGAAGCCGTTTACAATCATGGAGATAGCGTCATCTTCGCTGATGCCACGCTGCAGACAATAGAACAGCTGATCTTCACCGATACGTGAGGTGGTCGCTTCATGCTCCAGCTGCGCGCTATTGTTGCGCGTTTCCACATACGGGAAGGTATGCGCACCACACTCCGCGCCAATCAGCATCGAATCACACTGGGTGAAATTACGCGCATTGGTCGCAGTCGGCATGATCTTCACCAGACCGCGATAGGTATTCTGACTTTTACCGGCAGAGATCCCTTTAGAGATAATGGTCGATTTGGTGTTTTTACCAATGTGAATCATTTTGGTGCCGGTATCCGCCTGCTGACGGCCACTGGTCAACGCCACCGAGTAGAATTCACCAATCGAATAATCCCCTTTCAACACCACGCTTGGGTATTTCCAGGTGATTGCTGAACCGGTTTCAGACTGCGTCCAGGACATCTTGCTGTGATCGCCTTCGCACAGGGCGCGCTTGGTCACGAAGTTCAGAATGCCGCCTTCAGCTTCGCCGCCAGCAAACCAGTTCTGCACGGTGGAATATTTCACTTCGGCATTTTTGTGAATGATCACTTCCACAACCGCCGCGTGCAGCTGATAGCTGTCTCGCACCGGCGCCGAGCAGCCTTCGATGTAGCTGACGTAGCTGTCTTCGTCAGCGATCAGGATGGTGCGCTCAAACTGGCCGGTTTTGGCCGCGTTGATGCGGAAATAGGTGGAAAGCTCCATCGGACAACGCACGCCTTTCGGGATGTAAACAAAGGTGCCGTCAGAGGCCACCGCTGAGTTCAGCGCCGCAAAGAAGTTGTCGTTGTGTGGAACCACGGTACCGAGATATTTCTGCACCAGCTCCGGGTGATCGTGAATCGCTTCGCCGAATGAGCAGAAAATAATGCCCTGTTCCGCCAGCTTGCCGCGGTAGGTGGTTGACACCGATACCGAGTCAAAAATGGCATCTACCGCAACTTCACGGCCTTCGCGAACCGGCACGCCCAGCTGATTAAAGGCGTCTTCCACTTCCTGCGTCAGATAGTTACTGTTGGGATGACTGCCATCGGCCTGGGTCGCGCCCGGCTCCGATGCACAGCTGTCGTCGCAGTTACCGCATGACGGCGCAGAATAGTAGCTGTAATCCTGATAGTTCAGGCCGGCGTAGTTCGCCTTCAGCCAGTGCGGCTCTTCCATTTGCGTCCAGGCATGATAAGCCTTGAGCCGGAACTCCAGCATCCACTCGGGTTCGTTACGCTTGGCAGAAATTGCCCGCACCACGTCCTCGTTGATGCCGTTGGCCATTTCATCGGTTTCAAGCTGGGTAAAGAAGCCCTCTTTATACTTCAGACGGCCGCCATCCCATACCTGTACATCATCTGGGGTTTCGCTGTTTTGTGACATATCGCTATTACTCGACGCCAAAGCTCTCACCACATCCGCAGGCGTGTTGGGCTTTAGGGTTATTGAATTTAAAGATCTGGTTCAGGCCTTCGCGGACAAAATCCACTTCGGTGCCGTCGATGAAAGGCATCGCCTGAAGCGGCACAAAGAGCGAGGCGCCGTTGTGCGTGAACTCCAGGTCATCCTCTTCGGCGGCGCTCACCAAATCCATGGTATAGCCGAACCCGGCACAACCGGATTGCTTAATGCCAAGACGTAAACCGCTGACTGCCGGATCGGTAGCGACAAGGTTGAGAATTTGCGTTGCCGCTGAGTCCGTCAGCGTGAGTCCTTTCCAGACAAAATCATCCGGAGAGAAAGATGCAGGATTTGCTGTTGCCATATGCTGTACCTCATGATGCGTAGCCTGGTTTGGCTGATACCCCTATGGTAGTGATAACAATTATCACTTCAACCTCTTGTTTTGCAGGGATAAAGGCGAAACGGCTTTTTTTACGGCTAATATTTAAGAATAGACGCTTAAATCAGCGGTGTGATCCACCAAAAAAGCGCTATGCGGGTTTTATAATTCCATTATATATCAATAAGTCACCGAAGGCATCTTGATGCTTATTGAGAATAATAATCAGTTTACGCCCTTACCGGTGCGTCTGGATTGTTAATATCAATTTTTCTGACAGGTAGCATTTATCGATAAAACTTTGCTCGCGCGATCGCTAAAAATCGCGTAGGTTATTATGATAATGATTCTCATTAGCAGGAGAGTGCGTCATGAATCGGTCCGTGTCCGCCTGGTTGCAGCATAAAATTGACGACTACAAGTTTTCTGTCCGCGATATCACCGTCGATTTTTACATGGCGCAGGCCCGACTTGATCGCTCCGGCGCCGGTATCGAACAGCTGCGACGCTTCAATGATACCTGTCTCGATATGGCAGAAATTTGTCAACTGAACGGCGACGACCAGAGCTACCTGCATGCGCTGGGCAAACTGCATCATCGACTGGTGCAGGAAATGAGTAATCCCGAGCGTGAACAGTTGTTCCGCGTTCAGGCCTATCAGCTGGCACGGTTATCACTGACCCGTCTGTGCCATCACCTGGCACAGACCGGCCACTGGGACAAAGCCACTACGTTACAGAGCGATTTTGTTAAACACGCCGGTTCGATTTTCTAGCACATACGCGTAACAAAAATTATACCATTTCCAGCAGCGCCTGTAACGGATGTCTCACGCCATTACCCTCAATTCTTTTCACCTGGCTGCGGCAGGAATAGCCGGTAGCCAGGCAACGCTGACGCGGCAACCGCTGCATCTGCGGATGCCACGACAGCGCATAAATACCCAGCGAATTTTCAAGGTTTTTGGTCTCGTGCCCATAGGTTCCCGCCATGCCGCAACAGCCGACGCTAACGTTTTCCAGCGTGGCGCCAAAGCGAGCAAAAATGCCCTGCCACTGATTTGGTGACGCCGGCAAGGCAGTGACTTCGGTACAATGCGCAAACAGATACCAGGATTCACCGGTCTGCGGCTGAACTGCCCGCGGCGCAAGTACCTCACTCAGCCACTCCTGCACCATCAAGACCGAGAACTCGCCGCGCTTGTCGCCCAGCGTCTGCTGATACTCATCGCGATAACAGAGCACCGTCGCCGGATCGACGCCCACCATCGGCGCACCCAGCCGTGCCACACGGCGCAGGAAATCGGCGGTTTTTTCGGCGGTGCGGGCAAAGCGTTGTAAAAATCCTTTCACGTGCTGCGCCTTGCCGTTTGGTGAAAATGGCAGCAGCACCGGCTGGTAACCCAGCTTTTCGACCAGGCGAACAAAGTCATTGACCAGTTGCGCTTCATAATAACTGGTGAAAGGATCCTGCACGATCAACACACGATTGGCTCTTTTCTCTGCGCTTTCAGCTTCCAGTTGCTCCAGCGTCATTGCGCAGGCGGGATGGCCGGAGAGCTGCTGCTTCAGTGAAGGCGACGAAAGCAACGGCAGATCCACCATGCCAATATGCTGGCGGCTCAGTTCACGCAACCACGGCTGCCGCAGAAAGAAATTGAACGCTTTCGGCGCTTTGGCCATCAGCGGCGCGTACGTCTCCACTCCCGCAACCAGATGATCGCTTACCGGGCGCAGGTAGCGCGTATGGTAGAGCTGCAGGAAGCGCGACCGGAAGCCAGGCACGTCGATCTTAATCGGGCACTGGGTAGAGCAGGCTTTGCAGGCCAGACAGCCCGACATCGCCTCCTTTACCTCGTGCGAAAAGTCGTATTCCCCTTTGCTGGCGTACCAGCTATTGCGCGTGCGGCTGATCAAGGCGCGCAGGCTCACCGAACGCGTCGGCAGATGCTGCTCCAGCTCCAGCGGATCGACACCCTTTTCCACCAGCAATCGCAACCATTCACGGGTCAAGGTCGCCCGGCCTTTTGGCGAGTGAATGCGGTTCGCGGTGATTTTCATTGAGGGACACATCGGACTGCGTACGTCGAAATTAAAGCACAGCCCGTTACCGTTGCACTCCATGGCGCCGCGCCAGTCACTGCGTACCGCCACCGGAATCTGGCGGTCAAAGGTGCCGCGCTTGACGCCATCAACCGGCATCATCGGATCGTCAACGCCGACTGGCGTACAGATTTTACCTGGATTCAGCCGGTTCAGCGGATCAAAGGCAGCTTTGATGCGGCGCAGTTCGTTGTACAGCGTGTCGCCAAAAAAGGCAGGACTGTATTGCGCGCGATATCCCTTACCGTGCTCGCCCCACAGTAATCCGCCATAGCGTGCGGTCAGCGCCACTACTTCATCGGAGATCTGCTTCATCAGCATCTCCTGTTGCGGATCGCACATGTCTAACGCGGGTCGCACATGCAGCACGCCGGCATCAACGTGACCAAACATGCCATAACTCAGGCCATGGCTGTCCAGCAGCGCACGAAAGTCGCTGATATAGTCGGCGAGATGCTGCGGCGGCACGGCGGTATCTTCCACAAACGGAATGGGTTTGGCGCGCCCTTTGGCATTGCCCAACAGACCAACCGCTTTCTTGCGCATCGCATAGATACGCTCAATCCCCGCTAAGTCCTCGCAGAGCTGATAACCGATGACGCCCGCTTCCTGTTGCGCCATCAGCGCATCAAGCCGGGCACAGAGCGCGTTAACCTGGCTGTCGATCAGCGCCACGTCGTTACCGGCAAACTCAACGATATTCAGGCCGAGCATCTCTTGATCCGGCACATCTGCAATCAGCTCGCGCACCGAATGCCAGACGATATCTTCCCGCGCCAGATTGAGCACTTTTGAATCCACGGTCTCTACCGACAACGCCTGCGCTTCAACCAGCAACGGCGCGTTACGCAATGCGGCATCAAAAGAGTTGTATTTGATATTCACCAGCTGACGCGCTTTTGGGATCGGCGTGATATCCAGCCGTGCTTCGCTGATAAAGGCCAGCGTGCCTTCTGCGCCACACAGGATGCGGGTCAGATCGAAGGTTTGCAGATCGTCGCTGAGCACGTGGCGCAGGTCGTAGCCGGTCAGAAAGCGATTTAATGCCGGAAACTTCTCCACAATCAGCGCGCGCTGCTCGCGGCAGCGTTCCAGCACCGTGGCATAGATGCGCCCTTCCGGCGTCTGCTCCTGCGCCAGTTGTTCGGCCAGCGCCACCGGCATGGCTCGCGTATCAAGGATTTCCCCACCCAACAGCACGGCACGCAGGGCCAGCACATGATCGGACGTTTTGCCATACACCAGCGATCCCTGGCCAGAGGCATCGGTATTGATCATGCCGCCCAGCGTGGCACGGTTGCTGGTGGAAAGCTCCGGTGAGAAAAAGAAGCCATACGGCTTCAGCCAGGCATTGAGCTGATCTTTGATCACGCCTGCCTCAACGCGCACCCAGCCCTGTTCAGGATTGATTTCCAGAATGCGATTCATGTAGCGCGACATGTCGACCACGATGCCCTGATTCAGCGACTGACCGTTGGTGCCGGTGCCGCCGCCGCGCGGCGTAAACACCAGACTTTCAAAGCGCGCTTCGCCCGCCACGCGTGCAATCAGCGCCACATCGGCGGTGGATCGGGGGAAAATCACCGCATCGGGCAGCTGCTGATAAATGCTGTTGTCCGTGGAGACGGTAAGACGATCGGCATAGCTGGTGGCGGTATCACCGGTAAAGCCTTGCTGCTCAAGGGTGTTGAGAAAAGTCAGTACCAGCTGTACCAACCCTGGCGCCTGGGAAATCTGTGGGATCATGATGGGATAACCAGTGAGCGAATCGATTGCGTTGTTAGTCGGAGATAGGTGGTTTTATCATATTTTTAACCCCATCGCTCTGATTTCAGCGGCGATAAAATCCCTGTGACTGCCTCTGTTGCAATCCCCGCAAATGCTTCATGATATTCCCGTCGTGCATCATCTGGATGCGCCACCTGAGAGAGATTAAGGACCGGGTTAGACAATGAAAAACCTGCATCGCAGCATGGATTTACCGCAAATACTGTTTTCACTGATGTTTATTCTTATTCTTATCGTCGCCTGCTTTTGGGTGGTGCAACCCTTTATCCTCGGCTTTGCCTGGGCAAGCATGGTGGTGATTGCTACCTGGCCGCTGATGCTCAAGCTCCAGTCCTGGTTGTGGGGACGACGTTCGCTGGCGGTGGTGGCCATGACGCTGATTCTGTTGCTGGTGTTCATTATTCCGGTGGTGCTGCTGGTCAACAGCCTGATCGATAACAGCGCACCGGTGATCGCCTGGATCACCTCCGGTCATCTGCAACTGCCTGCGCTGACCTGGCTCAACGACGTGCCGGTCATTGGCAAGAAGCTTTTTGCCGGTTATCACACCCAGGTTGATGCCGGGGGTACGGCCATTATGCGCAAGGTGCAGCCTTACATTGGCCGCACCACCGGCTTCTTTTTTGCCCAGGCGGGTCACTTTGGCCGCTTTATGCTGCATCTCGGTTTGATGCTGCTGTTCAGCGTGCTGCTCTACTGGCGTGGTGAACAGGTAGGCAACGGCATTCGACATTTTGCCTATCGTCTCGCCTCACGCCGCGGTGATGCGGCGGTACTGCTGGCGGGTCAGGCGATCCGCGCCGTGGCGCTGGGTGTGGTGGTCACCGCGCTGGTGCAGGGCGTGCTCGGCGGCATTGGCCTGGCGATATCGGGCATTCCCTACGCCACGCTGCTCACCGTGCTGATGATTTTCTTTTGCCTGGTTCAGCTTGGGCCGCTGCTGGTGCTGGTGCCCGCGATCATCTGGCTCTACTGGAGCGGCGACACCACCTGGGGCACCGTACTGCTGGTCTGGAGCTGCGTAGTGGGTACGCTGGATAACTTTCTGCGGCCGATGCTTATCCGCATGGGCGCCGATCTGCCGATGATCCTGATTCTCTCTGGGGTCATCGGCGGCCTGGTGGCTTTTGGTATGATTGGCCTGTTTATTGGCCCGGTAGTGCTGGCGGTCTCTTATCGTCTGGTGTCGGCCTGGATGCACGAAGCGCCTGCGCCGGATGGCTCGCCGCAGGAAGTGATAGACGAGCTGGCAGAGGATCAGGAAGAGCTACGCAAGACCTTCTAAGTGTAAATCAGCGGTTTCATTACCGGGCCGCTGAAAAATATTTTCCCGCGTTCTGATTAACACTGTTAAACCTTAAATCGCTTTTTTTGTTAAAAAACGCTTAAATCTCAGGCAAAACATTACCTGAGCTTCTCATTTTTTGTGGCAAATAACGGCGAATTGGCCGAAAAGATTATCTGTCATAAACTAATAAGAGGATTCTTAAAGACGCCCGCTACGATGCTGAATAACATGAGTCACATGTTTGAGATCAAACCCCTGATTTTAAAACAACCTTTTTCCCCTGAGTAAAGTAAAAGAATTGCTGTGTGTAGTCTTTGCCCATCCCATGTGATGGGCTTTTTTTTGCCTGAATATAAATGAAAGGCCGAATAATCCGGCCCTTAAATTAGTAAAGTTAAATGATTATGCTTTGTGCAAATCTGCCAGCATCAACCAGGTTTGCACCACGGTATCGGGATTGAGTGACAAGCTGTCGATGCCCTCTTCCATTAACCAGGCAGCAAAGTCTTCATGGTCCGACGGTCCCTGACCACAAATTCCCACGTATTTGCCCTGCTTTTTCGCGGCACGAATCGCCATCGACAGCAACGCCTTCACTGCCTCATTGCGCTCATCAAACAGTGCAGAGACCACGCCCGAATCACGATCCAGCCCCAGCGCCAGCTGCGTCATATCGTTAGAGCCGATGGAGAAGCCGTCGAAGTGTTCAAGGAACTGTTCGGCCAACAGCGCATTGGAAGGGATTTCGCACATCATGATGATTTTGAGGCCATCTTCACCGCGTTTCAGCCCCTGACGCGCCAGCTCCTCTACCACCGCCTGGGCCTGATCGACGGTACGCACGAACGGGATCATAATCTCAACGTTGGTTAAGCCCATTTCATTGCGCACCCGCTTCACCGCCGCGCACTCCAGCGCGAAGCAGTCACGGAAGCTGTCCGCCACGTAGCGGCCGGCACCGCGGAAGCCGAGCATTGGGTTCTCTTCATCTGGCTCATAACGCTCGCCGCCCACCAGATTGGCGTATTCGTTGGATTTAAAATCAGAAAGACGCACAATCACCCGCTTCGGCGCAAAGGCTGCGCCCAGCGTGGCAATGCCTTCAGTCAGGCGCGCCACGTAGAACTCCACCGGATCGTCAAAGCCTTTCATCAGTTCGCGGATCTGCTGCTGCACTTCCGGCGTTTGCTGATCAAACTCCAGCAGCGCTTTGGGGTGCACGCCAATCATGCGGTTGATGATAAATTCAAGCCGCGCCAGGCCAACGCCCTCATTGGGCAGGCAGGCAAAATCAAAGGCGCGATCGGGATTACCCACGTTCATCATGATTTTCAGCGGCAGCGCCGGCATCTCATCGACCTGCGAGCTTTTGACTTCAAATTCGAGCAGCGCATCGTAGACATAACCGGTATCGCCTTCTGAGCACGAGACGGTTACCTGATGGCCATCGCGCAGCAGATCGGTGGCGTTGCCACAGCCGACCACCGCCGGAATACCCAGCTCACGCGCAATGATCGCCGCGTGGCAGGTGCGGCCGCCGCGATTGGTCACGATAGCGGCGGCTTTCTTCATGATCGGCTCCCAGTCGGGATCGGTCATGTCGGTCACCAGCACGTCGCCTTTCTGGATACGATCCATTTCGCTGATATCATGGATAACTTTAACCTCGCCTGCACCGATACGATGGCCGATAGCACGTCCTTCCACCACCACGTTGCCTTTGCCCTGCAGCGAGTATCGCTCCATCACCTGTCCGTTGGAGCGCACGGTTTCCGGACGCGCCTGGACGATAAACAGCTTGCCGGTGTGGCCATCTTTTGCCCACTCAATATCCATCGGGCGCTGATAATGCTGCTCAATGGCCATTGCCTGGCGGGCCAGCGACTGCACCTCATCATCGGTCAGCGCAAAGCGATCGCGTTCGGCCTGTGGCACATCTTCAATTCTTACCTGCTCGCCATGCTCCAGCGAGTCGGCATAAACCATGCGGATCTTTTTCGAACCCATGTTGCGCCGGACGATAGCCGGACGATTGGCCGCCAGCGTCGGCTTATGTACGTAAAACTCATCCGGATTCACCGCGCCCTGCACCACCATTTCACCCAGACCCAACGCAGCGGTGATAAATACCACCTGATCGAAGCCCGACTCCGTATCGATGGTAAACATCACGCCCGATGATGCCAGGTCGGAACGCACCATGCGCTGCACGCCTGCAGAAAGCGCAATGCCGCGATGATCATAGCCCTGATGCACACGATAGGAGATCGCCCGATCGTTAAACAGCGAGGCAAAAACGTGTTTAACGGCGATCATCACCGCGTCGATGCCCTGCACGTTAAGGAAAGTTTCCTGCTGACCGGCAAACGAGGCGTCGGGCATATCTTCTGCGGTCGCCGACGAGCGTACGGCAAAAGAGGCTTCGGCATCATCGGCAGAAAGCTGTTGATACGCCTGTTCAATCGCCGTTTCCAGCTCGCCATGGAACGGCGTTTCCACAATCCACTGCCTGATTTGCTGGCCCGCTTTCGCCAGCGCCGACACATCATCAACGTCTGTTTCATCCAGCAGCGCATAAATGCGCTCATTGAGGCCACTTTGATCGAGAAATAGATTAAAGGCTTCGGACGTAGTGGCAAACCCGTTGGGCACCGATACGCCTAAAGATGAGAGGTTAGTGATCATTTCACCCAGAGACGCATTCTTGCCGCCCACCCGATCAACGTCGTGCATGCCAAGCTGGTTATACCAGAGCACCAACGATCGTTCGCCTTGATTAGACATTGACGTTATCCTTTTCAATAAAGTGACTGAGAAATGAAAAAATGCAGACTAAGCGCGTCTTGAGAGTGGCACACTTTCATTGCAGGAAGAAAATGTTGAATCGTTAAAGCTGTCGCAGAATTAGCAGTTTCAGATTACTCCTTAGTGTAAATAAGGCGCTTTTCAGGCCATGATCGCAAGAGAATAAAAAATAAAAAAGTAAATTTATCATTTATTAACAATAGCTTATAAATCATCATGCATCATGTTAAATAAGACAAACTTATCGCTGGGCTTAATTACTCAGTTGCAGCGCTAAGCAGATAAAAGAAACAGCATTTCATTTTTAAATATTGCGTATCAGCTGCGAAAAATAAAATATTCATCTCAGCCGTTGTGGAATATTTATTTTAATCAAGGCCGTTCTTCTCTCAGGAAATCACATGAATATGATCGCAGAAAGAAGCGTTTTTTATATTTCTGATGGCACGGCGATCACCGCCGAGGTGTTAGGGCACGCCGTCATGTCACAGTTTCCGGTTGATACCATCAGCGTCACGCTGCCCTTCGTGGAAAACGTACAGCGTGCGTTGGCGGTCAAAGCGCAAATTAATGCGATTTGCCAACAAAGTGGCCTGCGGCCGCTGGTGTTTTTGTCGATTGTGACGCCCGAGGTCAAAGCGATCATCATGCAGAGCGAAGGCTTCTGTCAGGATATCGTGCAGACGCTGGTGGCGCCGCTGCAGCAGGAACTGGGCATTGCGCCCGCGCCGGTGGTGCATCGCACGCACGGTTTAACCGCCAGCAACCTCGGCAAATACGATGCTCGCATCGCGGCGATCGATTATACCCTGGCGCACGACGATGGCATCTCGCTGCGCGGGCTGGAAGATGCGCAGGTGATCCTGCTCGGCGTCTCGCGCTGTGGCAAAACGCCCACCAGCCTCTATCTGGCGATGCAGTTTGGCGTCAAAGCAGCCAACTACCCTTTCATTGCCGATGATATGGATAACCTTAAGCTGCCTGCTGCGCTGCGCCCCTTTCAGCACAAGCTGTTCGGCCTGACCATCGATCCGGAACGTCTGGCGGCGATACGGCAGGAGCGCGCTGAAAACACGCGTTACGCCTCGCTGCGCCAGTGTCGTATGGAAGTGGGCGAAGTCGAAGCGCTGTTTCGCACCCAGCAGATCCGCTACCTCAACAGCACCAACTATTCGGTGGAGGAGATCGCCACCAAGATTCTGGACATTATGGGCCTGAACCGCCGCATGTTTTAACCCGCTGTCGCCCGAGCAGGCGGCCAACATTTTTTCTGACGCACCGGGGTAACACTTGAATTCACAGCGCTTTGGGTTAAGGTGATGGCCATCACTTCCCGGCGCTTCTGCCGATGCGAAGAAAAAATTTTGAGAGTGAACATGAATAAAACGGATGAGTTGCGCACCACGCGCATCGATAGCCTGATCACGCCTGCGGAACTTGCCGCCCGTTATCCGGTGTCAGCTGAAATCGCGGACAATGTTACCGCCTCGCGCCAGCGTATTGCCCGCATCCTGAACGGTGAGGATCCGCGCCTGCTGGTAGTGATCGGCCCCTGCTCCCTGCACGATCCGGGCGCTGCGCTGGAGTATGCCAAAAAACTGGCGGTGCTGCGCAAGCGCCATGCCGGAGAACTTGAGATTGTGATGCGCGCCTATTTTGAAAAACCGCGCACGGTGGTTGGCTGGAAAGGTTTGATCTCCGATCCACACCTTGATGGAAGCTGCCGGGTCAATGAAGGCCTGGCGATTGCACGCAAACTGCTGCTGGATATCAACCGCTTAAATTTGCCTACTGCCACCGAGTTTTTGGATATGGTGATCGGCCAGTTTATTGCCGACCTGATCAGCTGGGGCGCTATCGGCGCGCGTACCACGGAAAGCCAGATTCACCGCGAGATGGCCTCGGCGCTCTCCTGTCCAGTGGGCTTCAAAAACGGCACCGATGGCAACACGCGCATTGCGGTGGATGCCATTCGCGCCGCCCGCGTCAGCCATATGTTTCTTTCGCCGGACAAAGATGGCCAGATGACCGTGTATCAAACCAGCGGTAATCCTTCCGGTCATATCATTATGCGCGGCGGCAAACAGCCCAATTACCATGCTGAAGATATCGCCGACGCCGCAGCCAGCCTGGCGGAATTCGATCTGCCGCAGCAACTGGTGGTGGATTTCAGCCACGGCAACTGCCTGAAGCAGCATCAGCGGCAGCGCGACGTGGCTGAATCCATCTGTGCGCAGATCCGCGGTGGATCGCGAGCGATTGGCGGCGTGATGATTGAGAGTTTCCTGCAGGAAGGCGCGCAAAAAGTGGTCAGCGGTCAGCCGCTACAATATGGCCAGTCGATTACCGACCCATGCCTGGGCTGGGAGCAGAGCGAAGAAGTACTACAGATGTTGGCAGAAGCAGTCGCCACCCGGTTGTGAAAACAATGGGGCGAAAGTTTCGCCCCATTTCCTCTCCTGGCTTGCACAGCTCACTTCTCGTTCTCTTCTAACTTGAACAGCTCACTTCCAGTTTCTTGCCCCAGTCGGGCGCGCGCTGCTGCAAATCGCGGAAGGCGTCATCGTCATCAAAAGGCCGCATCAGTGCCTGATGCAAGCGCGCCAGCACGCTGACATCGCCCGCGCTGGCAGCATCAATCGCCTGCTGTGCCAGATAATTGCGCAGAATGACCGCTGGATTGGCTGCTTTCATGACGCGCTGCCGCTCAACATCTTCCACCCCTTCCCGCAGCAGACGCTGCCGCCAGCCGGCATACCAGCGATCAAAGGCCTCGCGATCGATAAACTCATCGCGCAAGGGCGAAGTGGCTTCATGCTGCTGAGTGTAACTGAGCTGGCGGAAGGTCCAGCTGTAATCGCTGTGTTCATTGGTCATCAGCGTCAGCAGGCCGGTCAGGATGTCGTTGTCCTCTTTCTCTTCGGTTAGCAGCCCGAGTTTGGCGCGCATCTGTTGGCCCCAGCTACGCATCAGCGCACTCTCATAGCGACTGAGCGCCTGCTTCAGCTGTTCCGTCGTCATCAGGCCGGACAGCGCGTGCGCCAGGCGGTTGAGGTTCCACAGTCCCACCATCGGCTGATTTTCAAAGGCGTAGCGGCCCTGATAATCGCTGTGGTTGCAGATGAAGCCAGGCTGATAATCATCCAGAAAGCCGTAAGGGCCATAATCGAGCGTCAGGCCCAGCACTGACATGTTGTCGGTGTTCATCACGCCGTGGGCGAATCCCACACTTTGCCAGCTGGCGATCAACGTCGCCGTGCGTTCGACTACATCGCTGAACCACAACAGGTATTTATCTGCTTCATCCTGCAGATGCGGCCAGTGATGGGCAATCGCGTAGTCGGCGAGCTGCCTGACTTGCTCAGGGCGCTGATGATAAAACGCATGCTCAAAATGGCCAAAGCGCAGATGACTATCGGCAATGCGCATCAGCATAGCGCCGGGCTCTGGCGTTTCCCGATAGACCGCTTCATCGCTTACAGAAATGGTCAGCGCCCGCGTGGTAGGAATACCCAGATGATGAATGGCTTCGGAGGCAAGAAATTCACGAATGGTGGATCGCAGCACCGCACGGCCATCACCCATGCGTGAATAAGGCGTCAGCCCTGCACCTTTTAAATGCCAGTCAACCTTGCGGCCATTCGACAGTTGCTGCTCGCCCAGCAGCAGCCCCCGACCATCCCCAAGCTGACCGGCCCAGACGCCAAACTGATGACCGCTGTAGACCTGAGCTAAAGGCTGCATGCCCGGCAGTAACTCGCTGCCGTTCCAGATACCCTGCCGCTGGGAGGTAAACAGACTGGCGTCCAGCTCCAGCTCGGCGGCCAGCGGCGCGTTGTGATAAAGCAACCGCGTATTGGCCAGCGGCGTTGGCATCACCTTGCTGTACCACCCTTCCAGCTCCTGATACCAGCTATTTGAAAACTGCATTGCTCCTCCTGCTCTCCACGACGATACGTCAACCCTAAGTGTAAACGTATTTAATGGATAAGGCAGTCAGCCATCAGTGCTGGCAGGAGGAGAGAACGGCTGGCGCAGCCACCAACGCATCCAGATTAGCCGCATCAACCGCTGGAAAAATAGCGCCTTCCAGGCCCCAGGGATTGACCGCCAGCACTTTATTTAATAACAGCTCATCATCAATTCCCGGCAGCACAATGTACTGGCAGTGCGCTTCAATATTACTGAAAATGGCATGAATAAAGGCGGGAAACGAAGCGCGCTTAGCGGCGGCCTGTAAAAATTTTTTATCAATTTTTACGCGAGTAAAAAGATTATCGTATAACGGTTTAGCAGGAATTTTTCCGGCGCCGAAATGACTTAATGATAATGCCGCAATGCTACGCAGCGTCATAAGTTCAGCATTATTTTCACCCAGCGCTAAACCGGGATAGGCTTCATCAATTTGTAATTCAAGCCAGGGCAATTGACGAATGCGGTGCTGAAGCAGATCGTTATTCAGAATCGACTCAACAGAAACACTGTCGACACAGATTGTCGCCCTGACATTATGTTTACTAAAGAAATCGCTGTTATTTTCCAGTAATGAAAGCTGGTCCTGCATGATCGCGGCACGCTGCGTAGCGTCAAGTTGCGGCAGCAGCATGCTTTGCGGCAGGGTGACATCTGCGGTTTCATGAACAAAAGTGACGTTCATTTCAACGGCCGCTAATCGGCCATGCGGTGTGTAGCAGGGATAAAAAATATTACGTGACCGAAAATCGGCCGACAGATGAATTTGCATTTTTTTTAGCCATTATTAACTGGCGATGTTGCATCCTATAACAAGGAAATATGACAATCAACAGGACCAACTTTACGCAGAGAAGCAAGAATTAACTGCGCTTATCGATTAACAAAAATACGCTTTTAATTACGTTTTCTTTATAAATACTTAACTCAAATTAATCGTTTTTACGATAAGCGTTGCGGGCCACATTGTTTTGTCTGACTATTATTTCATTGATACGCCGTCTATTTCCACGAGTTTGTATAGTGGCAGGAAATAATCAGCGGATAAATACGCTTTATCTGAAACCAGGTATTCAGCAGACATCAATTCTGCCTAAATACGTCGCGCCTGCCAGAAAACTTTCCGCCAATAGACATTATCCAGCGATGAGCGAATGACGCCACGGCTGGTTGAAGCATGGATAAACTGATTATCCGTATCGTAGATGCCGACGTGCAGGCCATTCTCACCGCCGCCGGTTTTGAAGAACACCAGATCGCCCGGCAATAACTCTTCTTTGTCGATGCGCGTGCCGATATCGGTTTGCGCTTTGGTGGTACGCGGGAGCTGTAACGCAAAGCGATCGCGAAAGGTCAGATAGACAAAGCCGGAACAGTCAATGCCGTTGCGGTTCATGCCGCCGTAGCGATACGGCGTGCCATGCCACTGACTGAGCTGATCGTTGAGTTGAGCAATAACGGTGATGGAATCGGACAGACGACCGTTTGGCGGTGGAGCATGATGGCTACAGCCTGCCAAAAGAAGAACCAGCACTACAATCGCCCAACGCATAGCCGCACATCCCTTTATTAAGCCCGCTGACTATTTAGCGGTAACGGCAAGAGAATAGCAACTGACGAACGGCATTAACGTGGGGAAAGTAAAAAAAGCGTGTCGTCCAGCAGCACGCGGCGAAACGTAACCTGATAAATCGGCTGTAAAATCGTGGGTTGCAGCACCTGCTGCGGATCGCCGGTTAGCTGTACCTCGCCGCGATGCATCAGCCAGACACACTCAGCCTGTTGCAAGCTGTGATTGAGATCGTGGCTGCTCATGATCACCGTGATGCCAGCGTCACGGTGCTGGCGGATCAGTTGGTTCACTGCCGCCTGCTGCGCAATATCCAGTCCGGTCATCGGCTCATCGAGCAACAACAGGCGGGCATCGTGATTGAGCTGCGGATGACACTGCAACAGCACCGCCGCCAGTCGGACCCGCTGCCATTCGCCGCCAGAAAGCTGCTGTAGCTGACGCTCCAGCTTATCCGTTAGCTGTAACGCGGCCAGCAGCCCGGCCACCGCGTTATCGTGGTCGCCCTGCCCATTGACCAGATGCAACTGCAAATAGTGCCAGACCGCCATCAGGCCAGCGGGCGGCTGCTGTTGTGGCAGCCACGCGCGGTGCCTCGCCAACGCGTTGCCGCTCCATGCGGGCAGCGGTTGCCCGAGAAACACAACCTCACCGCTGCCGGACAGCATACCAGCCAGCCGCGACAGCAGGCTGCTTTTACCGGCACCGTTAGGGCCCACCAGGTGGATAAGGCTACCGGCGGCTACCTGTGTGGTAAAAGGCAGCAGCCGGTTCGCGACGGCTACCTCCTGCAATTGCAGCATCGTTATTTAGCCAGCGCCACTTTGATGCTTTCCATCACAATCGGATCTTCCGGCGTCATGTCGGGTGAAAACCGCTGCACCACATTGCCTTCGCGATCGATCAGGAATTTTTCAAAGTTCCACAGAATATCGCCAGGTGCCTTTGGCGCCCGGCCTTTACTGGCCATACGCTCATAAAAGCCGCTGGCTTCAGGGGCAACCGCTTCCGGGCGCGCAGCGATCAGCTGCTGATAGAGTGGATGACGACCGGGGCCGTTGACCTCAATTTTCTCAAACATCGGGAAGGTGACGCCGTAGGTCGTGCTACAGAAGGTTTTAATCTCTTCGCTGGTGCCTGGCTCCTGCTCAAGAAACTGATTACATGGGAAGCCAAGCACGCTAAACCCACTGCTCGCCCAGGCTTTATGAATATTTTCCAGCTGCTCATACTGTGGCGTCAGCCCGCATTTTGAGGCGACGTTAACCACCAACAGTACTTTGCCCTGCCACTCTTGCAGCGTGGTTTCTCTGCCGTCCAGCGTCACCAGTTTTGTCTCTAAAAGGCTCATCGTCTTCTCTCATTCAGGTTAAGAATACCAGCCGTGGCTAGCGTTGTGATTTCAGTAATAGCATGATGAAAAGCGGCGCGCCAAGCGTGGCGGTGACCACGCCAATCGGCAACTCCGCTGAAGTCAGGGCCATTCTGGCCAGTACATCAGCCAGCAGTAAAATAATCGCGCCAGATAGCGCAGCAGCCGGTAACAGCACATGGTGATCGGTCAGGCCGCGCAGACGCAGCAGGTGCGGCACCACCAGCCCGATGAAACCAATTGCCCCGGCCAGCGCGACGCTAACGCCAACCAGCCAGCCGACCGCCACCACTAACAGATTACGCCATAATAGCAGCGGTAGCCCAAGCTGCCTTGCTGACAGCTCGCCCAGTGCCAGCAGGTTAAGCACCGCTCCGCGTGAGCACAGCCATAACAGTACCGGCAGCAACGCCAGCATCAGCCAGCCGTAGCGCCAGTCAACGCCGCTAAAACCGCCCATCATCCAGTACATTAGCTGACGCAGATCGAGCGTGCTGCTCAGGTAAACGGCCCAGGTCATTATCGCGCTACAGATCATGCCCAGCGCCACGCCGGAAAGCAGCAACCGGCTATTGGAGAGGTGGCGATGGGCGAACCGCAGCAAAATCAGCGTTATCAGCAGCGCACCGGCCATGGCGGCCAGTGCCAGCAGCCAGATATCACCGCTGCCAAAAAAAATCGCCAGCATTAATCCTACGCCAGCACCGCTTGATACCCCAAGCAGGCCAGGCTCGGCGAGCGGATTTTCAAACAGCGCCTGCATCGCCACGCCAGCCACGGCCAGCGCAGCACCGACCAGCAGCACTGCCAGCGAACGCGGCAAACGCAGCTGCCAGACAAATATTTTCGCCTGCGGGCTCAGCCAGCTGTTGGGCGGTAGCCAGCGCTCACCGACGCACAGGCTGAGAATGAATGTCGCCAGCAGTAGCAGGCTGAGCGCCACAATCCAGTATAAATGACGCCGTCTGGCTGACTGCGACAGGATGTTCAGCAGTGACATAACATCGCTAAATCTCAGGAAAACAAGGTGTTGATTGTAGTGCTATCGGCAGGAAAAGATAGAGCCAGCATAGCTGGCTCTGGGTGGACAGGTATTAACGTTGTGGTGGCTTACGTGGCTGGTCGCGGTTGTGGTCATGCTTATCGTCTCGCTGGTGCTCATCGCGATTATCGCGCGGTGCCGGGCGCTCACGCGATGGCCGATCTCGCTGCCAGCCATGTCCATTCCAGTAGCCGCGTGAGCCATGCATCCCGACATGGCGGCCCTGATGCTCTCGCCACCATTCTGAGGATCGCCAATCGTAGCCATCCCAAAAGTGGCCGCGGGAATCACGATCGCCCACCTGCACGCTGACGCCGGGCGTAGTGATATTGACCGAGACCGCCGCCTGACTCAGCAGCGGTATGCCTGACAACAGATATAATACAATCGCCGTTTTTTTCATCAGCTTAGCCTCTGAGTTATATTCGGCGTTGTTATAACAAGCAGCGCTCCCCCACACCAGCGGCCTCGGCTGATTTTCGCCATGCTTTCCAGTAGCTTACGGAATGCTTACAGTATGCAGAAACTATGAAGGGTGACGATGTGCTAACCAGCAGGCATAAAAAAGGCCGCTTACGCGGCCTTTTGAAAGTGCTGAAATCAGTCTTCTTTCGGTGAAGCATTCTCAACGCGGCTCTTGAGCTTCTGCCCCGGGCGAAATGTCACCACACGGCGTGCCGTAATGGGGATATCCTCACCGGTTTTCGGGTTACGACCCGGCCGTTGATTTTTGTCGCGAAGGTCAAAGTTGCCGAATCCAGACAACTTGACCTGCTCACCGTTCTCCAACGCGCGGCGTACCTCTTCGAAGAAGAGTTCAACCAGCTCTTTGGCATCCCGTTTGCTCAGGCCTAGCTTTTCAAACAGGTATTCTGACATTTCAGCTTTTGTAAGCGCCATGGGTTCAATCCCTCAAGGTTGCCTGGAATCGCTCTTTTAATGCCGCAACGCATTTGGCGACGGTTGCAGCGATCTCCTCGTCTTCCAGTGTCCGGCTGGTATCCTGCAAAATCAGGCTGATCGCGAGGCTCTTCTCACCCTCATTCACACCCTTACCGCGGTACACGTCAAACAAGTTTACGCCAACTATCTGATTTACGCCAACTTTCTTACATTCGGCGATAATATCTGCTGCGGGCACACTTTCTGCCACGACAACAGCGATATCACGTCGGTTAGCCGGGAAGCGGGAAATCTCACGCGCCTCAGGCAGGACGCGGTCTGCGAGCTTATTCCAAAGCAGTTCAAAGACTAAGGTGCGGCCGTTAAGGTCCAGCTTACGCTCCAGCTCAGGATGGACCACACCGATAAAGCCAATGCGTTCATCATGCAAATAAAGGGCGGCGCTCTGACCCGGATGCAGTGCCGGATTGGCTTCTGCACGGAAACTGATGGCATCCATTTTGCCCGTCAATTCCAGCACCGACTCCAAATCACCTTTCAAATCATAGAAGTCCACAGCCTGACGCGCCAGGTCCCAATGCTCTTCATTACGTGTGCCGGTTAACACACCGGCCAGCATCACTTCCTGACGGATGCCTAAATCAGCCTGAGTATCCGGCACAAAGCGCAGACCGCTCTCAAACAGACGCACGCGGCTCTGCTGACGGTTCTGGTTGTAGACCACCGCACTTAACAACCCGCTCCACAGCGACAGCCGCATTGCGGACATATCGACTGAAATCGGGCTTGGCAGCAGCAGGTGCTCTTCACCTGGATGGATCAGCGCCTGGATTTTCGGATCGACAAAGCTGTAGGTGATCGCTTCCTGATAGCCTTTATCCACCAGCATGGTTTTCACACGCTTGAGCGACAGGTTGGCTTCACGATGTTTAGTCATGATCAAACCCGCCTGAACCGGCACATCAGGAATGTTGTTGTAGCCGTAAACGCGGGCGATCTCTTCAACCAGATCTTCTTCAATAGCCATATCGAAACGCCAGCCCGGCGCCACAGCCTGCCACTGACCTTCGCCCACGCTAACCTGGCAACCAAGACGCGTCAGAATATCCGTTACGTCGCTGTCACTGATCACATGACCAATCAGGCGATCCAGCTTTTCACGGCGCAGCGTGATGGTTGCCGGCTGCGGCAGATGCTGCTCGCTGGTCTGATCGATGACCGGCCCCGCTTCGCCGCCGCAAATATCGAGCAGCAGCTGTGTGGCACGCTCCAGCGCCTTGTATTGCAGCGCAGGATCGACGCCGCGCTCATAGCGATGTGACGCATCGGTATGCAAACCGTGACGGCGCGCGCGGCCAGTGATCGACAGCGGCGCGAAGAAGGCGCATTCAAACAGCACATTGCGCGTTTCGCTATTCACACCGGAATGTTCACCACCAAAAATGCCGCCCATGGCCAGCGCTTTCTGATGATCGGCGATAACCAGGGTGTCGGCGCTGAGGCGTGCTTCATTGCCATCCAGCAGGGTCAGCGTTTCACCCTCTTTCGCCATTCTCACTACGATGCCGCCTTCCAGACGATCGAGATCGAAGGCATGCATCGGCTGACCCAACTCCAGCAGCACAAAGTTGGTGATATCTACTACCGGATCGATAGAGCGAATGCCGCAGCGACGCAGTTTTTCTTTCATCCACAGCGGCGTGGCAGCCGTGACATCAATGCCTTTGACCACGCGCGCTAAATAACGTGGGCAGGCCTCAACGGCATCAACCCGTACCGGGAAAGTATCGCCCAGGGAGGCGGCAACCGGCTGAATCGCAGGCTCCTGCAGCGGCAGCTTATTCATGACCGCCACGTCGCGGGCGACGCCGAGGATGCTCAGACAGTCAGCGCGGTTTGGTGTCACGCTGATTTCGATGGTGTTATCGTCCAGCTGCAGGAACTGACGAATATCCTGACCGACAGGCGCATCGGCTGGCAGCTCAATGATGCCGTTGTGATCGTCGGAAATTCCCAGCTCGGAGAACGAGCAGAGCATGCCTTCTGACGGCTCACCACGCAGCTTTGCTGCTTTGATTTTGAAATCGCCCGGCAGCACGGCGCCAACGGTCGCCACGGCAACCTTGAGTCCTTGACGACAATTAGGCGCGCCGCAGACGATATCCAGCAGACGATCGCCGCCGGTGTTGATCTTCGTTACGCGCAGCTTGTCGGCGTTCGGATGCTGACCGCACTCCACCACTTCGCCAACCACCACGCCATGGAAAGCCCCAGCCACGGCGTCAACGCCGTCCACTTCCAGGCCCGCCATGGTAATTTGATCAGACAGCGCAGCGCTATCCATGGCTGGGTTAACCCATTCGCGTAACCACAGTTCACTGAATTTCATTGGATAACCTGCCCTTATTTAAACTGTTTGAGAAAACGTAAATCATTTTCAAAGAAAGCACGTAAATCGGTCACGCCGTAACGCAGCATGGTTAAACGTTCCATACCCATGCCGAAAGCAAAGCCGGAATACACTTCCGGATCGATACCCACGTTGCGTAATACGTTCGGGTGCACCATGCCGCAGCCCAACACTTCCAGCCATTTGCCATTTTTGCCCATGACGTCAACCTCAGCAGAGGGCTCGGTGAAGGGAAAATAGGAAGGACGGAAGCGAATCTGCAGGTCTTCTTCGAAAAAGTTATTCAGAAAATCGTGCAGCGTGCCTTTCAGGTTGGTAAAGCTGATGTTTTTATCAACAATTAACCCTTCCATCTGGTGAAACATTGGCGTGTGAGTTTGATCGTAATCGTTACGATAAACGCGGCCCGGCGCGATAATGCGAATCGGCGGCTGCTGGTTTTTCATGGTGCGGATCTGCACGCCAGAAGTCTGGGTACGCAGCAAACGCGTGGCATCAAACCAGAAGGTGTCATGATCGGCACGCGCAGGATGGTGGCCGGGAATATTCAGCGCATCAAAGTTGTGATAGTCATCTTCGATTTCCGGACCGGTAACCACTGCAAAGCCGAGCTCGCCAAAAAAAGTCTCAATGCGATCGATGGTGCGGGTGACCGGATGCAGACCGCCATTCTCAACGCGACGCCCCGGCAAAGAGACATCGATGGTTTCTGCCGCAAGGCGCGCGTTCATGGCGGCGGAATCGATGCTCTCTTTACGCGCATTCAGTACATCCTGCACTTTTTGCTTGGCATCATTGATTACCGCACCGGCAGCAGGACGCTCCTCTGCCGGTAATTCGCGCAGGGTGCTCATCTGTAAAGTCAGATGCCCTTTTTTACCCAGATACTCAACGCGTACGTTATCTAACGCGGCGGCATCCTGTGCATCTTCAATGGCGGCCGTTGCTCGGGCAACCAACTCGTTGAGATGGGACATGATTTCCTCTTCTTCCAGCCTGAACGGCCGGTCTGTTTTTATTGGGACCTGAAGCCCGGATGTTGATCGCTACGCCATAAACAAAAAAGCCTCCACTAGGGAGGCTTTCGGCGCGATTTTTCGTTTCTTCTCTTTTGCGCAGAAGCCCCCGATAATCAGGTGCTAAAGTAAAAAAAGAAACGAAAAACGGCAGCATGCATGCTTGTCTTACCTTATTGAAATTATTCGGCCCTATTGAAATGCGCATGGGCTAAAAAGTCAATATTTTGCTGAAGTTACAAAATAAAAGAGGGAGCAAGCTCCCTCTTTCAACTGACTTACGCCAGAGCTGATTTCGCTTTTTCGACCAGTGCCGTAAAGGTCACTTTATCGAATACAGCGATGTCTGCCAGGATTTTACGGTCAATTTCAATGGACGCTTTTTTCAGGCCATTGATGAAACGGCTGTAAGAAAGGCCATTCTGACGCGCCGCAGCGTTGATACGTGCGATCCACAGCTGACGGAACTGACGCTTACGTTGACGACGGTCGCGGTAAGCATACTGACCAGCTTTGATAACAGCCTGGAAGGCAACGCGGTAAACACGTGAACGTGCACCATAGTAGCCTTTAGCTTGTTTTAAGATTTTTTTGTGACGAGCGCGGGCAATTACACCACGTTTTACACGAGCCATGTTAGCTCTCCTGTTCTATATTCTGATGGATACCCTTTCTCACTCGCTCTGTGACCATGGTCTGCAGAAGCTGAGTGCGATCGGGTTAAATTAAAAAATAAACTTATGCGTACGGCAGGCAGGCAATAACCAGACCCAGATCGCCTTTAGACACCATGCCTTTCGGACGCAGGTGACGTTTACGCTTAGTAGACTTTTTAGTCAGAATATGACGCAGGTTAGCGTGTTTACGCTTGAAGCCGCCAGAAGCGGTCTTCTTAAAGCGCTTGGCCGCGCCACGTACAGTTTTAATCTTTGGCATTTTTATATCCACTTCGCATTGTTAATAAAATGAATCAGACAGGCGAATAATACCGCCCAGCGCGAACGCTGCGCGGCATATTACTTGACGGCCTACTGTTTCTTCTTAGGTGCGAGCACCATGATCATCTGGCGGCCTTCGATTTTCGAAGGGAAAGATTCGACAATGGCCAAATCCAGATCTTCACACAGGTCTTTACGGACGCGATTAAGCACTTCCATACCGATCTGTTGGTGCGCCATTTCACGACCGCGAAAACGCAGCGTGATTTTGGCTTTATCGCCCTCTTCCAGAAAGCGAATCAGGTTGCGTAGTTTGACCTGATAGTCGCCATCATCGGTACCAGGACGGAATTTGATTTCCTTAACCTGGATAACTTTCTGCTTTTTCTTCTGTTCCTTAGAAGATTTGCTTTTTTCGTAGAGGAACTTGCCGTAGTCCATAATGCGGCAAACCGGCGGCTCAGCATTAGGGCTGATTTCTACTAAATCAACGCCTGCTTCTTCGGCTTTTTCCAATGCTTCGCGTAGACTGACAATACCAATCGGCTCGCCATCAACGCCAGTTAAACGCACTTCTGTGGCACGGATTTCACCATTGATACGATTAGGACGCGTAGGTTGTACTCTTTTTCCGCCTTTAATACTTTATTCCTCCAGTTGTCGAAGATTGCGGCTGCGAATTTCTTGTTGCAGCTTCTCGATCAACACATTGACATCCATGCTTCCGAGGTCTTTGCCACGGCGGGTACGAACGGCAACTTTGCCCGCTTCTACCTCTTTATCACCGCAGACCAGCATATAAGGGACACGGCGTAATGTGTGCTCGCGGATTTTAAAGCCAATCTTCTCGTTTCTCAAGTCTGCTTTTACACGAATGCCCGCATTCTGTAATTTTTGGGTCAATTCGTTGACATATTCCGCCTGCCCGTCGGTGATATTCATGATCACCGCCTGCACCGGCGCCAGCCATGTTGGGAAGAAGCCGGCATACTCTTCGGTAAGAATACCGATAAAGCGTTCCATCGAACCCAGAATTGCACGGTGAATCATTACCGGCACCTGACGTTCATTGCTCTCGCCCACATAGGAAGCGTTTAAACGGCTCGGCAAAGAGAAGTCGAGCTGTACGGTACCGCACTGCCAGGCTCGGTCGAGACAGTCATGCAGCGTAAATTCAATTTTCGGGCCGTAGAATGCACCTTCGCCCGGCTGATAGTCAAACGGGATATCGTTTTCCTTCAGCGCGGCAGCGAGGTCCGCTTCTGCACGGTCCCACAGTTCATCACTGCCGATGCGCTTCTCAGGACGGGTTGACAGTTTCACCACGATTTTTTCAAATCCGAAGGTGCTGTACATGTCATATACCATCCTGATGCAGCTGTTCACTTCGTCGCGCACCTGGTCTTCTGTACAGAAGACGTGGGCATCGTCCTGAGTGAATCCGCGTACGCGCATCAGGCCATGCAGCGCGCCTGACGGCTCGTTGCGATGACAACTGCCAAACTCTGCCATACGTAACGGCAGGTCGCGGTAAGATTTTAGACCCTGATTAAAAATTTGCACGTGCCCAGGGCAGTTCATTGGTTTAATACAATATTCGCGGTTCTCCGATGAGGTGGTGAACATCGCTTCTTTGTAGTTTTCCCAGTGCCCTGTTTTTTCCCACAGCACGCGGTCCATCATAAACGGGCCTTTCACTTCCTGATACTGGTATTCTTTCAGTTTGCTGCGAACAAACACTTCCAGCTCACGGAAAATCGTCCAGCCATCATTATGCCAGAAGACCATCCCCGGCGCTTCTTCCTGCATATGGTAAAGATCGAGCTGTTTACCAATTTTGCGGTGATCGCGCTTCGAGGCCTCTTCCAGCCGCTGCAAATAGGCAGCCAGCTGCTTTTTGTCAGCCCAGGCAGTGCCATAAATGCGTTGCAGCATTTTATTGCTGCTGTCGCCGCGCCAGTAGGCGCCAGACGTTTTCTGCAGTTTGAAATGATGGCAAAAACGCATATTCGGTACGTGCGGACCGCGGCACATATCAACATATTCTTCATGATGATACAGGCCAGGGCGATCGTCACGGCTGATGTTTTCATCAAGAATAGTGGTTTTGTAGCTTTCGCCGCGTAAGGCAAACTCATCACGCGCTTCCTGCCAGCTCACCTTCTTCTTGATCACATCGTAATTTTTTTCTGCCAGCTCGTGCATACGCTTTTCGAGCAGTTCGATATCTTCCTGCGTCAGCGTATGATCGAGATCGACATCATAATAGAAGCCGTTATCAATGACCGGGCCGATCGCCATTTTAGTATCTGGCCACAGCTGTTTGATGGCGTGCCCTAACAGGTGAGCACAGGAATGGCGAATAATCTCCATACCGGCTTCATCTTTTGCAGTGATGATAGCAACATTGGCATCTTCGGCGATCGGATCGACCGCATCGACCAGTTCGCCATTTACGCGACCAGCAATACAGGCTTTCGCCAGGCCGGGGCCGATATCCTGCGCAATATCCATCACGCTAACAACACGATCGTACGTACGCTGGCTTCCATCAGGAAGAGTAATTACTGGCATTTTATATCCTTACTGCAGTGGTAACCCACACGAAAGATTACATGCAATCATTAATTAGTGGCTTTATTTCAGTAAGTTACTGACCAAAACTGACCTACAATCGTCAATTTGGTAGACAGTTCGACCTGCACATATGGCAGCGACGACCCTGGATAACCTACGAAGACGGCATATCTTACACGCTATGACGCTGATTTTAAATCGGTATCTTGTCCTGTTTCTCTGGGGATTTCGGCTAATCAGCGGGGCAGCCTGCGCGTGCCTGAAGCAAAAATGGTGCCGCATGTGGGTTTTCGCAGCATGGCCGCGCGCTGCTTATACCTCGAAGATAACGGGTTTCTCTCCTTCCCAGTTTAATCCCGCTCGCTATCACGGCCGCTAAGAGGGGCCGACAGCTACTTTCACCTTATAAAACAGCTTTCATCTGGTCTGGTGAATAGCGCCTTGATAAAGTCAGCAGACCGGCTTTCCCTATTACCGGCTCGTTAAATAAAGACGCAGATATTGCGCATATGCGTGTCGACGTTGCACCTCACTTTAAAAGATAATCATGCGCATATCGATCCGGTCACAATTTTTTCATTTTTTGGTTAAGGACCAAAACCCGCCTACTTTGATATACATTTGCGCCCCGATCCTTTGCCGGTAGGTTATATATTTGCAGTGTTAATGGGTATTCTCATGCTGGAGATTCTGTCTTGCCTGAAAGCGTATCGGTGCGATAAGACGCGAAAAAAATCCACAGGGAGAATAACGAATAAAAATGATGATTAGCTGCTTTAACTGAGGGTGATAAACAGGCGTGTTGAATAAGCCGCGGAGCTTTTTTACCCCTTTGAACCTACAACCTTATTCTGCCCGTGCAGCATAACTATGCTCTTTCAGGCTTAGAAAAATATTCAACACAGGGAAAAAACAAGGAATGCGTCATTTCAAAGCTATATCGAAACTTGTGGTCATTGTGCGATATTTTTGTCTCTGCTTAACCGGCAGATAGTTATTTGGGAGAGTGACGCCGCCGTCAGTGGCAATTTACATTTACTGCACACTGCGTCGTGGCGAGGCGATGCATGAAGTGGAGAAGTATATTGGCCTATCCGTTAAAATAGACAGGTATATGAGAGAATAAATCTCTACATTATTATCCCTGTTATCATAAAAATTCGATACAATTTAGCCCCGGCATAATTACGCCGGGGCTGGTGGAATTAAAGAGTTCATTTAACTCTAATCAATCAGACTTGCGCCCGCCACCATGGCTATTTTCGCCACCTTTCTTTCCTGCTTCTGATGCTTTTTCACGGTCGTTAGCGAAGTTACCACCGCTGTTTTGACCGCCTTTTTTTCCTGCTTCAGATGCTTTTTCGCGATCTTCTGCGAAGTTACCGGAACCACCACGATGTTCGGCCATAATTCCCTCCTGAACATATTGTCATTTGTTTAATGGCAACCAGCATAATGCTATTACGCCGGACGTTTTTTCGTGTTGCATGAATTATTCTAGGTGACAGCTCAGAGAGTGCAAATCCATTTATATAAAAAATCACATTGGCATTAAATAACGAAACGGCCATGTAAAAACAACCAAAACGGCACTAAATAAATTTTATTTAAAATATAATTATTTAACGTAACCCGTGCGCTTCGCTTATTTTTGCGTAATTTTACACTGTGTTACACACGGCATAAAATACTGCGCGACTCAGGGATTCACTGGGCATAGTGGACGGGTAGAACAGAGGTTATAGCAAGCGGAAGATAGCACGAGCATTCATGCGACTGAACGCATTGCAGGCTGCATGGCTAACAGGAAAACACGGGGAAACGAAACAGGCCGCCAGAGAGGCGGCCTGTTTAATTTACATTGCGTAAGAAAGCATAACAGAGGTTTTGGTATCAGTACGATCCGGCGCAGACGCAGGCGGATTGTTGTTCCAGGTCACGTTATAGGCCAGCTTCAGAGCAAAGTGTTCGTTAATAGCTACCTGCAAGCCGGTTTCGGAGTTAACCGTCGTGTCTTCACCAAAGCTGCTCAGCACGGAAACGCCCTGCACGAACTTGGTGGTATCGGTGAGCTGCCACTGGTAGCTCAGCGCGCCATAACCCAGCGCTTTAGTTTCATGACCGCCGTCATGGAAATCGTCATAGCGAACGCCAGGACCAAATTCCATACGCAGTGAATGCACTGGGCCGTTAAGCACCTGACGACCATAACCGGCGGTCAGTACGTCACGTGAGTCATAACCATTTAAGCGATCGCTTAACCAGCTCGCCTGACCAAACAAGTAATCGTAGTTGGTCATGTTATAGCGGCTACGGCCACCGATGTTGTAGGTCTCTGAAGAGCGCTCATCATTCGCTGAGGTGTTCGCCGCGTTGCCCCACAGGCTATAAGCAGTTCTGCTCTGAAACCAGGTCATGTTGGTTTGCGCGGTCAACGAGGAACTGGTGGTATTCCCAGTCTGGGCCAGATAGCCCGCGGCTGCGCTGCCATCAAAAGGCTTTTTCGCCGTAGAAGGATCGTCCATGGAGGTAAATACGTTGTTATCAGCCATGGCCTGGTGACAAAATGCTCCCAACGGAAGCAAAAGAGCTGCTGACAGCTTGGTTAACGCTTTCATTTAATTGTGACCCGTACGACAGTTTAAAAAAGAGTGAGTCTGAAGAATTTCTCCAGCCAATCAATGCAATTTTAAGTAAGTATTGTAAAAAAATATGAAATGCGGGCCGTGCGCTGCATTATCCGCACATCCCCGCCGGTATGGGAATCATCCCATTAACGACGCGCAGTATAGAGTGTAATTTTTATCGCCGCACTGATTTTGCAACAAAAAGTGTCCTCCGCTGCGTTTGCAGATTTCACCTGTTGAAGACTGCTTGCTTCCCCGTCTTTTTTCCGCTTTTATAACAGCATAGTTGGCTAACAATTCGCCACCTCGACGACCCTGAACTACGCTAAAAAACGCTTTCGATAACAATGAGGTGAATTATGAGCCCAACAGGATTACAGCATTTTGTCGTCACGCTGCATTATCAGGAAGAGAGCCTGGGCGACATTCAGCAGCTTACCTCAGCGATGATACGTAGCGGTTTCACGACCTCGCTGCATGATGAACATGGCAAGTCGCATGAACTCGGCCTCAACAGCTTCGGCATGATTACCACCAAAACCGCCGAGGAACTGCAGCAGGAGATCATCGCCGCATCTGCCAGTTTGCCTGCTGATAAACTGCGGGTTGAAGTTCAAACGCTCGACGATTTTCTGCAACACGCTCCTTAATATACGCGCCACGCTTCCGGCAACATCGGCGCAGGTTAGATGACGATTGACGTGTAACACTCGTTCCCCACCCGTGAAAGAGGAGTAACCGTATGTGGTCAGCCATTGGTCGTTTGTTAAGTGAACAGTTGGGCAGCGCCGATATTGTGGAAAAAACACCGCTTTCCGGCGGCGATGTTCATCCCGCCTGGCATATTCGTTATGGTGAGCACAATGTGTTTATGAAGTGCAACCAGCGCGACATGCTTGATCTCTTCACCTGGGAAGCCGCTCAGCTCGAATTGCTGGCGCGCAGCCAGACGGTACGTGTACCGGCGGTCTATGGCGTGGGCAGCGATCGCGACGTCAGCTTTCTGTTACTGGAGTACATTCCGCTTACCCCGCTCGACAGCACCAGCGCTCTTGAGCTTGGGCAGCAGCTTGCTCGCCTGCATCAGTGGAGCGAACAGGCGCACTTCGGCTTCGATTTTGACAACAACATTACCACCACGCCACAGCCAAACAGCTGGCTACGTCGCTGGTCAGTGTTCTTTGCCGAACAGCGCATCGGCTGGCAGCTTCAGTTGGCCGCCGAAAAAGGCATTCAGTATGGCAATATCGATCTGATCATCAGCTGCGTGCAGCGCGCGCTGGCCACGCATCAGCCTCAACCTTCTCTGCTGCATGGCGATCTCTGGCCAACCAATTGTGGCGGCAGCGCGGAAGGCCCATGGATTTACGATCCCGCCTGTTACTGGGGCGACCGGGAATGCGATTTGGCGATGCTCTCGTGGTATACCGCTTTGCCACCGCAAATTTATGAGGGTTATCAGTCTATCTGGCCGTTGCCCGCCGGTTTCTCACAGCGGCAGCCGATTTATCAGCTTTATTATTTGCTCAACCGGGCCAACGTGTTTGGCGGCGAATGGCTGCTGGAATCACAAAGGGCAATAGGCGAACTGCTGGATGCGGACGAGTGGATGGAAAGTCAGGCCAGTCCGGCCTGACAACATCAGATGAAGCCAAGCAGAGAGAGGATAAAATAACCGGCTATGGCGATGATAATCGGCAGAATATAGAGCGGGAAAATCTGCAGGAATATCGTGTGATGCGGCACGTTAATACGCGCTTCGAGCTGCTGGCGGGAGCGCCCCTCTTCGCCTTTGGCTTTTTCCATTATCAGCTGATCTTCAATGCCTTCTTTAATGTAACGCGACTGCCGCCAAATGCGGGCACCGGAAGCGGTTAGCGCCAGACCAACAAAAATCAGAATATAGATAAACCAGAAACCGAGATTCGCGCCACCGTGAAAATCTGGCACCGGCGAGTTCTGCCAGAAAAAGTGCAGAAAGCCGGTATTAAAGCGGATCATATCGATCATCACATGCACGAAATCGAGCATTACCGCATCGATGCCAGGCTGCTTCTCGCTGTGCCTGAACATGAAGCTCAACAGCGAAATGATGGTTGAGATCAGCGCCGGCAGGAAAATAATCCAGCCAACCACGCGCTTCAGAATTCCGATGCGGCCAGCCTGTTGATAAGTCATGGTTTCTCCTTAACACCTCAATGTGGCCCTAAGTCTACCCGCTGCGAAGAAAATCTGCCTGAAAAAATCGGCGCACCGTTAAAATTCCCGCAGCTCCTCGCCAGCGTGCGCCATCAGCCATGCTAAGGTTGTGACACATCAACCAGTGGAGCCGCTAATGTCCTATTCCCAACCTGTTTTAGCCGCCATCTTTGACATGGATGGATTACTGATCGATTCCGAGCCGCTGTGGGATCAGGCCGAAAGCGATGTGTTTTCAGCATTGGGTGTCGACCTGTCGCGGCGCGCTGAGCTGCCCGATACGCTCGGCCTGCGCATCGATCAGGTGGTTCGCATGTGGTATGACGCCCAGCCGTGGAACGGCCCCGATCAGGCTGAAGTGACACAGCGTATTATCACGCGGGCGCTGTCGCTGGTGGAAGCACAGCGACCGCTGCTGCCAGGCGTTGAACACGCGCTGCAACTCTGTCAGGCAGAAGGTCTGGCCATCGGCCTGGCTTCCGCTTCGCCATTGTTTATGCTGGAGCGCGTGCTGGAGATGTTCAACCTCAGGCACTATTTTTCAGCACTGGCCTCGGCCGAGGCGTTGCCTTACAGCAAGCCCCATCCTCAGGTCTATCTTGATGCGGCCGCTAAACTGGGCGTCGACCCGCTGAACTGCGTGACGCTCGAAGACTCTTTCAACGGCATGATCGCCACGCGCGCCGCCCGCATGCGCTCAATCGTGGTGCCAGCCGCCGAAAACCGTGACGATGCTCGCTGGCATGTTGCTCATGTGCAGCTCAGGTCGCTGGCTGAACTCACTGCACTTCACCTGCGCGGCTAAGTACGATAAACAGGCTGCCTGCGCGCAGCCTGATAAACTTTGATCTCGCCTCCAAAACAAATAAAACAGCGTTTCATTTTTATTGAATTAGCATCTCAGGATGCCTATTATTCCTCGGGTACACCGCGATTGCTTCACGGTTCTTTCGCCTTTCATCGCACGAGGTCTGATATGCAAGTCCGTCAAAGTATCCACAGCGACCATGCAAAGCAGCTCGACACTGCCGCACTGCGCCGCGAATTTCTGATTGAGACGCTGTTCACCGCCGATACCTACACCATGACCTACAGCCATACCGATCGCATCATCATCGGCGGCATTATGCCGGTTACGCAAAGCGTGACCATCGGCAGCGAAGTGGGTAAACAGCTTGGCGTCAGCTATTTTCTGGAGCGCCGCGAACTGGGCGTCATTAACGTCGGCGGTCCTGGCGTGATCGATGTTGACGGTACGCAGTGGGAGATCGGCAACCAGGAAGCGCTTTACGTCGGCATGGGCAGACAATCAGTGATTTTCAGCAGCAATGATGCCGCCCGTCCGGCCAAGTTTTATTACAACAGCGCCCCGGCGCACCGCACCTGGCCCGACAAGAAAATCACGCTTGCCGAGGCCTCTTCTACCACCCTCGGCGATGCTGCCACCAGCAACCGCCGCACCATCAATAAATTCATCGTTCCCGATGTGTTGCCCACCTGTCAGCTGACCATGGGATTAACGCGCCTGGAAGAAGGCAGCCTGTGGAACACCATGCCGTGCCACACCCATGAGCGGCGCATGGAAGTCTATTTCTATTTCGACATGGATGAAGAGACCGCAGTTTTTCACATGATGGGCCAGCCGCAGGAGACGCGTCATCTGCTGGTGCATAACGAACAGGCGGTCATTTCGCCAAGCTGGTCGATTCACGCCGGGGTCGGCACCAAAAGGTACACCTTTATTTGGGGTATGGTCGGCGAAAACCAGGTATTTGATGACATGGATCCGGTTCAGATCGGTGATTTGCGCTAGGCGCAGCATCCACATTTAAGAGAGCGTAAGCATGATACTGAATGCATTTAATCTGGAAGGGAAAGTCGCGCTGATCACCGGCTGTAATACCGGCTTAGGCCAGGGCATGGCAATCGGTCTGGCCCAGGCAGGCTGCGACATTATTGGCGTTAACCGCTCCGGGCCGGACGATACGCAGGCACTGGTTGAAGCAACCGGCCGCGCCTTTCATGGCATTGACGCCGATCTGATTGACACCCGCGTGGTGCCGGATGTGGTGCAACAGGCGGTCTCAGCGTTTGGCCGCATCGATATTCTGATTAACAACGCGGGAATCATTCGCCGCGAGGATGCGCTGGATTTCACCGAAGCTGACTGGGACGATGTGATGAACATCAACAGCAAAACGCTGTTTTTCCTCTCACAGGCGGTGGCAAAGCAGTTTATCGCTCAGGGCGGCGGCGGCAAAATCATCAATATCGCCTCTATGCTCTCTTTCCAGGGTGGCATTCGCGTACCGTCGTATACCGCGTCGAAAAGTGCCGTGATGGGCCTGACGCGGCTGATGGCAAATGAGTGGGCGAAGCACAATATCAACGTCAACGCCATTGCGCCAGGTTATATGGCGACCAACAATACCGCGCAAATCCGTGATGACGAGGGCCGCAGTCAGGAAATTCTCGGCCGCATTCCTGCCGGCCGCTGGGGTTTGCCGGACGACATGATGGGGCCGGTGGTGTTTCTTGCCTCGTCCGCGTCTGACTACGTGCAGGGTTATACGCTGGCAGTAGATGGTGGCTGGCTGGCGCGCTGATAATTTCGCCGGTCGACACGATTTTCATCTTTGGTTACAGCGTCACATATTCAACTTTACTGGATAAATCCCTATACTGGATGCATTGACAGCCATGTACCCAGGGATTTATCCATGACGGCCGAAGGCCATATCATTTTTGCCGTTGCCAGTGCCATTTTTGCCAAGCGCGCCGAACTTACGCCAGTGCTGGCCCAGGGTGACTGGTGGCACGTTATTGCGGCCACGCTGCTGACCTGTCTGCTGCCCGATATCGATCATCCGCGATCGCTGCTCGGTCAGCGGCTGCGCTGGTTATCGCATCCCATTGCTCGCATCTTTGGCCACCGTGGATTTACCCATAGCCTGCTCGCCGTGCTGGGCGGGCTGTGGCTGTTTCAGGTCAACATTCCTCAGGGCTGGATTATTCCTGCCGATGTGCTGCAAGGCATGGTGCTGGGCTATCTCAGCCATATTCTCGCGGACATGCTGACGCCAGCGGGCGTTCCGCTGCTTTGGCCGTGCCGCTGGCGTTTTCGCCTGCCGGTGCTGCGCAGTAGTCAGAATGGCAATCAGCTGGAGCGCGTTTTCTGCTATGTGCTGGTTGGACTGGCGCTGTGGTTTCCGCCGGGCTCGTTGCCGTTCGGCGCTGAAGGCTGGACCGCACAGATTATCAATCAGGCGCAGAGCGGCTTTAACCAACTGATAAAGCAGGTCCCTGGACATTAATCAGCCAGAAAAAACCATTACGTTATAAACAATAACCTTTGGATATAAGGGATGAATTCGCCCTGCTGCTACCATGGCGGCATTATCACTGGGAGGCGGAATAAAACCGCCTGTCCTGACGGGAATAGGGTCATTTCTGTCAGGAATATTGTTATTAATGGAGAGTCTGGATGAACATAGCGCTCATTCTTAATATTGTGGTTTTCGTCGCCCTGCTGCTGCTGCTGGCGAAAATCGGTCGTAACAGCTGGAGCCTCTCCAAACGGGTGTTGACCGGTTTGGTGATCGGCGTGGTATTTGGTCTTGGTTTGCACGCCGTTTACGGCGAGAACGATCCGGTCATCACCGAATCAATCAGCTGGTTTAACATTGTTGGCAACGGTTACGTGCAGCTGCTGCAGATGATTGTAATGCCGCTGGTGTTTGTCTCAATTCTTAGCGCGGTGGCGCGTCTGCACAACGCCTCGTCGCTGGGCAAAATCAGCGTGCTGACTATCGGCGTGCTGCTGGTGACCACCGCCATTTCAGCGCTGGTAGGCGTACTGGTGACTGGCCTGTTCGATCTCAACGCAACCGGCCTGGTGCAGGGTGCCAAAGAGACCGCGCGGCTGGCCGCCATCCAGACCAACTACGCGGGCAAAGTGGCCGATCTCACCGTGCCGCAGCTGCTGCTGTCGTTTATCCCTAAAAACCCGTTTGCTGATTTAACCGGTGCCAACCCAACCTCTATCATCAGCGTGGTGATCTTTGCTGCCTTCCTCGGCGTGGCGGCGCTGCATCTGCTGAAAGATGATAAAGAGAAAGGCGAGCGCGTACTGCAGGCAATCGACACGCTGCAATCCTGGGTGATGAAGCTGGTGCGTCTGATCATGAAGCTAACGCCGTACGGCGTACTGGCGCTGATGACCAAAGTGGTTGGGACGTCTAACCTGCAGGACATCATGAAGCTGGGCAGTTTTGTGATCGCCTCCTATCTTGGCCTGGCGATTATGTTTGGCGTGCATGCCCTGCTGCTGTCGGCCAACGGAATCAATCCGCTGCGCTTCTTCCGCAAGGTCTGGCCGGTGATCACCTTTGCGTTTACCAGCCGTTCCAGCGCCGCGACTATTCCACTGAGCGTGGAAGCACAAACCCGCCGTCTTGGCGTGCCCGAGTCGATCGCCAGCTTCTCCGCCTCGTTCGGTGCCACTATCGGTCAGAACGGCTGTGCGGGTCTCTACCCGACCATGCTGGCGGTAATGGTGGCGCCAACCGTGGGCATCAATCCGTTTGATCCGCTGTGGATTGCCACGCTGGTCGGTATTGTCACGCTGAGCTCAGCCGGTGTTGCTGGCGTGGGCGGCGGTGCCACTTTTGCCGCGCTGATCGTCCTGCCCGCCATGGGCCTGCCGGTGACGCTGGTGGCGCTACTGATCTCGATTGAGCCACTGATCGACATGGGCCGTACGGCACTGAACGTAAATGGTTCAATGACCGCGGGTTCCCTGACCAGCCGCTGGTTGGGTATGACCGACCGCCGCGTGCTGGAAAGCGATGAGCGTCCGGAATTAGCGCAGCGTTAAAGCGCGTTAAGCAGTCAGCATAAAGCCGGTGAAAGCCGGCTTTTTTTTATCTGTAAATCATTGAATTACCCTGCACTGGCGCTATTTCAGCATCGACCTTGCGCCATCGGCCGAGCATTATCGCAATTCCCTGATGTTTGTCAGCGTATTAAGGAGGCTGTTCTATAGTTAATGAAGCCTAACGCGACATCCACAGGAGCAATGCGTCATGTCGAAAGAAACCCATAAAAAAGAACTCACTCATACCGCGCCGTTTACCGGTACCGATTCCGTTCAGCCCGCACGCGATTCGCTGGCGCCGGCCGATGGGTCGCATCAGCCTTCCGCGCAGCCCACGCCTCCGGGCAAAGAACCCACCGCGCCTGGCAGCCTGAAAGCACCGGATACACACAACGCAAAACTCGATCAGCTTGAGCCTAATCGTAAAAATGGCACCGATGCGCCATTAACCACCAATCAGGGCACGCGCATTGCCAATGACCAAAACTCGCTGCGTGCCGGTACGCGTGGACCCACGCTGCTGGAAGATTTTATCCTGCGGGAAAAGATCACCCATTTTGACCACGAGCGCATTCCTGAGCGTATCGTGCATGCCCGCGGCTCCGCGGCACACGGTTACTTTCAGCCGTACTCTTCACTGAAAGAGATCACCAAAGCGGACTTCCTCAGCGATCCTGAAAAAATCACACCGGTTTTCGTGCGCTTCTCAACCGTCCAGGGCGGCAACGGCTCAGCGGATACCGTGCGCGATATTCGTGGCTTCGCCACCAAGTTCTATACCGATGAGGGTGTATTCGACCTGGTAGGCAACAACACCCCGGTGTTCTTTATTCAGGATGCGCACAAGTTTCCCGATTTTGTGCACGCGGTAAAACCGGAACCGCACAACGAAATTCCTCAGGGTCAGAGCGCACACGACACCTTCTGGGATTACGTCTCGCTGCAGCCGGAAACCCTGCACAACGTGATGTGGGCGATGTCCGATCGCGGCCTGCCGCGCAGCTATCGCACCATGGAAGGCTTTGGTATTCACACCTTCCGTCTGATTAACGCCGACGGCAAAGCAACGTTTGTACGTTTCCACTGGAAGCCAGTGGCGGGCAAAGCCTCACTGCTTTGGGACGAGTCGCAGAAGCTTACCGGTCGCGATCCCGACTTCCACCGTCGCGATTTGTGGGAATCGATTGAAGCGGGCGACTTCCCGGAATATGAACTGGGCCTGCAGCTGATCCCGGAAGAGGATGAATTCAAGTTTGATTTCGATCTGCTGGATGCCACCAAACTGATTCCGGAAGAGCTGGTCCCGGTGCAGCTGGTGGGCAAAATGGTGCTGAACCGTAACCCGGATAACTTTTTCGCCGAAACGGAACAGGTAGCATTCCACCCTGGTCATATCGTTCCCGGTATGGATTTCAGTAACGATCCGTTGCTGCAGGGCCGTCTGTTCTCCTACACCGATACGCAAATCAGCCGCCTCGGTGGGCCTAACTTCCACGAAATCCCGATTAACCGTCCCGTTTGCCCGTACCACAACTTCCAGCGTCAGGGCATGCATCGGATGGATATCGATACCAATCCGGCAAACTACGAGCCGAACTCCATTAACGATAACTGGCCGCGCGAAACGCCACCGGCACCGTCAGGCGGTGGTTTCGAAAGTTATCAGGAGCGCGTTGAAGGGCATAAAGTTCGCGAGCGCAGCCCATCCTTTGGCGAATATTATTCGCAGCCGCGCCTGTTCTGGCTCAGCCAGCTGCCGTTTGAACAGCAGCACATTATTGGCGCCTTCTCGTTTGAACTGAGCAAAGTGGGCCGCGCTTATATCCGCGAGCGGGTCGTCGATCATCTGCTGCGTATCGATGTGCAGCTGGCCAGTGGCGTAGCGGAGAACCTCGGCCTGGCGCTTACCGATGAGCAGCTGAACACCACGCCGCCACAGCCGGTTAATGGCCTGAGCAAAGCGGAAAGCCTGAGCCTGTATGCTCAACCGGGCGGCAGCATCAAAGGCCGTCAGGTTGCGCTACCGATCAGCGACGGCGTGAAAGCAGCCGACGTGCTGGCCATTTTGCAGGCACTGAAAGCGGAAGGCGTGCATGCCAAACTGCTGGCATCCCATATGGGTCAGGTACGTGCCGATGACGGCTCTGCCCTGCCGATTGACGCCACTTTTGCTGGTCTGCCATCGCTGACCTTTGATGCGGTTATCGTGCCGGATGGCAACATTGATGCCCTGCTGCTCAGCGGCGATGCACGTTACTTCCTGCTGGAAGCCTATAAACACCTCAAGGTGATTGGCCTGAGCGGTGACGCACGTCGTTTTAAAGCGCAGTTCAGCGTCGGCGACGATGAAGCGGAAGAAGGCCTGGTGGAAGATGCGAAAGCGGAAGGCGCGCTGATGAGCGATTTCCTTACCGCTATGGCCGCCCATCGGGTCTGGTCACGCAGCCAGAAAGCCCTGTCCGTTCCTGCTTAACCTGCTCTCTTCGGGGCGCACTGCGCCCCTTTTTCTCCTTATTCCACCGTCAATCGTGAGCGCTGCGTAAAGAAGACGTTAAGCGTGGTAAGCAGCGGCAAAAAGCCCGGTTTTCTGCTTGTCTTTAGCCTGGCGAGCGCCGATGCTGCGTTGAGTTAACGCAGGAGAAACCGCATGAAAAAACGCATCGTTTCCTTACTTATGCTCACTTTACTGGCGCCGGTTATCGCTTCTGCCCATCCAGGCGATGGCTGGCGCGGCGGCGGCTGGCACGACGCACCACACGGGCACGGCGGCGGGCATGGCGCCATGCGCTTTTTACCGGAGGCGGCGACGGCGGTATTGATTGGCGGCCTGACCTACTACATGCTCAACGGCAATTATTACCAGCGTCAGAACGACAGCTACGTGGTGGTGGAGCCGCCACAAGAGGAACCGCACCGCGCGCTGGATTACAACGGCAAGCGTTATTACGTTAGCGAAGGACATTTCTATCAGCGTGATATTGCGGGAGAGTACCTTGAGGTGCCCCGGCCGCCGGGACTGTAAGCATAAAAAAGGCCCGCATCAGCGGGCCTTTTTCTCATCAACCGGCAATTACATGTTTGCCTGCGGATCGGTATCGTACTCTTTGCAGCTCTGGAAGCCGTAGTTCATGACGCGACCGGTATCGCTGTAGCTGACGAAGTAAGTCTGGGTTTTGCCATCGCGCTCGCCCAGCACATAAGTCTGGCAAGTACCGCGGGCATGCACCATGGTGATTTCAGTTGAAGCAGGGCCAGCCAGCTGACGAACCTGCTCGCGGGTCATGCCTTTTTTAACATCCTTTACCACCGGCTTGGTGACATAGCTTTCTGCACGATCGTATGCAGAACAGCCAGACAACACAGCCAGCGCCACTGCAGCACCGATAAGTCCTGTTAATTTCATCATGTTGTTGTTCCTCGTTTTATCCATGTTGCGATAAGCCTGGAAGAGAAAAGGAGATTTATCAAGGTGGTGGCGAAAATTCTCCTGTGATTGTTCCGATCCCACAGTTTTCCCCGGCGAGCGAATCCGTTACACTGCGCCACGAACGAGAACGATCGTTCTCAAAATGGGAAAAATCATGACCACCGCGCATTCCGATCGTGATGCCCGTCATCACCAGCGGCAGGATGAGATCATCGCCGCAGCCCGGCGCTGTGTCAGGCGCGCCGGGTTCCACGGCGCCAGCATGTCGCAGCTCGCCAGCGAATCACAGCTCAGCGTCGGTCAAATCTACCGTTATTTTGCCAACAAAGAGGAGATCGTCGCGGAAATGGTGCGACGCATCGTTGCCACGCGCGTGGCAGCGATTGAAGGCAATACCGCGGCAGAACGCTTGCCACAGCTGCTGGCCTGGCGCCAGGCGCTTAACGATGATGACGATCTGCTGATGCTGGAAGTCGCCGCTGAAGCGTCACGCAATCTGCGTATTGCTGACATTCTTGCCGATGCCGATCGCCTGATGTTCGATAACGCCCGGCGTGAAGTTGCTGCGGCATATCCGCATCTTGAGGCAGCGCGTCTTAGCGCCTGCGTGGAAATCATCGCCGTGCTGATCGACGGCACCGCCTTTCGGCGCCTGACGCCGCAGAAAGCCGCTGCTGCGCAGCTTTTACCCCTTTACCAACAGCTTTTTCATCAACTTTTTGAGACCGATAAATGACACCTGCTCACCCCAATCGCCTGGGTTATGCCATCACGCTTGGCCTGCTGGCCGCCCTGGGTCCGCTCTGTATCGACCTTTATCTGCACGCGCTACCGGCGCTGGCGCGAGACTTACAGACCTCAACCGCGACTGCACAGCTTAGCCTGACCGCCGGCCTGCTCGGCCTCGGCGCAGGTCAGCTGCTGTTTGGCCCGATGAGCGATAAATTTGGCCGCGTTGGCCCGTTGCTGTTGTCGCTGGTGCTGCTGTTTATCGCCTCGGTGGGCTGCGCCATGGCGCAAACCATCGATCAGCTGCTGCTGGCACGGCTGTTTGAGGGTCTCTCCGGCGCAGGCGGTGCCGTACTGTCGCGCGCGATTGCTCGTGACATGTATTCAGGCCATGAGCTGACGAAATTTTTTGCCCTGCTGATGCTGGTCAACGGCCTCGCGCCCATTGGTGCCCCGGTGCTGGGCGGCGCGCTGCTGACCGTGCTCGACTGGCGCGGCATTTTCATGACGCTGGCGGCGATTGCCGTGCTGTTGCTGCTGCTCAGCCGCTTCAAGCTGAAAGAGACGCTGCCGCCTGAACGTCGCAGTCAGGGTTCGCTGTTTTCCGCCTGGGCCGCGCTTGGCCAGGTGATTATGCACCGTCCGTTTATGGGCTTCTGCCTGACGCAGGGTTTTATGATGTCCGGCATGTTCGCCTACATCGGCGCCTCACCTTTTGTTCTGCAGGAGATTTATGGCCTGTCGCCGCAGGCATTCAGCTTCTGCTTTGCTGCCAACGGCATTGGGCTGGTGATCGCCTCGCAAACCAGCGCCCGCCTCTGTCCGCTTTGGGGTGAATATCGCGTGCTGAAGGGCGGCCTGACGCTGGCGTTTATCGCCTCCAGCTCGCTGCTGCTGCTCGGCATCAGCGGCGCACCCTTGCCGCTGGTACTGGTGGCGCTGTTCTTTACCATCGCCAGTAACGGCGTTATCGCCACCACCGCATCCTCGCTGGCGATGCAGAGTCAGGGGCACCGCGCCGGCAGCGCGTCGGCGGTGATTGGCGTCACTATGTTTACGCTGGGCGCCATTACCGTACCGATAACCGGCATCGGCGGCACCTCGGTGCTGACCATGACCGACACCATTTTTGGCTGCTTCATGCTGGCGATCCTGATGTTTCTGCTGCTGGCGAAAAAACCCGCACACGCCTGATCGCTACGTCCTGCTGCCGCATTCGACCTTGTCGTTTTGCGGCATGCACGTTAGCTTTATAACATCAGCTTTCTAACAGGCACTGACATGAGGAGAGAGTAATGGCACTGCAACAGGAAATAATCAGCGCGTTGCACACGAAACCGGTTATCGATGCCCAGCAGGAAATTCGCACCAGCGTCGATTTTCTGAAGTCCTATCTCAAGGCGCATCCTTTTCTGAAAACCCTGGTGCTGGGCATCAGCGGCGGCCAGGACTCGACGCTGGCAGGTAAGCTGAGCCAGATGGCGATTAGCGAACTGCGCGAAGAGACCGGCAAGCAGGACTACCAGTTTATCGCCGTGCGCCTGCCCTATGGCGTCCAGAAAGATGAACAGGATTGTCAGGATGCCATCAACTTTATCGAAGCCGATCGCGTGATGGTGGTGAACATCAAAGAGGCGGTGCTGGCCAGCGAAAAAGCACTGAAAGAGGCGGGCCTGACCCTGAGCGACTTCGTGCGCGGCAACGAAAAAGCGCGTGAACGCATGAAGGCGCAGTACAGCATTGCCGGTATGACCGCGGGCGTGGTGGTCGGCACCGATCATGCCGCCGAAGCGCTGACCGGTTTCTTTACCAAATATGGCGATGGCGGCACCGACATCAATCCACTGTTCCGCCTGACTAAAGGCCAGGGCAAAGCCTTGCTGAAAGCGCTGGGCTGCCCGGAGCATCTTTATCTCAAACATCCCACCGCGGATCTTGAAGATGACCGCCCTGGTCTGGAAGATGAAGTGGCGCTGGGCGTCACCTACCAGCAGATCGACGATTATCTCACCGGTAAAACCATCGATCCGCAGGCCGCCAAAACCATCGAAAACTGGTATCTGAAAACCGAACATAAACGTCGTCCGCCGATTACCGTGTTCGACGATTTCTGGAAAAAATAACGTTCCCTCCGCGGGCGAAGGCTTTCGCCCGTTTTTACGCTTTTTTGTCCATCTGCTCTGAACCCGCCGCGAAATGAAGCGATCGCCTTTTCCCATCGCCCATAATCTGTGTCTGTTCAACATTCATTCTGGCTGATACACTGGACAGGCAACCAGTAAACGGAGTGAATCTTGGTCAGACGTGCATCCACCCATCGCCTCGAATTTAATGCGGCAACCATCTATGAATATCCCGAACACCTGCGCCAGTGGCTTGATGGCCTGCCAAAGGTGCCCGGTGTGTATACCTTTCACGGCGAGAGCGACACCCTGCCGCTCTACATTGGGAAAAGTATCAATCTGCGCTCGCGGGTGATGTCCCACTTTCGCACGCAGGATGAGGCAAAAATGTTGCGTCTGGCGCGACGGGTCAGCTGGATCACCACCGCCGGTGAACTGGGCGCACTGCTGCTGGAAGCGCAGATGATCAAGACTCAGCAGCCGCTGTTTAACAAACGGTTACGTAAAAATCGCCAGCTCTGTTCGCTACAGCTGAACGACGACAAGCCGCAGGTGGTTTATGCCAAAGAGGTCGATTTTACCCACTCGCCTAACCTTTATGGTCTCTACGCTAACCGCCGCGCTGCGCTGGAAACGCTGAAAAAAATCGCTGATGAACAGCAGCTCTGTTATGGCCTGCTGGGGCTGGAAAGCCTGACCAAAAACCGCGGTTGCTTCCGCTCGGCGCTGGGCCGTTGTGCCGGTGCCTGCTGCGGCAAAGAGACGCTGGAAGCGCATCATCAGCGTTTACTGACCGCGCTGGACAAGGTACGCGTGGTTTGCTGGCCGTGGCAAGGCCCGGTTGGACTGATTGAAGAAGGCCCGGATATCACACAGATTCATGTGATCGATAACTGGTTTTATCTTGGTTCGGTAAGCAACCTTGACGAGGCAAAAACCCTGAAGCGTGCACCGCCCGGCTTCGATCAGGATGGCTATAAAATCCTCTGTCGCCCGGTGATTGGCGGCAAATACCAAATTGTTCCGTTATAACCTTTTCTGCCGCCTCGCTTCGCGAAAGGCAGAATAAGCGTCTACCCTTATGCCTGTTGTGTCGCAGTTTATTGCGCACTTTATCACTGGATGAGGAGGAATAATGTCGCAACATAACCCAAATGAGATTTCACGCCCGGTTCCCCCTTTTGAACGCCAGCCCCAGGAAGTACCAGGGCTCGCCAGCAAAATGGTGCCTGTCCCGGATCACGGCGAGAAAAGCTACAAAGGCAGTGGTCGCCTTGCAGGCCGCAAAGCGCTGATCACCGGTGGTGACTCCGGTATTGGCCGCGCCGCAGCGATTGCCTATGCACGTGAAGGTGCAGACGTTGCCATTAACTATCTGCCCGCTGAAGAGTCAGACGCCAAAGAAGTGATCGCGCTGATTGAAGCGGAAGGCCGTAAAGCGATTGCGATTCCTGGCGATATTACCAGTGAAGACTTCTGCCAGCAGCTGGTCAGCGAAGCGGTCGAGAAGCTGGGCGGTCTGGATATTCTGGTGAACAACGCCGGACGCCAGCAGTTTTGCGAATCCATCGCCGATTTGACCACCGACTCTTTCGACAAGACGTTCAAAACCAACGTCTACGCGATGTTCTGGATCACCAAAGCCGCACTGCCGCACCTGAAATCCGGTTCAGCCATTGTGAACACCTCTTCTGTGCAGGCGGGCAAACCAAGCCCAATGCTGCTGGATTACGCGCAGACCAAAGCCTCTATCATCGCCTTTACCAAAGGTCTGGCGAAGCAGGTCGCAGAAAAAGGCATTCGCGTCAATGCGGTTGCACCGGGTCCTTACTGGACGCCACTGCAATCAAGCGGCGGCCAGCCACAGGAAAAAGTGATGAAGTTTGGTGAAGAAGCGCCGTTTGGTCGTCCTGGCCAGCCAGCGGAAATCGCCGCGCTTTATGTGCTGCTAGCCTCAGACGAAGCGAGCTTCGCTTCCGGCCAGGTCTGGTGCTCAGACGGTGGTACCGGCACGTTCTGATAGCGTTTTTTGATTGCCAACGTAAAACCGCCGACGCTGCCCACACTGCAAATCTGCTATGTGGACAACGCCGGCGGTCTCTTTTCCAGCCTTAACTATTCGTCAATCGGCTTATTCAGCTGCTGGCGGTGGTGTCATTTTGCCTTCATGCTGCGGTTTTTCCGTGAGGCGTTTCTCAAAGTTCGCGTTGTACTGCTTTTTCTGATCGGCAGTCAGCACATTATATAGCTTGTTCTGCGTTTCCATCATCGCTACCGCGTTCTCTTTCGCGTTCGCTGTCATTTTCTCGGCCTGGGCAGCGGCTTTGGCGCTGTCAAAACTGTCTGAAGCGATAATGTCGTGATTAGCACGGCGCTCTTCCAGCGACGGACGTTTCATCTCTTTATGACCCTGCTGCATGATGGTGCGCATCTGCTGTTTCTGCGCGTCGGTCAAATTTAACCCTTTAAACATGTCGTGCATACCACCGCGGTGCATAGGGGGTTTGTGCATCGCTTTCTCACTCCCTGCTGGCGGTGGAGTCAGGTTGTCCGCTGCGGCGTGAACGATATTTGCTGCGCCAAAAGCCATGGTCGTTGCGATAATTAATGAGGTCAGTTTACGCATAATATTGTCCTTTTCTTTTTCAGTTTAATGACGACAGCCTGTGTCGTGATGTCGGAAATGAGTTTACGACGCTGAACGTCAACTACTCAGAGCATGAGTAAAGCCCTGAAAGCATAAAAGAGAAAAATGCAGCGATCATGAAGAGAATGCGAAGAATAGTGTGAGGAATTGCAAAAGAGTATGAATTTACTCGGCTTTCGGCAGAAAACGTGGAGGAGTGTAACGATGTTGGGCGGAAAACGAAAGCGCCCGATCGGACGCTTTACAGTTTATTGCGTTTCGCTGCGCGACGGCGTTTCCACCAGCATCAACCCGGCGCGCTGGCCCGCGGCGACGTTGGGATTCGGAAACAGCACGAACTCCTCAGCATGCTGGACAACGTAACGCCGGTCGCCCTCTTCTGCCAGCAGCGCGCCCTGGGAAAAGCGGGCAAAATTCAGCGTGTCCGCGTCGATGTGCAGTTGAAACTGCGCGCCCTGCCGGGTGATCTGCTGGGCGACCTGGTAATGACGCGGTTGCTGCGCCACAGCGGGCAGCGCCTCGCCATACAGCAACGCCGCCAGCGCCTGTTCAGCCGCGGCGAACTGACTCAGATCGTTACTGCCAAACGGCTGCGCTTTACCCAGCTCCAGCGTGCAGCTGCTGGCAGCAAAATGTTCACAGCTGAAATGGGTAAAGGTACCACCGGGCGCGTTGTGCCACACCAGCGCCTCCAGCCCGGCGGCGCCTAACCACTGTAAAAAGTCGGCTGGCCACGGACGAGCGCTGTGTGGCAACACGCCAAAACGCGGATGATAAGACCCGCGAATGGCAGTGTGCAGATCGAGATGCCAGCGCACCTCATCGCAACAGCCAGAGTGATAAAATTGCTCAATCGCCTGCTCCAGCCGCCAGGCGCGACGCGCTTCCGCGCAATCGTCGTGCTGTTGCCAGCGGCCGCCAAACAGCCGGTTAACATCAATCCGGGTATAACGCTGATTGCTGCGCAGCGCGGCCGGATTGCCGAGGATCACCAGCACACGCGGCAAAACCGGTTTATCGCCCTGCAGCAGCGGCGTAATTAACCGGTTGAGGATCTCTACCGGCGCGGTCTCATTGCCGTGAATGCCCGCAGAAATCACCAGCGCCATGGTGGCAGGCTGTTCCGGCGTGATCTCCAGAATGCCTTCGTCAATCCACTGCCAGTGCAGCGCGGGTAAACGTGCCTGGGTTATTGCGGGCGGTTCGCCGTGCAGCGTATGGGCTAAAAAATCGTGCATCAGTGCTCCCTGAAGCAGCGCGGCGCGCTGTTAACGTTGAAACGGATAAACATTACCCAAATCCAGCATGCGGGTCAGCGCCTCCAGCGCCTCACGTCCCTCACGCAGCAGCAGCGGATCGGCCAGATCCTGCTGCGTCAGCCGATCGCGGTAGTAGCGGTCGACCCACGCGTTAAGCCGGGTAAACAGCCCGTCATTCATGATCACCTGGGGATTCACCGCCGCCTGTTCCACCGCTGTTAACGCCACACGCAGCCGCAGGCACGCCGGGCCGCCGCCGTTGCACATGCTTTCACGCAGATCGAACACCTTCAGTTCGCGGATCGGCCCACCGCTTTCCACCAGCTCGCACAGGTAGCGCCAGACGCCAGCGTGCTGACGCGACTCTTCCGGCACCACCAGCAGCATGCTGCCATCGGGCTGGCTTAGCAGTTGGCTGTTAAACAGGTAAGTATTGACCGCGTCGCTGACCGAAACCTGCGCTTCCGGCACCACAATTGCCGTAAAGCCAGGCACCCGCTCAGCCAGATCGGCGAGCAGCGCAGCCTGATGCAAAAACGCCTGTTGATGACAGAACAGTACCTGCTGATTGCTCACCGCGATCACGTCGTTATGAAACACGCCCTGATCGATCACCGCCGGATTCTGCTGGGCAAACAGCGTGCGCGCAGGATCGAGCTGATGCAGACGCGCCACCGCTTCGCTTGCTTCCCGCGTCTGCCTCGCCGGATAGCGACCCGGCACCAGACCGCCCTGGTTTTCTTCACGACCATAAATAAACAGCTGCACGCCAGGCTCGCCGTAGCCGCCGAAGCGATTGTGGTTTGCCGCGCCTTCATCACCAAACATGGCTACCTGTGGCAGCGCGTCATGCACCCTAAAGTGCGCGCTGTCGCGAAAGATAGCACGCAGCAGCGCGGTGGTGGTCGGCGCTTCCATCGCGCGATGAAACTTGTTGTTCAGGTTGGCGACGGTGAGATGTACACGGCCATCGGCACTGTCCGCCGACGGTGAAACCGTGGCGGCATTGGCTACCCACATCGCCGAGGCGGAGCTGCAGGCTGACAGCAACTGCGGCGCGGTTTTCGCCGCCTTCGCCAGCACCTGCTCGTCACTGCCACAGAAACCCAGCTGACGCAGCGCCGCCAGGTTCGGCCGCTCATGTGGCGGAATCACCGCCTGGATAAAGCCCATGTCCGCCAGCGCTTTCATCTTAATCAACCCCTGCTTCGCCGCCAGTCGCGGATTGGCAGGCTGCAGCTGGTTGCGGGTTGAGGCTTCGTTACCGAACGACAGCCCGGCGTAATGGTGGGTCAGCCCCACCAGCCCATCGAAATTGACTTCCCTGCCGCTCATGATCGCTCTCCCGACGCGGTGAAATCGAGGCCCGGCGACAGCGTGGACGGCAGCGCAATCTCGCGACTTTCCAGCGAGGCCATCGGCCAGGCACAATAATCAGCGGCATACCAGGCGCTGGCCCGATGATTCCCCGAGGCGCCAATGCCGCCAAACGGCGCGGTGCTGGCGGCGCCGGTTAGCGGTTTATTCCAGTTGACGATACCCGCGCGCGCTTCCAGCAGCAGGCGATCGAAACACGCCCTATCGGGCGAAATCAATCCACAGGCGAGACCGTAGCGGGTGTTATTGGCCATGGCGATCGCCTCATCGAAGCTGTCATAGCGCATCACCGCCAGCAGCGGCCCGAACACTTCTTCATCGGCAATGCCGTCAACGTCGGTGAGATCGATAATGCCCGGCGTCAGCAGCGCGCTGTGGCGATCGGGCCAGCGCATCGGCAGCAGCACGGTGCCACCCGCGGCTACTCGCGCCTGCCATTCGGCAAAAATGTGCTCTGCTGCCTGGGGCGAGATCACGCTGCCCATGAACGGCTGCGGCTCGTCGTCCCAACGTCCCGGTTGCAGTCGTGACGCAACCTCGGTCAGACGCTGCAAAAAGGCATCGCCCGCCGCGCCGCGCTTGACCAGCAGACGACGCGCACAGGTACAGCGCTGACCAGCAGTAATAAAGGCGGACTGAATCGCCAGATGTACCGCGCCGTCAATATCGTGCGGTTCGTCGACAATCAGCGCATTATTGCCGCCCATCTCCAGCGCCAGCATTTTTTCCGGCTGACCGGCAAACTGCCGGTGCAGCTGATAGCCGGTATTGGCGCTACCGGTAAACAGCAGGCCGTCGATTTGGCTATTTTGCGCCAGCGCCTGGCCGGTTTGTCTTCCGCCCTGCACCAGATTAAGGACGCCCGCGGGCAGCCCGGCCTGCTGCCAGAGCTGCACGGTTTTTTCAGCGGTCATCGGCGTCAGCTCGCTGGGTTTAAACACCAGCGTATTGCCTGCCAGCAATGCCGGAACGATATGGCCGTTCGGCAGATGACCGGGAAAGTTATAGGGACCAAAGACCGCCATCACGCCGTGCGGTCGGTGACGCAGGCTGTTTTCGCCCTGCTGTTGCTCACCGGTACGCACCTGCCACGCCTGAACGGAAATCGCGATCTTATTGATCATCGCCTGCACTTCAGTAGCGGCTTCCCAGCGCGGTTTACCGGTTTCCTCGGCGATAATCGCCGTCAGCTCCGCTTTGTTTTCGCTGAGTTGGTGGGCAAAGGCCTCAACCTGTTGTTGACGCTCACTGAACGTGCGGCGCGCCCAGGCGGGAAAGGCGTCGCGCGCGGCCTGACAGGCAGCAGCAACCTGCTGCTCATCGGCACTGTTTGCCTGCCACAGCGTTGCGCCGGTTACCGGATCCTGTTTCTCCAGCGCCACGCCGTCTCCCGGCAGCCACTGGCCATTAATCAAATGCGTCATGCCGTTTTCTCCTCGGCGGAAAGGGTGACCACGCGCAGCCTATCGCCCGCGTGGCATTGCAGCGTATCGGCCTGCGCGGCGGTCAGGCGAACGGCATCGGCCTTGTTGTCCGCGGGCAACAGCGTGGCGCGAAACTGCTGGTAATTGCCGGTGGCCACCAGGCACAGCGGCAGGTCAGCCGCAGCGGCCTGTTCATCAATGATCACCGGCAGCAGCTGGCTCTCACGGATGGCGCGAATACTTTCGATGTCGCACTCCAGCGTCGGACCGCCGTCAAAAATGTCGATGTAGTTGCGATAGCAGAAGCCTTCCGACTCCAGCACCGCGCGCGCGGGTGCGGTCAGCGGGTGCACCGCGCCAATCACCGCCCGCGCATCAGCAGAGAGATAATCGATATAGAGTGGATGCTTGGGCATCAGCTCGGCAATAAAGGCCTTCTGCCCGGTGCCGCTAAGGAAATCCGCCTTGCTGAACGGCATGGAGAAGAAGCGATTGCCCACGTCATCCCAGAAGGGTGAACGGCCCTGCTCATCACTGACGCCGCGCATCTCTGCTACCACGTGCCGGGTAAACCGGTCACGAAAGTTGGCCATAAACAGAAAGCGCGATTTCGACAGCAGATGACCGTTTTTGCCGTCGCGGCAGTCGGGGTCGAGAAACAGCGTACAGAGTTCGCTGCTGCCGGTGTGATCGTTGCTCAACGACAGCGTTGGCAAATTGTTGTAGACGTTCAGCTCCTTCGAGGCGTGTACCTGCGTGCCAACCCGAAAGTTATACCAGGGATCCTGCAGGCCAACAGCGACCTCAATGGCGCAGATGCCCACCGCCCGATCGGTATCGCTGTCCGCCAGCACAAACACGTAACCCTGCTCGGCACGCGGCAGCGCATCCTGCCAGGTTTGGATCGAACGCTCGATACGCGCCGACAGCGTCGCGCTGTCTTCCGGCAGCGAGGTCAGCCCGCCGCCGGTTTTGCCTGCCAGCGCCAACAGCTGCGGCAGGTCGTCATGGGTTATGGGTCGAATCACCATCATCGCGCGTCATCCTCAACCAGCGTCTCGCAGGCGCGTGCAAAGCGTTCCAGCCCCTGGCGCACCTCCTCTTCGCTGATATTCAGCGCCGGCGCAAAGCGCACCACGTTGGCACCGGCAATCAGCACCATCACGCCCGCATCGGCGGCGGCAAGGTTAAACATCTTCGCTTTGCCAGCCCATTTTTCATTGAGCACGGCGCCCAGTAGCAGGCCCAGCCCGCGGATTTCACTGAACAGATTATAGCGCTGGTTGATCGCTTCCAGCCCATCGACAAACCAGCGATGGCGCATTTCCACGCCCTGCAGCATCTCCGGCGTATTGATCAGCTCCATCACTTTACCGGACACCGCGGCGGCCAGCGGGTTGCCACCGTAGGTAGTACCGTGGGTGCCGACGCCCATGATCGCCGCCAGTGATTCCCGCGTCAGCATCGCTCCGATCGGGAAACCGCCGCCCAGCGCTTTGGCAGTGGTCAGCACGTCAGGCGTTACGCCGTAGTGCATGTAAGCGTAGAGCGAACCGGTGCGGCCAACGCCGCTCTGCACCTCATCAAAAATCAGCAGCGCCTGATGTTGATCACACAGATCACGCAGGCCCTGCAAAAACGCGGCGCTGGCTGGCAGCACGCCACCTTCACCCTGAATGGGTTCAACGATCACCGCACAGGTATTTTCATTGATTAGCGCGGCGGCTGAGGCGAGATCGTTAAAGGTGCCGTGAGAGATATCTGGCGGCAGCGGAGCAAAATCTTTGGAATAGGCGGGCTGACCACCGGCGGAAACGGTAAACAGCGTGCGGCCGTGAAAGGCGTTGGTAAAGGCAACAATGCCTGATTTCGCGCCGCCGCTGCGATCGTGACCATATTTACGTGCCAGCTTCAGCGCGGCTTCGTTGGCCTCTGCGCCGGAGTTACAGAAAAACACGCGGTCAGCAAAGGTGGCATCCACCAGCTGTTGTGCCAGGCGCAGCACCGGCTCATTGGTGTAGCCGTTACCGGTATGCCAGAGCTGTGAAGCCTGTTGCACCAGCGCCTGCTGCAGCTGCGGATGCGCATGACCCAACGCGTTAACCGCAATGCCCCCGGCAAAGTCGATGTACTCCTTCTCCTGCTGATCCCACAAGCGTGAACCCGCCGCGCGCACCGGAACAAAACTCGCGGGCGCATAAGTAGGCATCATAAGGCGATCAAAATCGTGACGGGATACGGCTTGCAACATAGTGACCTCAACGCTGACCAAAAGAGTGAATGGAAAGTTTTAAATTTGTTAATGATGTTAACGAGCACAGCGCCATTCTGAATTGCACAGGGCGTGCCAGCCAGCGTTAAAATGCATATTTTATAGCGACAAACCAAAAATCAATGAGTTACATCACGGCTATATGCACAATTTATGCATAAAAAGTGAATAAAGGTCCGAAGGCGGCTATGTTGCCGCAGATTAAAGAGAGAAATTATGCACTGGCGGAATAATCTGTTGCTTTTGTGATCGCTGATGGGATTTCTTTCCATAACAGGGCGGCTGATGCACCCTTTTCGACCAGCATGCACAATCATGAGGCAACCGCACATACCACTGTTATAGTTTATTCTCTTATTATTGAATCTGTTATCGATGCTTTTTTTCTGGCACTTTAGGCAACTCCACTACACTTGATCGAGCAGCCGTTAGCACAGCGTAACGGCAGATAACAACAGGTTTTCATGAGGTAGCTATGTTTGGATTAGACGCGTTTGAACTGGCTCGCATCCAATTCGCGTTTACGGTGTCGTTTCACATTATCTTTCCGGCAATTACCATCGGCCTCGCCAGTTTTTTGATGGTGGTCGAGGCGTGCTGGTTGCGCACCCGTAACGACGTCTGGCGCGATCTCTATCATTTCTGGTTAAGGATTTTTGCCGTTAACTTCGGCATGGGCGTGGTCTCCGGGCTGGTGATGGCCTACCAGTTTGGTACCAACTGGAGCGGCTTCTCCGCTTTTGCCGGCAGTATTACCGGTCCACTATTAACCTATGAAGTGCTGACCGCCTTCTTCCTTGAAGCGGGCTTTCTGGGCGTAATGATGTTTGGTTGGAACCGCGTGGGACCGGGGCTGCACTTTTTCTCCACCTGCATGGTAGCGCTCGGCACGCTGATGTCGACCTTCTGGATCCTCGCCTCCAACAGCTTTATGCACACGCCGCAGGGCTATGAAATCGTCAACAATCAGCTGATCCCGGTTGACTGGTTCAAGGTGGTGTTCAATCCCTCTTTCCCTTATCGCCTGATGCACATGGCAACCGCCTCGTTTCTGGCTGCTGCTTTTTTTGTGGGCTCTTCCGCGGCGTGGCATCTGCTGCACGGCAACAAGACCCCGGCGGTGAAGCGCATGTTCTCAATGGCGATGTGGATGGCGCTGATCGTCGCGCCGATTCAGGCGGGTATTGGCGATGCGCACGGCCTGAACACGCTGGAGCATCAGCCCGCGAAGATCGCTGCTATCGAAGGCCACTGGCATAACACGCCGGGCGAACCCTCTCCGCTAATCCTGTTTGGCCTGCCCGATATGCAGGCCGAAGAGACCAAATATGCGGTGGAGTTGCCCTACCTCGGCAGCATCATTTTGACCCACAGTCTCGACAAGCAAATTCCCGCGCTGAGCAGCTTTCCAAAGGATGAGCGGCCGTTTTCACCAGTGGTGTTCTGGTCGTTCCGCATTATGGTGGCGCTGGGCCTGCTGATGATCACCGCGGGCGTCTGGAGCCTGGTGCTGCGCCTGCGCCGTAAACTTTACGATCAGCGGCTGTTCCACCGCTTTGTGCTGCTGATGGGCCCCTCCGGCCTGCTGGCCATTCTCGCCGGCTGGTTCACCACCGAAGTGGGTCGTCAGCCATGGGTGGTTTACGGTTTGCTGCGCACCCGCGACGCGGTTTCCAGTCACGGCACGCTGCATATGTCGCTGAGCCTGCTCGCCTTCCTGATTGTTTACTGCTCGGTATTTGGCGTCGGCACGGTCTACCTGCTCAAGCTGGTTGGCCGGGGTCCGCAGCCTTACGTCGACCATCCGCCATCGGGCGGCCCTGGCCAGGCGCGTACGCCAGCACGTCCTCTGTCGGCGGCCGATGAGGCGCTCGATCACCCTTCCAAAGATCAGCTTAAAAGGAGCGAATGATGGGCATCGATCTTCCGCTTATCTGGTTCATCATTATTGTGTTCAGCATCATGATGTACGTGGTGATGGACGGTTTTGACCTTGGCATCGGCCTGCTCTATCCGATGGTGCGCGACGATCACGATCGTGACGTAATGATGAACACCGTGGCGCCGGTTTGGGACGGTAACGAAACCTGGCTGGTGATGGGCGGTGCCGGGCTGTTTGGCGCCTTCCCGCTGGCCTATTCGGTGATCCTTGATGCGCTGGCGATTCCGCTAACCATGATGCTAATCGGCCTGATTTTCCGCGGCGTCGCCTTTGAATTTCGCTTCAAGGCCACGGTGTCGCACCGGCCATTCTGGGATCTCTCGTTTATCGGCGGCTCGCTGCTGGCGACGTTTTCTCAGGGCATTGTGCTGGGGGCGTTTCTCGACGGTATTCCGGTGGAAGGCCGCGTCTGGGCCGGTTCGGTGTTTGACTGGATTTCGCCGTTCAGCCTGTTTTGCGGCGTGGGCCTGACCATCGCCTATGCGCTGCTCGGCTGCAGCTGGCTGATCATCAAAACCGAAGGCGACCTGCTGCAAACCATGCGCAAACTGGCGCGTCCGCTGCTGATCGCCCTGCTGGTGGTGATGGGCATCGTCAGTATCTGGACGCCGCTGAGCCATCAGGCGATTTCAGACCGCTGGTTTACCCAGCCGAACCTGTGGTTCTTCCTGCCGGTGCCGGTGCTGGTGGTGCTGGTTTCGCTGGCGCTGTGGCGCAGCGCGTGGAATGAAACGCTACATTACACGCCATTTATCCTGACGCTGGCGCTGGTATTTCTCGGCTTCAGCGGCCTTGGCATCAGCATCTGGCCAAACCTGATTCCGCCGGACATCAGCTTCCGCGCCGCCTCATCGCCGCCGCAAAGTCAGGGCTTTATGCTGGTCGGTGCGCTGCTGATCATTCCGCTGATTCTGGTTTACACCTTCTGGAGCTACTACGTGTTCCGCGGCAAAATTAATCCTGACCACGGCTATCACTGAGGAGAGCGACGATGCGCATCCAACCGTTAAAAGCGGGCGTAAAAAAACAGCCGCTGGCGAAGCGGCTGTTCTGGCTGGTGGCGATCTGGGTGGGCAGCGTGCTCGCCCTGTTTGTGGTCGCCTCGCTGTTCCGGCTGATGATGACCGCGGCGGGATTAAAGGTGCATTGATGCAGGTGCCAGCAGATCGAAATTGTCGGTCTGCTGGAGCGTCATCGGCGGGGCCAGCGTTAAGGTAATCCAGTTCGAGGTGACGCGCTGCTGCTGCGCATCTTCCACCGTCACCGACAGGCGATACTCATTGCTGGCACCGGGCGTACTGTCCCATTGCGGCATAATAATACTCCAGCCTTGCACATCACTGTTATTGGCCGGCGGCGTCAGGCTCAGCGCCTGTGTGTCGCCCTGCCAACTCACCTGCTTCACCGCATTACTGGCGCGCACCTGCAGCTTCAGCGGCAGGGTTTCGCCCGGATTCAGCTGCCACGGCGGCGTAGCAAGAAACACCGACAGGTTTTTACGCTGGCGAAACGCCAGCACCGGCGTATCACTGCGCTCCACGTTATCATAGCGGCTGCCGCGCAACGATCGCACTTTGGCGACGTTGCTGGCCGAGAGCTGCTGTTCCAGCGCCACGCCGAAACGATAGTTAAGCTTCAGGCCGAGTTGATCCTGCGACTGTCCGCCGCTGCCCTCTTTGTGGCTGGCGGAAAGGGTAACCAGCGGCACCGGCGTATAGTTCAGACCAAACTTCAGCGCCGAGGGATTATCATAGCGGCTGCCGTTATTAAACAGATCAACGCCGTTGCCGAGATAGCGCTCCCAACTCAGCGACATGCCGATATGACGATAAAAAGGCAGATAGCCCTGCGTGGTGATGTCATAGCCGCGCGCCATGCGCTGCTGTTGCTGGCTGCTCTGGTTGCGCCAGCCGCCCAGCGGCTGATAGTAGTTCGCCGAGAAACGCAGAAAATCGCCCCACGCCTCGGTGCCCAGCGAGGCGCGCTGTTGACCGTCATCGATTGAACGGTCAAGAAACGCGTTGTAACCCAGCAGCCAGTTGCCTACCGTCCAGCGCTGTCCGGCGCCGATATTGGCCAGCAGATGCTCATCCTGCTGGGTCACGCCCACCTGGCTAAAGGTCAGATAATTGTATTTTTCCGCCCAGCGGGTAAACAGCTGCGCTTTGCTGCCGCTGAAGTTGCCAAGGCGGTCAATCTGCAGGCTCATTTCAGCGTTGCCGTAAGGCGAAAGCATCGACCTGCCCTCGTTTTCCACCCGGCTGGCCACTTCATCACGAAAATGATTAAACGCCCAGATGCCCGCCTGATCGCCCAGCGAGCTGTCACTGCTGGCATTCTGGCTGGCTTCGCCAATGCTTTTCGCAATGGTGGCTAAACGGGTAGAGAAGTCACTGTCGCTGGCGGCGCTGCCGAGATCGGGCAGCCGATCGGCGCTTTCGCTGAAGCGAGCGGGATTATCAAAAGGATAAGGGGCAACCCGCGTCTCGCTTTGCAGCGCGTGCACGTCAGGCGGGGCCAGGGTAAACAGCAGCGCGGTCAGCGACGCGCGCGATAACATTTTGGGTGTAGCGCAATTTTCCATAGGGTGCGTTAACGTTTTTCTGTCCACACAGCGGGACGACATACAAAAAAGTCAAACATACCTCAGTACAGGGGCCTGACCACCAGGACAGGTCTTGAATTGCAGGAAATATCTGAAAGGCGAAGCGACAGCGTGCCGCTTCGGCAGCTTACGACATAATAAGCGCGCTATCAATGTTGTGCGGCGCGGCAGCAGGCGCGGCACGGGCCGTTGCGGGTGCTACGTAAAGGTTTACCACCTCACCGACAATCAGCAAGGCGGGCGACTGCACCTGCTCTCTGCTTACCGTGTCGGCAAGTTCCTCAAGGGTGGTTACCAGCGTGCGTTGCTCAGGCCGTGTACCGCGTTCAACGATCGCCACCGGCGTCTGCGCGCTGCGGCCCGCCTGGCTGAGCTGATGTGCCAGTTCGCCGCACCAGCTCAACCCCATGTAAAACACCAGCGTCTGCCGCGCATCGCTCAGGCTGTGATAATCCATCTGCGGCTTGCCCTGCTTACCGTGGCCGGTGATCAGACGTACCGACTGTGCCATGTCACGATGCGTCAGCGGAATGCCGGTGGCCGCCGCGCAGCCCACCGCGGCGGTAATGCCCGGCACAACCTGCCAGTCGATACCCGCCTGCTGCAACGCCTGCATCTCCTCCCCGCCGCGACCAAAAACAAAGGGATCGCCCCCTTTCAGCCGAACCACGTCGTGACCGCCGCGCGCCAGATCCACCATCAGCTGATTGATATCCTGCTGCTTCATGCCGTGGCAGCCTGGTGATTTACCCACGTCAATCGCCAGCGCCTGCGCCGGTAGCAGCGCCAGCACCGCTTCGCTCACCAGCCGATCGTAAACCACCACCTTCGCCTGCTCAATCAGGCGCAGCGCCTTCACCGTCAGCAGATCGGGATCGCCCGGTCCGGCACCCACCAGCGACACGCGGCCCGGCAGGTCGCTGCCCTGCATATGAAAAAGCGTATTAATGCCAGCAATCTGTTGCGTCATGAGATTTACCTCGTTCAGGCGTGCGCAGGAAAGCGCGCAATCAGCTGTTTAAGTTCAGGAATGCAGGAGCCGCAGTTAGTGCCGCATTTGAGGCGCGCCCCCAGTGCGGCCAGGCTGTTGTCGCCAGCGGCGACCGCACACAGAATGGTCTGTTCGCCGGTACCGAAGCAGCTACAAACGGTGCGCCCGGCGTTCTCACGCTCGGCAGCGCGACCACCGAGCAGCGCATGGCGATCGGCGGCGCGGGTCGGTGGCGAGGCAAAAGCCGCATCAATGAATGCCAAATCAAGCTCTGGCACCCGCGGACCCAGCCACAGCGCCAGCATTAGCTCGCCATCACGCCAGGCCAGTAGGCGTAATTCGTTTGTGCCTTCCATGCGTTGACAGGCCATATCGTTGAGATCGAGTGCGCTAAGCAGTGCGGATAGTGGACCGCTGCCAGCCAGCTGATAGCGCGTCGCATGCGTATGGGGAATACGGCTCCACCATACGCCGTCGGCAAAGGTGACGTTGTCACGAGAAAACAGCGTGCCCTGCCAGTGACTTTGCCAGCGCGCAATCTGCACCGCGGTTTGTTTGCTCTCCGGCTGACCGGAAAGCGGACAGACCTGCGCCGCTACCAGCGCGCCCACGCTGCTCTGTGCCGCAAACTGGCGATTCCAGTGCATCGGCGCAAACAGCGTGCCCACCGGCTGATCGTCGGTCAGCACCGCGCGGGCGATCATCCAACCATGCGACGACTGCACGCGCACCAAATCCCGCGCCTGTAGCTGATAATCCGCCGCGTCCTGCGGATGCATTGCCACATACGGCTCACTGACGTGCTGCATCAGGCGTGGAACCTGGCCGGTGCGCGTCATGGTATGCCACTGATCGCGAATGCGGCCGGTGTTAAGCAGCAGCGGATACGCGGTCGTGCAGGCGGCGAGCGGCAGCCGCGGCGTCACCGCAATCAGTCGGGCGCGGCCGTCGGGGTAAAAAAAGCGCCGATCGCTGAACAGGCGCGCGGTGCCCTGCGGTGCGCTGGCGTTAACCGGCCATTGCACCGGCAGCAGGCGATCCCATTCCGCCACCGAGAGCGAGGCCAGCCCGCTGATATCAAACGCGCGGCTGCCGTGGTTTTCAAAACCGGAGAGTGCCGCATGCTCACAAAAAATTTCCGCTGGGTGGTGCCAGGCAAATGCCTGATGGAAACCGAGCCGTTGCGCCACCTGCGCCAGGATCCACCAGTCCGGGCGCGCCTCGCCCACCGGCGGCACAAAGGCGCGCTGACGAGAAATGCGGCGTTCGGAATTGGTCACGGTGCCATTTTTCTCGCCCCATGCCGCCGCGGGCAGGCAGATATGCGCCAGCTCACTGGTATCCGTCTGCGCAGCGACATCAGAGACGATCACCAGCGGGCAACGGGCAAGCGCCTGCCGCACGCGGCTGGCCTCCGGCAGCGATACCGCCGGATTGGTGCCCATGATCCAGATCGCTTTCACCTCGCCGCGGGCTACCGCATCAAACAGCGCCACCGCCGAGAGGCCCGGCTGTTGGGCGACCCGTTCACTGCCCCAGAAGCGTTGCAGGCGCGCCACGTTCTCTGCGCTGAAATCCATGTGCGCCGCCAGCTGAGTCGCCAGCCCGCCGACTTCACGCCCGCCCATGGCGTTTGGCTGGCCGGTGAGCGAGAACGGCCCGCTGCCGTTACGGCCGATTTTGCCACTCAGCAGATGGCAGTTAATGATGGCGTTGCACTTGTCGCTGCCGCTGGTGGACTGGTTAATCCCCATGCAGTAGAGCGTGAGCACGTTGCGTTGGCTGGCAAAGGCGCGATAAAACGCCGTTACCTGCTCTTCGCTGAGCTGGCAGTACGCGGCCACCTTTGCTGGCGACCAGTTGCTGGCCGCATCAAGCGCTGCCTCTACATCGGCCAGATGCGGCAGCATGCTGCTGTCGATGGCATGCTGCGCCAGCCAGTGCAGCAGACCGTTAAACAGCGCGGCGTCGCTGCCGGCACGCAGCGCCAGATGCACATCGGCGATATCACAGCTGGCGGTGCGGCGCGGATCGATCACCATCACCTGCATCGCTGGCCGCTGCAGCTTCGCCTGCACCAGCCGCTGCCAGAGCACCGGGTGCGCCCAGGCGGTATTGGAACCGCAAAGGATCACCAGATCGGCATGATCGAGATCCGCATAACTGCATGGCACGGCGTCGGCGCCAAAAGCGCGCTTGTAGCCCACCACTGCCGAGGCCATACAGAGCCGCGAATTGGTATCGATGTTGCCCGCACCGATAAATCCCTTCATCAGCTTGTTAGCGACATAATAATCTTCAGTCAGCAGCTGACCGGAAGCGTAAAACGCCACCGCCTGCGGGCCGTGCTGGTCAATGACCTGCTGCAGTCCGCTGGCTACCGCGTCGAGCGCCGTGTCCCAACTGACGCGACTGCCGTTGACATGGGGATAGCGCAACCTGCCCGTCTCGCCCAGCGTGTCGGCCAGCGCGGCGCCTTTCACGCAGAGCCGACCCGCATTAGCCGGATGTTCGCCGTCGCCGCTGACCTGTACTGCGCCCGCGTGCGACGTTACCGTCACGCCGCAGCCGACGCCGCAATAGGGGCAGGTGCTGTTCATGATGCCGCCGCCAGCGCAACGTCCAGCGGTGCATTCGCCACCCACACCATGCCTCCCTGCTCTTTCACCGGCCAGCAGCGCAGCCGACGGTCCGCCTGCTCCAGCGACTGACCGTCGCGCAGGCGAAAGCGCTGTTTGTAGAGCGGCGAGATCAGCACCGGTTCACCCGCCACGTCGCCCAGCAGCCCGCGCGACAGTACGCTCGCCTGGGTGCCTGGCTCAATATCATCCAGCGCATAGAGCGCGCCGTCGAAACGAAACAGCGCGATGCGATGGTTGCCCAGCCGTGCGCCGATACCCGCCTGCGCCGGAATGGTTTCCGGCGGGCAAATGGCGCTCCACGGCTCCTCCGGCAGCTGCATCACCGGAATAAGCGTCTCGGTTGACGGGCGTATCTGATCGCGTTCGTGTTGCCAGCGAATGGTTTCGTCGGCCGCCGTGCTGTTAACGGTAGCGGTAAAGCGTGCCAGATTTTCCGGCTGTTGCAGCGTGGTTTGCCATTCGCACTGGTAGCTGTCGACCACCGCCTGCATCTCCGCTTCCAGCTCGTCGCCCAGTCCCAGCGAATCGTTAATCACCACGTCGCGCAGATAGTCCAGGCCGCCTTCCAGATTATCCCTCCAGACGCTGGTGCGTTGCAGACGATCGGCGGTGCGGATGTAGAACATCAGCAGGCGATCGACATAACGGATCAGCGTGGCGTCATCAAGATCGCTGGCGAACAGGTCGGCATGACGCGGCTTCATGCCGCCGTTGCCGCAGACGTAAAGATTCCAGCCCTTTTCGGTGGCGATGACGCCAATGTCTTTGCTTTGCGCCTCGGCGCATTCTCGGGTGCAGCCGGAGACCGCCATTTTAATTTTATGCGGCGAACGCAGCCCTTTGTAGCGGTTCTCCAGCGCAATGGCGAAGCCAGTGGAATCCTTAACGCCGTAACGGCACCAGGTTGAACCGACGCACGATTTCACCGTGCGCAGCGACTTGCCGTAGGCGTGGCCGGTTTCAAAGCCTGCGGCCGCCAGCTGCTGCCAGATTTCCGGCAGCTGGGCCAACTGGGCGCCAAACAGGTCGATACGCTGGCCGCCGGTGATTTTGGTGTAGAGGTTATAGCGCTGCGCCACTTCGCCGATGGCCATTAATCCCTGAGGGGTAATCTCACCGGCCGGTATGCGCGGCACCACGGAATAGGTGCCATCTTTCTGAATATTGGCAAAGTAGCGATCGTTGGTGTCCTGCAGCGGCAGATGCTGCGGCTGTAGCAGATAATCGTTCCAGCAGGACGCGAGCAGCGAGCCCACCAGCGGTTTACAGATTTCGCAGCCGTGGCCGCGCCCGTGCTGTTTAATCAGCTGGTCAAAACTGTGAACATTGCCGACGCGGATCAGGTGATACAGCTCCTGACGCGACCAGGCAAAATGTTCGCAGATATCTTTTTTCACCTCCACGCCCAGCGTCTCCAGCTGGTGTTCCATCACCTGTTTCACCAGCGCCGCACAGCCGCCGCAGCCGGTGGCCGCTTTGGTGTGGCTTTTGATGGCGGCAACGGTGCCGTGGCCGTCGCTGACCGCCTGACAGATATCGCCTTTGCTGACGTTGTAACAGGAACAGATCTGCGCGCTGTCCGGCAGCGCCGCCACGCCGAGCGCTTTCACCGGCGCACCGGCGACCGCTGGCAGAATCAGCGTTTCCGGCTGGGCAGGCAGTGCCATCTCATTGAGCATCATCTGCAGCAGCGTGCTGTATTCGCTGCTGTCACCCACCAGCACCCCGCCCAGTAGCCGTTTACCGCTGCTGTCGACGACGATTTTCTTGTAGATCTCCTGCGGGCCGTTGGTCCAGTGATAGCTCTGGCTTTCCGGCGTGCGACCATGCGCATCGCCAAACGAGGCGACTTCCACGCCCAGCAGCTTGAGTTTGGTGCTCATGTCAGCGCCGCCAAAGGTGGTGGCTTCCCCGGCCAGCGCGGCTGCGGCCACCCGCGCCATCTGGTAACCTGGCGCCACCAGGCCAAACAGCTGACCGTTCCACAACGCGCATTCGCCGATGGCGAAAATCTGCTCATCGGAAGTGACGCAGCGATCGTCAACGCAGATGCCGCCACGCGGACCAAGCGTCAAACCCGCTTCACGCGCCAGGTTATCGCGCGGGCGAATCCCGGCGGAGAACAGCAGCAGATCGGTGTCCAGCGTTTCGCCATCGGCAAACTGCAGCCGCAGCGAGCCGTCGGGTTGACGGCTGATGTCACGTGTCTCTTTGCGGGTAAACACGTCAACGCCCAGCGCGTTGATTTTGCGCGCCAGCATCTGCGCGCCGCCGTCATCCAGCTGCACCGCCATCAGGCGCGGCGCAAATTCCACCACGCTGGTGGCAAGGCCGAGCTGCTTCAGCGCGTTGGCCGCTTCCAGCCCCAGTAGACCGCCGCCGATCACCGTGCCGCGACGCGCCTGTTTCGCGCGGGCGGCAATCGCGTCGAGATCGTCCAGCGTGCGATAGACATGGCAGCCGGGCAGATCGTGGCCGGGCACCGGCGGCACGAAGGCGTAAGAGCCGGTGGCGAGCACCAGCTTGTCAAAGGCGAGTTCCCGGCCGGTGGCGTCGCGCAGGCAGCGGCGCTGACGATCGATCGCCACCACTTCGCAGCCGCTACGCAACTCGATGGCGTTGTCGCTAAAAAAGTCGCCGCTGACCAGGCAAAGATCGGCGTGCGTGCGGCCAGCAAAATAGTCTGAAAGATGCACGCGGTCATAGGCGGTGTGCCGCTCCTCGCCGTAAACCACGATGTGATAGTGCTGATGCAGGCCTTTCGCGACCAGCTGCTCAAGAAAATGGTGGCCTACCATGCCGTGGCCAATCACTGCTAAAACCGGTTTCATCATCGTATTCCCCGCAGCCCGTGGCTGCTGTTCAGACGTCTCAAGATCAAATAGCGCGTCGGCGGTGACCGGCGCCTGTTGCTGTAGTTTTTCCTGCAGCGCGTTGGCCTGGCGGCTGTCGCCATACAGCACGACGCCGCACAGCCGCCCGTCGCGCAGAAAGAGTCGGCGATAGTGCTGGCTCAGGGGATCAAAGCTGGTGTAACCGGGCAGGGATTCGCTGATGTCGCCCGCGCTGAACAGGCTGATGCCGCTGACCTTCAACCGCGTACCCTCGTCAACGGCGCGGTAATCGTCGATCGGCTGTCCGGCCAGCCGGTGCGCCAATACCGCTGCCTGCGCCAGGCACGGTGCCAGCAGGCCAACGGTCTCGCCGTTGATTTCGGCGCATTCCCCCAGCGCGCTGATGGCCGGATCGGCAGTACACAGCTGGCCGTCAACCAGAATGCCTTTGCCGCATGCCAGGCCTGCCGCGGCTGCCAGCCGCTTTTCCGGCACTACGCCAGTGGCAATAACCACCTGCTTCGCCGCCAGTGTGCTGCCATCATCTAGCGTGACACTGTCACTATTAATCTGCATCAGTTGCTGATTAACCCGAATATGTAGCCCGCGCGCTTCCAGCGTATGTCGCAGCAGTTCGCCTGCGCGGCGGTCAAGTTGTCGGTCAAGCAGATGCCCCTGACGGTGCACCAGCGTGACCTCTCGTCCCTGTTGACGCAGCGCCGCGGCGGCTTCAATGCCTAATAAACCTCCGCCCAGCACCACCACCGGCCCGGATGCCGCCAGCATCCATTTTACGTCGGCGTAGGCGCGGAACCCTTTGACGTGCATCAAGTTTGCGCCGGGGATGGCGGGAATAAACGGTAACGAACCGGTGGCAAATACCAGCAAATCCCAGGCGATCTCATGACGATCGGTGCGCAACCTGCGCGCCGGGCGGTCAACCGCCTGCACGCTTTCGCCGCTGTATAACGTAATGCCCTGCTGCTGATACCAGCTCAGCGGATGCAGCAGCGTTGCGGCAAAATCTTTCTCGCCCGCCAGCACCGGCGACAGCTGGATGCGGTTGTAGTTGCCGCCCGGCTCACGGCCAATAATGGTGATGCGGTAACGCGTTGGCGCCAGCTGCAGCAGGGTTTCCACCATGCGCAGCGCCGCCATGCCGTTACCGATCACCACCAGATGCGGTTTCATGCCTGCTCCTGTGCCGTCACAATCTGCTTTTCATAAAGAAAGTGCAGGATCTGCTGGCGCAGATGGTGATAGTGCGGGTTATCCGCCAGCGCCACTCGCGAGCGTGGACGCGGCAGATCGATCGCCAGGATCTCGCCCACCGTCGCCGCCGGGCCATTGGTCATCATTAGCACCCGATCGGAGAGCAGCACGGCTTCATCGACGTCGTGCGTGATCAGCACAATGGTGGTATTGAGCTTCTGTTGAATGCGCATCACGGCGTCCTGTAGATGGGCGCGCGTCAGCGCATCAAGTGCGCCAAAAGGCTCATCAAGCAGCAGCACCCTCGGCTTCATCGCCAGCGCTCTGGCGATGCCCACCCGCTGTTTCATGCCGCCTGAGATCTCACCGGGCCGTTTATCCAGGGCGTGCGCCATCTGCACCAACTCGAGGTTATGGACAATCCACGCCTGCTTTTCAGCCTTGCTCATGGTGCCTTTGAACACCTGATCCACCGCCAGCGCGACGTTCTCGCGACAGGTCAGCCACGGCAGCAGCGAGTGGTTCTGAAACACCACCGCGCGCTCCGGGCCTGGCCCGCTGATTTCCCGCTGGTCGCAGATCAGGCCGCCGCTGGAGGGCAGCGTCAGTCCGGCGATCAGATTGAGCAGCGTTGATTTGCCGCAGCCGGAATGGCCGATCAGACTGAGGGTTTCCCCTTCGCGGATAGCAAAGCTCACCCGATCGAGCGCCAGAAAATCGCCGCTGGCGGTGGTAAAACGCTGGCTGACCTGCTCTACCTGAATAATGTTACGCATTGGCTACTCCTTAACGGTTTTCCCAGCTGAATCGACGTGCCAGCAGCATCAGCGCCTGTTCAAGCAGCAGGCCAACCACGCCGATGATCACAATGGCGACCAGGATGTTTTCCACATTGAGGTTGTTCCACTCGTTCCAGATCCAGAAGCCGATACCCAGGCCGCCGGTGAGCATTTCTGCCGCGACGATCACCAGCCAGGCGATGCCCACCGAGAGGCGCACGCCAGTCAGCACCGCAGGCAGCACCGCCGGAAACAGGATTTTGCGCATCACCGTCCACTCCGACAGGTTCAACACCCGCGCCACGTTGAGGTAATCCTGGGGAATACGCTGCACGCCCTCGGCGGTGTTAATCACCATCGGCCAGACAGAACAGATAAAAATGGTCCAGCTTGAGGCCGGTTCCGCGCGCTGAAACAGCAGCAGCCCAATCGGCAGCCAGGCGAGCGGGCTGACCGGGCGCAGCAATGCGATGATCGGGTTACACATGCTGGCCAGAAAGCGGTAACGCCCGAGCAGAAAGCCCGCCGGAATGCCGACCAGCGCCGCCAGCCCAAACCCGACCGCCACGCGCTGTAACGACGCCAGCACGTTCCAGCCGATGCCGCGATCGTTGGGACCGCCGTTATAGAAAGGGTCAGCAAACAGCGTCACCGCCGCCTGCCAGGTGGTCCAGGGACCAGGAAAGCCGCTGCTCCAGATGGCGGCCATTTGCCATACCATCAGCAGCAGCACGATGCCACACAGGCCGGGCAGCAGCCGCTGAATCAGCGGCCGTAACCAGGGCGCGCGACGCCTGACGGCCGCGGGCGGTAAAGGAAGCACCTCGGCGGAGGGCGAATCAGGGCGACGGAGCGCAACTATTTGGCTTTTCATGGGGCAATCCTCAACGTTTAATCGCGAAATGGGCGGCATAGGCGGCAGGATCGCTGCCATCCCAGACGCTGCCGTCAAACAGCGTGCTGCTGCGCAGTGACGTGGCGGGCACGCTGATATTGCCGACCGCGCTGGCCGCCTGCTGATAGATATCAATGCGGTTGACCTGACGGGCGACCGCCAGATAATCGGGATCCTGCTTCAGGAGGCCCCAGCGTTTCTGCTGGGTTAAAAACCACATGCCGTCGGAGAGCCACGGATAGCTCACCGCGCCGTCATTAAAGAAGCGCATCGGGTGCGCATCCTGCCAGCGTTTGCCGAGACCATCCTCGTAGCGGCCGAGCATGCGCCCTTCAAGGGTCTCAACGCGGGTATTGATCCAGGCGCGTTGGGCGATTACACGGGCGGTTTCCTGACGGTTCGCCTCAGAGGCGTCGATCCAGCGCGCGGCATCGAGCACCGCGGCGGTGAGCGCACGGGCGGTATGGGGATGCTCCGCCACCCAGTTAGCCCGCGTTGCCAGCACTTTTTCGGGATGATCGGGCCAGATCGCCTGCGATGTGGTGGCGGTGAAGCCAAGGTTGTCGCTGATAGCGCGCTGATTCCACGGCTCGCCCACGCAGTAACCGTTCAGGTTGCCTATTTTCATGTTCATCACCATCTGCGGCGGCGGTACCACGACCGTGCGCACGTCGGTAAAGGGATTGATACCGGCGCTGGCGAGCCAGTAATAGAGCCACATCGCGTGGGTGCTGGTGGGAAAGGTATGAGCAAAGGTGTAACTGCCCTTCTCTTTGGCGGCGATGGCGCGTTGCAGAGTGGCACCATCGGTGATCTTCATCTCCTGTAACTGGCGCGATAGCGTGATCGCCTGGCCGTTGTTGTTCAGGGTCATCAAGACCGCCATGTCATGCTGTGGACCGGCAACGCCCAGTTGCAGGCCATAAATCATGCCGTAGAGGGCATGTGCCGCATCCAGCTCGCCGGAGGTAAGTTTGTCGCGCACCGCCGCCCAACTCGCCTCTTTGCTCGGCTGCAGCTGCAGGCCATATTTCTTATCGAAGCCTTTTACCGCGGCCATAATCACCGGTGCGCAGTCGGTGAGCGGAATAAACCCGACGCGCAGCGCGCTTTTTTCCGGTGCGTCAGAACCGGCGGCCCATACCGCGTTGCGCAAACCGGGCAGCATATAGCTGACGCCCGTCACCGCGCCTGCCAGAAGAAACTGCCGTCTTGACCAGCTACCCGTTGCTTTCGTCATCATCGCTTCCCGAAAAAAAGAGACAAAAAAAGGCGTCCTTCGCGCTGCCGGAGCATGCGAATGGACGCCTTTATCCAAAGCACTCGTATCACCGCCGTTGGCGAAACAAGTGCGTGTCGTATTGTCGTTATCTTCTTGCAAAGGCTGTGCCAGCTGTAAAAAGCCCTGCTGGCGCGGCGCTTAACGCGCGTCGGGAGGCTGAATGCACCAGCGTGACGCAGATCGCGCACGCTGGCTGTGCAGCTAGCGCGGCGCGGCTGCGCTCAGTGCTGCCGAGACCGACAGCAGTGCCTGGGCAATGTCGATCACCCGTTTATTCTGATTCATCGCAGTTTTACGCAGCGTCTGCCACGCCTGCTGTTCATCATATTGATGCTGCTGCATCAGCCAGGCCTTGGCCTGTTCAATCACCTTGCGCTCCTGCACCGTTTCGCGCATTGCTGCCAGCTCATCGCTCTGGCGCTGTAAGCGCTGCGCCTGCTCCCGCACCAGCGCCAGCAGCGAACGCCCGCCGGGCTGCGGCAACGCATCGCTCTCTGCGGATGGCTGGCTGCCAGTGAGCCAGAAACCGTGCCAGCTCTCAGAGGACGGCGTGGGCACCGGCGGTACCGGCGCGCCCTGCGGCGTCTGCACCTCAGCCATCGCCAGCTCGCAGCAGGCCATCAGCGCGGTCACCAGTCGATCTTCAATCTGCTTCATGGCGTCAATGCGTCGCGTTAGCGCCTGATACCAGCGCAGCGCACCGTTTTCACTGTGACCACGCGTGCAGGCGATGCGTCGCAGCCGCTCAATATCGCCGTCTGCATCGGCCATCTGCTGCCAGTGGTGCAGACTTTGCGCATCGGCAAACTGACTGAACAGCCCAAAGCTGCGCTCCTGCGCCTCAATCAGCGCCACAATGGTGTCGCTCTGTTGGGCATTAAACACGCCGGCGGCAAAGCCCGCTGAACCGGTGGCCCGTTCCTGTCCCGCCAGCTCTTTACCCTGCATGAAGCTGAACAGCGCGGTCAGCGCACGCGAAATTCGCGGCTCGTCGGCGCTGTCGGCCACTTCAAATACCAGCGCCAGCAGCTGATGAATCACCTGGCTAAACGCCGCCATCGCGTCACTGTGGCTGATGCGCTGCTCACGAACCTGCTGACGCAGCGCCGTCAGAGAATCAAGTCCATAAAGCGCACAGGCGATACGGCTGAACAGGCGGCTGTGGCTGGCGTGTGGCGTGGCCGCGGGCATCACCGCATCCAGTTGCAGCAGCGCCGCGCTAACCTGCTGTTCGGCCAGCGCCAGCGCATCGGCAAATAGCGTGCCCTGCGAACAGAGCCAGATATTGGACGCGCCACGCTCGCGCTGCAGCAGATGCACCAGCTGACTAACCTGGCTGATAAAGCGTCCGGTTTGCCGAAGCTGCGCCAGGTTGGCCATTTCACTCTGTTGTGAGGCAATAAGATAATCTGCTGCCTGTAACATCGCCTGCTCCTGTAATGATCGGTTACTGACTGGAGGGCAAGCAAAAGTCATGCCTGTCTGGCAGAAACAGCAGCGTTCAAAGGGTTATTCAGCGGGTAAAGAGCCGTAAAACAGGCGCAGCGGTGGCGGTTTTGTCCGAAATAATTGCCGTTATCGCTGACTGGCCTCTGGTTAAAAATGGCGCATAATGCTTTAGTGCATCTTGATAATTAGGCAGTGGCGTTACCAGTAAGTAGCGAGTAGCGGCACAAATGCCACCTGGCGTTAAGTCCATCCATTAATTTTGTTAAACCACGGCTGCTGGCCGCGTGCCTGCTCGCCTGGCCCCCTTTTACATCGGGTCGAATTATCATGTTCATGGAACGCATGCAATAGTTTCAAATCCCAAAAGTGTCATGTAGACTGAATGCCGCACTATCTTTATGTAAAACTGAGTAATTTTGCGTCCCGTTTTCGCTGTTTGTCATCGCTGGATTTTCACCCTTATTCGGCGCTTTTTGGCGACTTTTTGACGTAAATTGTCCAGATACCCTGATGAAATCACGAGGATCATAGTGAAAATAAGTCTCGCGTTGACATTGTTAGCCGTGCTCACCTTAGCCAGCTGTAAAGCGCCACCGCCGCCGTTAACGGATGATACGCTGGTTACCAGCGAAGTTGAGGGTGTGAAACTGGTACACCGTTATGCCGTTGCGGCTCCGCAATCCTTTACGCCGGTGAACGAGACTTATCGCGCCTTGTACAATGCTTCGGTGATGACCACTCCGGCCTACAGCGGCAAAGTGGTGCGTTACCTGGAAAATGGCAAAACCTTTGAGGTGCTCGGCAGGGTGGAAAACAGCTGGCTGGCGATCAGCGATGAAGCGGAAGGCCAGATGATTGGCTACGTGCCGCTAAAAGCCGGCGTGACCGAAGCAAAATATGATGCCACCGTGCGCAGCGACCGTCCGCGTCCACGCGCCAGCGGTGCTAAACAGAAGGTCTGCGTTGATGTCGGCGGTGCCAGCAAAGCCTGCCGTAACGATAACGCCACCTGGATTCTCGACTAACCGGCCTTCGTGCCCGTGAATCCTTTGTCCAAAAAACAGCTGCCGCCGGGAAAACCATTTATTCATGACGCTGGAACCTACTGCGTTAAGCACCAGAGCCGCGAGCGCAGATAATTTTATCCTCAATGCCGCCGCGCCTCTGATGAACGCCATTGTACAGATTCGTCTGGCGGCCACGCACGACGATCCGGCGGGGCTGCGTCAGCAATTGATCAGCGAGCTGCGCCAGTTTGAGAACCGTTGCAAACAGGCCGGCGTTCCCTTTGAAACCATCGTGGGGGCGCGCTACTGCCTGTGCAGCGCGCTGGATGAGGCGGCGGCGCAAACCCCGTGGGGCACGCGCGGCGTCTGGTCCGGCAGCGGCATGCTGGTGACCTTTCACAACGAAAGCTGGGGCGGCGAGAAATTCTTTCAGCTGCTGTCGCGCATTTCGCAGTCGCCGGAACAGCATATCTGGCTGCTTGAGCTCATCCATTACTGTCTCCTGCTCGGCTACGAAGGCCGCTATCGCGGTGCCGAACGTGGCCGTGCGCAGTGTGACGCTATTCGCCAGCGGCTGGCGCAGCTGATTCAGGTAACGCGCGAAAAAGCGCAGAGCGCGCTGCACAGCAAGGTTGAAGTGCAGCGGCTGGCAGCCAACAGCTGGCGTCCACCGGTGCCGCTGTGGGCCTGCGCCACCGTTGCCGCACTGATCGCCTGTTTAATTTACAGCGGCCTGAACTGGCGGCTGGGTCGCGCCGCCGAACCCTTGCTGCGCAGCATTTATCAAACGCCACTGCCGCAGGCTTCAGCCATGCGGCGATCCGCCTCTTCGCAGGCGCTGCTGAATCTTCGCCAGCGCCTGAATGATGTGGTGGCCGCGGGCCAGCTTGAAGTCAGCGACGGCGCGTTTGGCAGCAAGGTTATCCTGCCTGCTGACAAGATCTTTGATGCTGGCGGCACATCGCTGAATGCGGTAGGTCGGGCGCTGGTCATGCGCGTCAGTGCCGCCATGGAAGAGGTCAAAGGCACCATTCTGGTGTCGGTCTATACCGACGACAGTGCGCCGCAAAACAGCCGCTTCCCCTCTAATTTTGAATTTTCGCACGCCCGTGCCCGCACCATTGCTCAGCTGCTCAGCCAGCAGCTCGATCACGGGCAGCAAATCAAGGCCGAAGGCCGCGGCGACAGCAACGCTATGTTGCCCAATGACAGCCGCGAAAATCGGGCGCGTAACCGCCGCGTGGAGATCACGCTGTTTGCCACGCCCGAGCCTGCCAGCGCCCCTGCGCAAGGAACTCAATAATGCGTCGCGTTTTTTCATCCCTGCTCTCTCATCGTCTGTTCTGGAGCGGCATCGGCATTACCGCGCTGGCGATAGTGGTCTGGATGCTCGGTCCGCTCTGGACCTTTAACGACAACCGTCCACTGGAACCCGCGATCAATCGCCAAATGCTGATTGGCCTGCTCTGCTTTATGTGGGTGCTGTTTCAGCTGATCCCCTCGCTCTATCGCGCCTGGTTTAACAGCAAGCTGCTCAACAATATCCAGCAGCAGACCCCGGAGGCGCAGTCAGAGCTGATGGCCACCGAGGAGCTGTTAACCCAGCGTTTTAATGAGGCAGCCTCGCTGCTCAAGCAGACCCAGTTTGGCCGCCAGAAAGGCAGCTGGCTGGATCGCTTTAACGCCCAGTATCTTTATCAACTGCCGTGGTACATGGTGATTGGCGCGCCGGGTGCCGGAAAAACCACCGCGCTAATTAACTCCGGACTCGATTTTCCGCTGACCGACAGCATGGGCAAAACCGCGATTCGCGGCGTGGGCGGCACCCGTCACTGCGACTGGTGGTTTACCGATCGCGCCGTGCTGCTGGATACCGCCGGCCGCTATGCGCTGCAGGAAAGCATGCGTGCCCGCGATGCCGCCGAATGGCAAAGCTTTATCAACCTGCTGAAGCGCTATCGCGCGCGCCAGCCAATCAACGGCGTGATTCTGACCATCAGCGTGGCCGACCTGCTCAGCGAATCGGCCGAGGCGCGTTTTTCTCAGGCGACGATGCTGCGCAACCGCATGATGGAGCTGCACCAGCAGACCGGCATTCATTTCCCGGTCTATGTCATGGTGACCAAAACTGACCTGCTGAAAGGCTTTATGTGTTACTACGGCGCGCTGGATAAGCGCCAGCGTGAACAGATCTGCGGTTTTACTTTTGACTGGGATCCGTCACGCGCCGGTGCCAGCGACTGGCATCGCACCTTTACCACGCAGTTTCACCTGCTTGAACAGCAGCTGATGCATCAGCTACCGGAAAAGATGACCACCCATAACGATCTCAGCCAGCGCGCCGACTGCTTCCTTTATCCGCAGGAATTTGCCTCGCTGCGGCCGCTGCTTTCTGAATATCTGGACGTGGTGTTCTCCCCCGCGCCCGACGCGGTGGCCTGGTCAGTGCGCGGTATCTTCTTTACCAGCGGCACCCAGGAAGGCCTGCCGTTTGACCGCATCATGGGCGAGCTGAGCCGCAAGCTGCAACTGCCGCAGGACCGCCAGAACTCCATCGCCTCGTGGGATTCGGTGAACCGCGCCGCGCCCATTCCGGGTAACAAAGGCCAGAGCTTTTTTATTCGCGATCTGCTCAGCGACCTGATTTTTGCCGAGTCCGGCCTCGCCGGAAGCAATCGCAGCTGGGAGCACCGCAATCGGCTGCTGCACTGGATCGGCTACGGCGTGCTGGCGGCGGCGCTGACCACCATGACCGGCCTGTGGCTGACCAGCTATTACCAGAATGCGCGCTTCCTTGATGAGGTCGCACAACGCGTGCCGGTACTGACCACCCAGGGCCGTCAGGCGATGCAGCAGCCCGCCGATAACATTTTTGATCTGCTACCCTTTCTGAATAATCTGGTACGTCTGCCGCAGTCGGACCATTTTTCTATTGATGCGCCGCCGCTGACCGTGCGCGCCGGGCTTTATCGCGGCAATCAGATCGGCGATGCCGCCTGGGGCGTGTACCAGAACGCGCTGAAGTCGCTGTTGCTGCCGCGCGTCGCGCAGCAGATCACCGATATCCTGCGTAACGATCGCGGTGATGACAGCGACTACAGCCGCAACGCGCTGCGTGCTTATCAGATGCTCTATCAGCCGCGCAACTACGATGGCGAATTTTTACGCGGCTGGCTGATGCTCAATTTGCAGCGCACCTTGCCCGCTCACGTCAGCGCGCGCGAGCTACAGCAGCTTGACTGGCACCTCAGCCAGCTGCTGGACCGCCAGATACAGTCATCGCCCTATGCGCGTGATAACACGCTGATGCTGCGCAAGCTGGCGGATAATTTACAAGGCGCGGGCGACGCTCGTCTGCTCTCTTCATCGGTCGCGACTGATGCATCTGCACTGAGAAAACAGGAATAGGTAATGGCCGAGCGACGCGCACCAGGATGGTATGGCAAGCTTCCCGCCACTGGCGATTTTCTCCAGCGTCGGATTGCTGAGAATATGGTTTCCGGCTGGTCAAACTGGTTTCAGCAGGGTTTGCTGGCCTGGCACGAACAGCAGTTGAGCACCACCGAGCACTTTCTGGCGGCCCCGGTCTGGAACTTTGTCTTGCCGGTGCGTCCCGGTGCGCAGCGCGTCCAGATGGGCTGTTTGTTGCCCTCGCGCGATCGCGTTGGCCGCGCCTGGCCGCTGCTGGCGATACAGTCGTTTCCGCTCAGCGACTGGCACCCGGCGCAGCTGAGCATTGCCGGTGAATGGTATCAGGAACTGGGCGATACGCTGCTGCGCGCGGTGCGCGAAAAGCTGGCACCCGACATGCTCGATCTGCTGCTGAACAAGATGACGCCGCTGCCGGTACCTCAGCATGCGCGCTCGGCTATTATGGATGTGATCGGCTATCAGGATCTGCCCTGTACCCTGAGCTGGCGTGAAGTGGCGGAGCGTTTTGAGCCGCAGCAGCACCTGAGCTACTGGTGGAGCAACCGCAGTGACGGCTTTGCGCACGCCACCCATAAACACAGCGGTGCCTTGACCGCTCAGCTTTTTTCATTGCTTTTTCACCCGGCTGCGGGCGCGCAGCCGGGTCGTAATGGACTCTATCCACCGATGTTTGAATAGCGTCTGTTTAGCCTCTTATTGCGGGAAACATCATGCGATTTACCATAGTGCAGAGTAGAACGGAGCTTCCGGTTCAGGCGTTTGATTTCCTGCCGCCCGGTGGCACCATTGGCCGCAGTCAGGACAACGATCTGGTGCTGCCCGATGATGAGCGCGCCATCTCCCGTTTGCAGGCGCTGGTGCACATCTCTAATGACGGAGAATGCCGACTCACCAACCGTGGCAGCGTAACCTCGGTGGTGGTCAACGGCTTGCCGCTGGAGCGCGGACGGCAGGTGCTGCTGCAGCATGGCGATGCGCTGACCATTGGTGATTATCAGTTAGCGGTGACCGACCCAACGCGCGCCGATGAGGCGGAGCAGCACAGCGATGATCCGCTGGCGCTGTTTGCGGAAGATGACGCGCTGCCGGACGATCCGCTGGGCATTTTGCAGGAGATGGCGCCGATCGTTACCGATCTCCAGCTCAGTGATAGCCTGGCGCGCCACAGCCGCAACACCGCCGCACGCCTGGATATCGATCCGCTGCCACCGCGTGGCGCCCGTCTGCCTGGTGAATCCACCGACAGTGCCGACGTGCTGATGCAGGCCTTTTTAGAGGGCATGGGGCTGGAAAAAGGCCACCATGCCGCCATCACAGAAGAGCAGATGCGCACCACTGGCCGCATGCTCAGCCTGTTCTCACAGGGCACGGTGGCGCTGCTTTCGTCACGTTCGATCCTCAAGCGCGGCGTAAAGGCTGAGATGACCATGATCCTCAACGAGGCCAATAACCCGTTTAAAATTCTGCCTTCCGGCAAAACGGTGCTGATGCAAATGTATCAGAGCAAAATGCCGGGCTTCATGCAGCCGGAACAGGCGGTACGCGACGCGCTGGTCGATCTGCAGGCGCATCAGCTGGGCATGATCGCCGGTATTCGTGCCATTATTGCCGCTATGCTGCAATCGTTTAATCCGCAGCGGCTGGAAGATCAGGCAAAAGCGGAAGGCCTCTATTCAAAAGTTCCGCTGTCGGTAACGCGTAAAGCGGCCATGTGGGATAACTTTACGCGTCATTATCAGCGCACCGCCGGGGAAATCGAAGACGACTTTCATACCCTGTTTGGCGAAGCCTTTTTGCACGCGTATGACGTGGAAGTTAACCAGTACAAAGATTCACAAACGCAGGCGGATGAGTCATGAAAATCAGTTATGCCGTCACCTCGGAACAGGGTGCCCGTCACGACAATCAGGATCGCACCGGCACGATGCTCGGCGACCGCAGCGCCTGCTTTTTAGTGTGCGATGGCGTTGCCGGTTTGCCGGGTGGCGACCGCGCTGCCCAGCTGGTGCGCGATACGCTGCTGGCGTCGCTGGATGGCGAGCAGCCGCTCAGCCCGCAGCATACACACGCCGCCATTGTCGCCTGCCAGCAATCGGTGCTGGACGCTCAGCAGCTTAACCCCGATTTTTCCCGTATGAGCACCACGCTGGCGGCGCTGTTTATCGATCGTGAACAGCAGCTGGCGTGGTGGGCGCATGCCGGTGACAGCCGGGTCTATCACTTTCGCCGCGGTTTTGTTCGCGACGTTACCCGCGATCACAGCCTGGCGCAGCAGCTGGAAGACGCGGGCTATGAAAATACCGGTATTAACAGCAATTTACTTTATAATGCGCTCGGTGCCGACGCCGCGCGCGACGCGAGCTACAGCGAACTGGTGTCGCTGGAGGATGGCGACGCTTTTCTGGTCTGTACCGATGGCTTTTGGCTGAACCTGACCAGCGCCGAAATGGAGCAGGCCCTGCGCATGGTCACCGCCTGCGATCAGTGGCTAACGCTAATGCAACAGGCGGTAAATCGCAGCAGCATCAGCGATAACCTCAGCGCCGTAGCCGTGTGGATTGGGTCACCCCAGGAAACGACGCTGCTGCATTCACCGACCGATTCGGCGCGCTTTTTGCCGCCGCGCTAATACCCAAGGAAAGCTATGAAACTGTGGTTGCCCGGCGTGCTCTCTCTGTTTTTTGCCGCTGCTGTTCATGCCGAAGACTATCGCGTGGTCTATTCGCCCAGCCTGGCGCTGGAAGTTTTCATTGATAATGTCGCCAGCAAGGCACCTGCCGACTGGTGTCAGGAGACGCTGCATCTGCGTATTGTCTCCGGCAAAAGCCGGGAATCGCAGCAGCTGAACAACTTTCTGCCGCGCGTCGGCACGCTGCTGGCTAATCAGTGCGGCAAGCTGGATGAACTGCCCTGGCAGATGATGGATAAAGAAGGCGCGGTGCTGGCCAGCGGTACGGCGGCCCGGCTGCAAAACTGGCGGCCGATTGTCACCGCTGACGCTACCGCCAACGCCGTGGCGCAGAATGCCGCGCCGCTGGATTTGTCGCGCCCCGCTGACAGCGCGCCGCTGCAACATTTCGACCTGCCGGGCGGCTGCCATTTCCGCACCTGGTGGGATGAAAACGGCCAGTCGCTGTTTATTCCTGACGACAAGGCGTTGCGCTGCTCTACCGAAGGCTGGCTGGAAGGCGGCACGCAGCTGACGCTCTCCAGCGACGGCAAACAAACGCCGGTGCCGGTGACCTTCTTTGAAGGCTATCCGATTACCCAACTGCGCATTGGCAACGAAAAGCTGCAGGTGGTGGCAATCAACAATCAACGCATGGTAGTGACCAAAGCGGATGCGCCCGATAGCTGGCTGGTGCTGCCGTTTAATCCCACCCTGCACGTCTGGAATTTTACCGGCACGCTGCTGGTAAAAATGAACAAGAGTGCGGCGCAGGATCTGCCCGCACTGAAGGTGCGAACCGATGCGGTGCGTAAGGCCTGGAGCCCGTTGTGGCTGCCTGACCAAAAAATTAATCTGTTATTAATTGACGCGCTGCATGCCGATCTCGCCGATCCGGCTATCGGCGCCTGGCGTAGCCTTAACTAATGCAGCCTATCACGCGTGCTCAGAGAGTCTCTTTTATGACGGCAAATGAGAATCAAAAAACGATGGCGAACGCCCTTTCGGCGGGTCACCGTTTTAATGAATTTGAGATTAAAGAAGTGATTGGCGGCGGCGGCTTCGGCATCGTCTACCGCGCCTGGGATCATTTATTAGAGCGCACCATCGCCATCAAAGAGTACATGCCACTGTCGCTGGCGATACGCAATGATGATATGTCGCTGGGTCTGCGCAGCGAGCGCTATCAAAAGCTGTTTGCCGCCGGGCTGACCAGCTTTATTCAGGAAGCGCGCCTGCTGGCCCGTTTTAATCATCCCGGCTTGCTGCACGTGCTGCGTTTCTGGGAAGAGAACGGCACCGCCTATATGGGCACGCTGTTTTACAGCGGCATGAGCCTGAAAGAGTGGCAGCTTACCAGCCCCGAGCAGATCAACGAGGCGTGGATTCGTCAGCTGCTGCCGCCGCTGTTTGGCGCTATCAGCACCATTCATCAGGCGGGCTATCTGCACCGCGATATCTCGCTGGATAACATTCAGATTCAGGAAAACCAGCTGCCGGTGCTGCTGGATTTCGGCTCTGCGCGCAAAGAGATTGGCAACCTCTCTGACGAAACCGAGATCATGCTCAAGCCAGGCTTTGCGCCGATTGAACAATACAGCGAAGAGAGCGACAGCGAACAGGGTCCATGGACCGATATTTATGCGCTGGGCGCGGTGCTGCATACGCTGATCATGGGCAGCCCTCCGCCGGTCAGCGTGGTGCGCTGTATCGAAGACAGCTACAAGCCGCTGGCCGATCTGCAGCCGACAGGCTATTCGCTCTCCTTACTGCACGCCATCGACCGGGCACTGGCGATGAAGCCCGATCAGCGTCCACAAAGTATTGATGAGTTCGCCGCGCTGATCGATCTGCCGGTTAGCGATGTGCAGGAACTGGTCAACACCTGGCCAACGCCGATGGCTGCCGCCGCGGAGCCCATGCCTGAGACGATGCCGACAGAGATGCCGCAGCCGGAAGTTATGGCGGTGAATCACGGCGCCGCCGCCGCAGAACCGCTGAATCGCGGCACCGCCAGACGACCATCAAAGCTGCTGCTGGTGTTGAGTGCCATCGCGGCACTGGTGGTGATCGCCGTGGCAATTGGCGTCAATCGACACGGCCCGGCACCCGCCGCCGATACACAACAGGCCAGTGACAACACGACATCGGTCGCGCCGCCAGCGGCTAAACCCTCGACCGCCGCCAGCCCCCCTGCGCTGGCCACGGTTTATCTTAAGCTGCGCCATGATGAATCGATCGTAATCAACGGTCAGCCGATGGACGTTAAACCCAGCAACAGCGGCTACGCTTCGCTGAATTTGGCGGCTGGTGAATACACCATCGAAGTGCATGCGCAGGATCGCATTCACTCACAGACGCTGAAGATTGATAAAGCGGGGACCTGGCTGATTAATCCAGGCTCGTAACACCCTCTGCGGCCGCCGTTCGGCGGCCGTTGCGAAGAAAACGTTAGCCCTGCATATGATGATGGGCAGTTTGCAGCTCACGCACCTGGCTCACCAGATCGGTCAGACAGTCATCGTACATGCCCCGCCGCGTTAACTCCTGCTCCAGCGAAAACAGGTACTGGGCGTTGGTGCCCAGTGGGCCGCTGGCACGGGCGATCATCGGCGCGATGGTGCGCGGGCACGAATCCGCTTCGTACAGCGGATGCCGCGGATCCATTACAAACACCAGTGCAGTCACCGTGCGCCCGTCGTTAAGCGCTAAGTCGCACCACGTCGGCAAATAGCAGCCGGTGACCATTTCACGTTTCCACAGCAGCGCCAGCTCATCATGCAGCGTCTCTTCTGGCAGCCGAAAAGCCAGCCCGGTGGTGGCGCCACCCTGTTTTAACGCCAACATGCGCCCCGGCTGCGCGGCCGTGCCACGCCCTGAGGTCAGCCGCAGGCAGAAAGCACGGTGCCAGCCCTGCAGCAGCCCTTCCGCCGCCTCTTCGCTCTCAAACACCGGATTCCACATCAGTGAGCCGTAACCAAAAATCCACACCGGGCTATTATCAGGTCGACAGGCTAAGGTTGCCGCCAGCGAGGCGGCGCGTTGCTCACAGGTCAATAACAGCGACTCTTCTATATCGCCATAGGCCGTTTTACAGTCTGCCTGAAGTAGAAATTCCCGGGTTAACATCTGAACCTCCTTATGCCACTGCCTGCCATCTTAACTGACTCGCTCTCCCGTCAATTGAATAATAAGGCGGCTTATTGTTCGCCTTCTTTAAACGACATTAATCGATTTGGCGTCACGCTTTCAAGCCACACCGCGCCGGGCAGCTGTTAAAAAAGCATCGGCGGCCTAAGGGAAATCTTGAGGGGAAAAGCAAAATCCCGGCGGGCGCCGGGATCGTTATCACTTTTTAGGATGCCACTTGTCATCGTCACCTTTTGCATACTTCTCTTTGACGGCGGACCAGGCCACTTTGTGCGCCACCTCTTCCTGCGACTCATCGCCGCGGCGATCCTGCTTATCTTTATACTGATCCCAGGCGCTGTTAAACGCCTGCTGATAGATATCCTGTGCGTGTGCAGGCAGAACGTGTCTGACGTTGTCAGGTAAATCGTCACGTGACTGATAAGGCATAATTCCTCCTTTCTCTGAACAGAAGGTAAGCCTGGTCGCTGCGGATAAAAAAATCAAGTCACCTGATTAGACCATCTCATGCAAAAAGGCATAACCAAACCCTATAAATATCAACTAATCGCCAAATAAACAGCGAAATAATTCCATTTAAAATTCGATATAAATGCTTAAGCGCATGTTTTATATGGTTTAAATTATAATTTATTCGATTTTGCACATCTTAAACAAAAAATCAATAACACGCGTAAAACCACGTAAATTTACCCAAAAATGACTTAAGAACAGCTACACTTTACCCGCTTGTAAAACCAGGTTAACGCGTTAATGATTTAATCAGGTTGTTTTTAGCAGGATCGCTGCATTTTGCTTATGGCTAATGGCTTATGAGAGGGACACATGCCCGGACACGAAGGTAAAACTCGTCACACAGAATATACGCTCTTCCTCCCGATAGCCGCACTGGCGGCGCTCGGGTTTTTTGGTCACTCACAGAATTTTCCCTTAGTCATCGCGCTCAATGCGCTGGCGCTGGTCGGTATCCTCAGCAGCGCCTTTAGTGTGGTTCGTCACGCCGACGTGCTGGCTCACCGCCTCGGCGAACCCTACGGCTCATTGATCCTGAGCCTGTCGGTGGTGATTCTTGAAGTCAGTTTGATCTCCGCCCTGATGGCGACCGGCAGCGCCGCGCCCGCGCTGATGCGCGACACGCTTTACTCCATCATCATGATTGTGACATCCGGGCTGGTAGGCTTCGCCCTGCTGCTTGGCGGGCGCAAATTTGCCACGCAGTACCTCAACCTGGCTGGCGTGAAGCAATATATGATTGCTATCTTTCCGCTGGCGATTCTGGTGCTGGTGTTTCCCAACGCGCTGCCGGGCGGCAATTTCACTACCGGTCAGGCGTTACTGATTGCGGCCATCTCCGCGGCGATGTACGGCGTTTTTCTGCTGATACAGACCAAAACTCACCAAAGCCTGTTTATCTACGAGCATGAAGATGAGAGTGACGATGGCGATCCGCATCACGGCAAGCCATCGGCGCACACCAGCCTGCGCCATGCGCTGTGGCTGATCGTGCATCTGGTGGCGGTGATCGCCGTGACCAAGATGAATGCCAATCCGCTGGAATACCTGCTGACCGAGCTGAATGCACCGGAGCAGTTTACCGGCTTCCTCGTCGCCCTGCTGATTCTGTCACCTGAAGGGCTGGGTGCCATCAAAGCGGTGCTGGCTAATCAGGTGCAGCGCGCGATGAACCTGTTTTTTGGTTCGGTGTTGGCCACCATCTCACTGACCGTGCCCGCGGTAACCATTATCGCCACCCTGACCCATCAGGAGCTGGTGTTTGGGCTGGAGCCTCCGCACATGGTGATGATGATCGCCGTGCTGATTCTCTGCCACATTTCGTTCTCTACCGGGCGCACCAATGTGCTGAATGGCGCGGCGCATCTGGCGCTGTTTGTCGGCTATCTGATGACCATTATGCTGTAAGATGACGCGCATAAAAAAGGCCGCTTACGCGGCCTTTTTTATTACAGAAGCTTACTTGCTGGTGTCCAGCTCAGGGAAGCCTTTGACCAGATCGTCAATTGCTTTCATCTGCGCGAGGAACGGCTCCAGCTTGTCCAGCGGCAGCGCCGACGGGCCGTCGCACATTGCGCTGTTCGGCTCAGGATGCGCTTCGATAAACAGACCGGCGATACCCACCGCCATACCGGCACGCGCCAGCTCGGCAACCTGTGCGCGACGTCCGCCAGAGGCGGCACCGAACGGATCGCGGGTTTGCAGCGCATGCGTCACGTCAAAAATAACCGGGCTGTTCTTGCTGACTTTCTTCATGACGTTAAAGCCGAGCATATCGACAACCAGGTTGTCATAGCCAAAGTTAGCGCCGCGATCGCACAGAATCACGTTTTCGTTGCCGCCTTCGGCAAACTTCTCAACGATATTGCCCATCTGACCCGGGCTAACGAACTGTGGTTTCTTGATGTTGATCACCGCGCCAGTTTTCGCCATCGCTTCCACCAGATCGGTCTGCCGGGCAAGGAACGCTGGCAGCTGAATCACATCGACCACTTCAGAAACCGGCTGCGCCTGTGAGGCTTCATGCACATCGGTAATGATTTTGACGCCAAACGCCTGCTTCAGCGCCTGGAAAATCTTCATGCCCTCTTCCAGACCCGGACCGCGGTAGGAGTGGATGGATGAGCGGTTAGCTTTATCGAACGACGCCTTGAATACGTAAGGAATGCCGAGTTTCTCGGTGACCTTCACGTAATGCTCACAGATACGCATAGCCAGATCCTGAGATTCCAGCACGTTCATCCCGCCAAACAGCACGAACGGCAGGTCGTTTGCTACTTTGATATCGCCAATATTGACTACTTTCTGTGTCATGCCTTTGCCTTTTTGCTTACGGAACGCGTTAGTGCAGCGTTACCTGTTTCTGTTCAATGGAATGAATCTGTACTTTGATCATCTCGCTGATGGGATCTTCCGGGCAGTGCTCAACAAAATAGTTGAGATCGCTCAGGGCGATGTGTTCACAGTCGAGCTGCACGTAAATCAGGCCGCGATCGCGGATTTCATACGGGTCATCCGGATCGAGCTGCAGCAGCACCTGGCTGACGTTGAGCGCCATCTCCATGTGCTTCTCTTCCATCAATGCCGCCTTCAGCGTGTCGAGCATCTTGCGGATCACCAGCGCCGACTCCGCTTCTTCCAGATCTTCGTCATACAGTTCGGTGGTCGGACTGATGTTGCCTTTCAACCACACTTCCAGCGTATGCGTATCCAGCGTATCGCCGTTGAACGGATTGATCAGCCACATCTCTTCATCGAGCCAGTCGGCGCGCAGAATCAGCTGCGTCGGGAAGATCACCGGCATTACCGGCAGTGACAGCTTGTGCGCAATGTGCAGCAGGATCATGCCCAGCGACACCGCGGTACCCTGACGGGTGTCGAGCACTTTATCGACCCAGAGCGCATCGGAGAGATTATAGATGCCGCTGGCACCGCCAAACTTCCAGTGCTGATAAAACAGTTCCAGCAGCTTTTCCAGCTGCAGATCCTGTTCACTTTCGCCACTGACGAATTCGCGCGCCTCTGCAACCAGTGCGTCCAGCTGGGCGTTAACTTTTTCCAGAGGGAAGTCATGACGAATCGCAAGCGTGGTCTTGATCACCGCTTCACAGAGCGATGGCTGCGTAAAATCGAGTTGTGCTACGGAGGTCATACAATCCCCAACAATGGCAATTTGCGGGTCGCCAGCGCGATAATCAGACAGAACGCAACCAGTGCAACGCTAAACGCGATCCAGCGCACCCGGTCTGACTTTGGCCGACGGCCCAGGGCGACGAAGCCCAATACAATGTAGATGATAACGCCAAACAGCTTCTCAGTCAGCCAGCTACCTTGCGGAGAAAAGGGATAATAGTGAGTGATGCTAACCAGCACGGCTCCGCTCACCAACAGCAGCGTATCATTAATGTGCGGTAAAATGCGCACCCAACGCTTTGCCTGCATCGGCGAACCGCTGCGCTGCCAGTAAAAACGCAGAATAAATAGTGTGATGGTGATGAACACGGTTAGCAGATGCAGCTGTGTCAGCAACGGATAGAAAGTAGCCATAATGCGTCCTGTAATTATGCTAATTGTCCTGAAGTTACCCGATCATTGCCCGCGTAATCCTGACGCGTGCTGATATGATCGAATCCCGCCTGCGCCAGTAGCGCGCGTACCGCCTCCGCCTGTTGCCAGCCATGTTCCAGCAGCAGCCAGCCCTGAGGTAACAGGTGCGCGGCGGCGTGGGCAACAATATGCTGCAGATCGGCAAGGCCCTGCTCTGCGGCAACCAGCGCGCTTAGCGGCTCGAAGCGCACGTCGCCCTGCTGTAGATGATGATCTAAAGCGTCGATGTACGGGGGATTGCTGACAATAACATTAAATCGCTGATTTTCAAGGGAAGAGAACCAGTAACTGTGGAAAAATGTGACCTGAGTAAGCGCCAGCCTGGCGGCATTGCGCTGCGCCAGCGCTACGGCATCAGCGATGCGATCGACACCGGTGACCTGCACATCGGCGCGCTCACTGGCGACGGCCAGCGCAATGGCACCGGTGCCGGTGCCGAGATCGAGCAGGCTGGCTGGCGCGGAGGGCAAACGCGTCAGCGCCTCTTCCACCAGCAGTTCGGTATCCGGACGCGGAATCAGCGTGGTCGGTGACACCTCCAGCGGCAGCGACCAGAATTCACGTTCACCCACCAGATGCGCCACCGGTTCACCCTGCGCCCGACGCGCCAGTAGCGCATCAAGCTGGGCACACGCGGCCAGGCTAAGTTCAGTGTCATCAAAAGCGATAAGCCAGCTGCGCGATTTGCCGGTAACAAAGCTCAGCAACACTTCCGCATCGCGTTTAGGGCTGTCGCCGCCGCACAGCGTGGCGATCGCCTGCCTGAGCCAGTCACGAATGATCATCAGTCGTGATCGGCCAGCGCTGCCAGCTGATCCGCCTGATATTCCTGCACGATCGGTTCAATCAGCGCGTCCAGCTTGCCTTCCATCACCTCATCAAGGCGATAGAGCGTCAGGTTGATACGGTGATCGGTCACGCGGCCCTGCGGGAAGTTATAGGTGCGATTGCGATCGGAGCGATCGCCGCTGCCTAATAAATTACGGCGCTCAGAGGCTTCTTCCGCCTGGCGTTTGGCGATTTCTGCGGCACGAATACGTGCGCCCAATACCGCCAGTGCCTTGGCCTTGTTCTTATGCTGCGAGCGCTCATCCTGACATTCCACCACGATGCCGGTTGGCAGGTGGGTAATACGGATAGCAGAATCGGTGGTGTTAACGTGCTGGCCACCCGCGCCTGAGGAACGGAAAGTGTCGATTTTCAGATCGCCGGCGTTAATCTCCGGCAGCTCCGCTTCCGGCACTTCTGCCATCACCGCTACCGTACAGGCTGAGGTATGAATGCGGCCCTGTGATTCGGTTTCCGGCACGCGCTGCACGCGATGACCACCCGATTCAAATTTCAGACGGCCGTAAGCGCCATCGCCAGCGACGCGGGCAATCACCTCTTTATAACCGCCATGCTCGCCTTCGTTGGCGCTGATGATCTCCACGCGCCAGCGGCGGCTCTCTGCATAACGGCTGTACATGCGAAACAGGTCACCGGCAAAAATAGCGGCTTCATCGCCGCCGGTCCCGGCACGCACTTCAATAAAGCAGTGGCGCTCGTCGTCAGGGTCGCGCGGCAGCAGCAGCATCTGTAACTGCTGTTCCAGCGCTTCGCTTTTGCTGCGCGCCTCTTTCAGCTCTTCCTGCGCCATATCGCGCATCTCAGGATCGTCGAGCATCTGCTCGGCGGTGTCTAAATCTTCCTGAACCTGCTGCCACTGGCGGAAACAGTGCGTAACGTCGCCCAGCTGGGCATATTCGCGCGACAGTGCGCGAAAGCGATCCTGATCGGCGATGACGCCCGCATCGCCCAGCATCGCTTCCACTTCTTCGTGGCGCTCCTGCAAGGCTTCCAGTTTTGCAACAATAGAAGTCTTCATTCGATGGATGTCATCCTGTAAAGGGGGGTTAACTACTCCAGCCCGAGGCTGTCACGAAGGATCTGCAGGCGTTCGCCGTCGCCGTCGCGCGCGGCCTGCTGAAGGGATTTAGTCGGGGCGTGGATTAAACGATTGGTCAGTTTATGTGCGAGGTCGCGCATCACCTGTTGTGGATCGGCGCCTTGCTGCAGCGCAGCCAGCGCCCGCTCTTCCAGTTCGCTGCGCACCTGCTCAGCCTGGCTGCGGTATTCACGGATAGTAGAGACAGCGCTTTGCGCTCGCAGCCAGGACATAAACTCACTGCTTTCCTGCACTACGATGGTCTCTGCCTGCACGGCGGCCGCTTTGCGCTGCGCCATGTTTTTTTCAATGATGTTTTGCAGATCGTCAACGCTGTAAAGGTAGGCGTTCGGCAGCTTGCCTACTTCCGGCTCCACATCGCGCGGCACGGCGATATCCACCAGCAGCATGGGCTGATTACGGCGCGCTTTCAGCGCCCGTTCAACCATGCCTTTGCCGATAATCGGCAGCGGGCTGGCGGTGGAGGAGATAATAATGTCCGCTTCCGCCAGGCGCGCATCGATGTCTGCCAGCGCAATCACTTCGGCGTTAACTTCGTCCGCCAGCAGCTGCGCCCGTTCACGGGTACGGTTGGCGATCATCAGTTTTTTGACGTTGTGCTCGCGCAGATGGCGCGCCACCAGCTCGATGGTTTCTCCGGCACCCACCAGCAGCACGTTGACCGTGGAGAGCGATTCAAAGATTTGACGCGCCAGCGTACAGGCGGCAAACGCCACCGAGACCGCGCTGGCACCAATGTCAGTTTCGGTGCGCACGCGTTTGGCTACCGAGAAACTTTTCTGGAACATGCGCTCCAGCTCGCTGGAAAGCGAGTGGCCACGCTGGGAATCTGAGAACGCTTTTTTGACCTGGCCGAGAATTTGCGGTTCACCTAACACCAGCGAATCGAGGCCGCTGGCCACGCGCATCAGATGGCTCACCGCGTCGTTGCCGTGGTGCCAGTAGAGGCTGTTACGCACTTCTTCTTCGCCAAGCTGATGATAGTCGCACAGCCAGCGCACCAGCTGTTCTTGCAGGTTCTCCTGCTGCTCCACGCTGAGATAAAGCTCAGTGCGGTTACAGGTAGACAGCACAACACCACCTTGCACCATAGGCTGCGCCAGAAGGCTGTTAAGCGCCTCATCCAGCGTGTCAGGTGTGAAGGTTACACGTTCTCGCAGAGCAACAGGTGCGGTTTTGTGGTTGATTCCCAGAGCAAGCAGCGTCATAGCAGAAAGTCAGAATGTCCCAATGTTACCAGGGTTTTGTGATGCGCATTCTACAAGATGCAGGCGCGCAATTAAAGCCATACAAAGCCTATGACTGTAATAAGATATAGCTGATTAACCAGAAATCGCATTGACGATATCCGCGGTGCTGGTTAGCGTTAACGGTTACGAATTCAAAACGAGTCGAGGAGATGACCCCATGAAGCATTTGCCACAAGGCCGCCTGTTGCGGTTACTGCCGCTGGCCAGTTTGTTACTGGCCGCCTGTTCCGTACACCAACCCGCACAAGGCCCGGGCAAAAGCGTGACCTCGCCGCAGTGGCAACAGCATCAGCAGGCCGTGGCTAAAGTCAGCCACTATCAAACCCGCGGTGCCTTTGCTTATCTTTCTGATAAACAAAAAGTTTACGCCCGCTTCAACTGGCAGCAAACTGCCCCCGATCGCTATCGCCTGCTGCTGACCAATCCGCTGGGCAGCACTGAATTGCAGCTGGATGCACAGGGTTCAACCGTGCAGCTGGTCGATAACAAAGGCAAACGTTACGTCAGCAACGACGCGCAGAAAATGATCTCACAGCTCACCGGTATGGACATTCCACTGGAGAATTTGCGTCAGTGGATGATGGGTCTGCCAGGCGAAGCGACCGACTATACGCTGAACGATAATTATCAGCTACGCCAGGCCAACTATAGCCAGAATGGTCAAAAATGGACGGTTACTATCCAGGATTACGACAGCAAAGTGTCGCCGCCGCTGCCTGCTAACCTCGAACTGCGTGAAGGCGATCAGCGCATCAAACTGCGTATGGATGGCTGGACCCTGCAATGATCCTCTCCTGGCCCGCTCCGGCGAAGCTTAACCTGTTCCTTTACATTACCGGCCGTCGCTCCGACGGCTACCACAACCTGCAAACGCTGTTTCAGTTTCTTGATTATGGCGACAGGCTGACCATTACCCCCGACAGCAGCGGCGAGATTCGCCTGCTGACGCCGGTTGCCGGCGTACCCGATGAGCAGAACCTGATTGTGCGGGCGGCGCGCCTGCTGATGCATGAAGCGGCGCAGGAGAACCGCCTGCCGCTGCATGCCGGCGCCACGATCGCCATTGATAAGGTCTTGCCGATGGGCGGCGGCCTTGGCGGTGGCTCATCAAATGCGGCGACGGTGCTGGTGGCGCTGAATCATCTGTGGCGACTTGGCTTATCATCGGAGCGGCTGGCGCAGATGGGCCTGCAGCTTGGCGCAGATGTGCCGGTGTTCGTGAAAGGCCATGCCGCTTTTGCCGAAGGGGTTGGCGAGGCGTTACAGCCTGCGTCGCCCGCGGAAAAATGGTATCTTGTTGCCCACCCCGGTGTCAGCATCGCCACGCCTGCGGTGTTCAACGATGAGGCACTGACGCGCGATACGCCGGTGCGTGAAATGTCAGCGCTGATGCAGCTACCGTTTCATAATGATTGTGAAGCCGTAGTAAGAAAACGTTTTCGCGAGGTTGATGAGCTTGTTTCCTGGCTGCTAGAATACGCGCCGTCGCGCCTGACTGGCACAGGTGCTTGCGTGTTTGCTGAATTTGACACCGAGTCTGCTGCCCGTGAGGTGCTTGCAATGGCACCGAAAGAGGTAAAAGGGTTCGTCGCACGGGGCGTTAACGTCTCACCGCTGCACCAGATACTAAACGGGTCATTCGCGTAACGTGACACTGTCACCCTGATCCAGACAGTGCGCGTTACGCTTAACTATCGCATGGCCATTGCAGCAGCAGAGCGCCGGGTGCTGCTGCGCTGGTCATTCTCTCGACGCAAAGCCTGAGGTTTTTCTCGTGCCTGATATGAAGCTTTTTGCTGGTAACGCAACGCCGGAACTAGCACAACGTATTGCCAACCGCCTTTACACCAGCCTGGGCGACGCCGCCGTCGGTCGTTTCAGTGATGGTGAAGTGAGCGTACAGATTAATGAGAATGTACGCGGTGGTGATATTTTCATCATCCAGTCCACCTGTGCCCCGACCAATGACAACCTGATGGAGCTGGTTGTGATGGTCGACGCGCTGCGTCGTGCTTCTGCGGGTCGTATCACCGCGGTGATTCCTTACTTTGGCTATGCGCGTCAGGATCGCCGTGTGCGTTCCGCCCGTGTGCCAATCACCGCAAAAGTGGTCGCCGATTTCCTCTCCAGCGTAGGCGTTGACCGTGTGCTGACCGTGGATCTTCACGCTGAACAGATTCAGGGCTTCTTTGATGTTCCGGTCGATAACGTCTTTGGCAGCCCTATTCTGCTGGAAGATATGCTGACCAAAGGCCTGGTCAATCCGATTGTGGTTTCTCCGGATATTGGTGGCGTTGTCCGCGCCCGCGCCATCGCCAAGCTGCTCAACGATACCGACATGGCGATCATCGATAAGCGTCGTCCACGTGCCAACGTATCTCAGGTGATGCATATCATCGGTGACGTTGCCGGTCGCGACTGTATTCTGGTTGATGACATGATCGACACCGGCGGCACGCTGTGTAAAGCAGCGGAAGCGCTGAAAGAGCGCGGCGCCAAGCGCGTGTTCGCCTACGCCACTCACCCGATTTTCTCCGGCAACGCCGTGGAAAACCTGCGTCATTCGGTGATTGACGAAGTGATTGTCTGCGACACCATTCCGCTTCCGGAAGAGATTAAAGCGCTGCCTAACGTACGCACGCTGACCCTCTCCGGTATGCTGGCAGAAGCCATTCGTCGTATCAGCAACGAAGAATCGATCTCCGCCATGTTCGAGCATTAATGCGCACTGCAGGCGAATGAACCGGGCTCAGGCCCGGTTTTTTTTTGGCATTTAACGACGAACTGTCGAGGCGGGCAACGGCGTATTGATATTTGCCCTGCCCGATAAAACGCTGCAAATTTTTACTAATTATTCCGTTCCACAGCGCGTAATCGCCGACTATTTATACCAACGTCTGAGTTGCTGCACGCGCCGGTTTTGCGCTTCAACCCACCTTCATTTAGTGCTATTTTTCTGCGATCGTTCTTCAGGAAAGCTTTTATGTCTCTCGACGTCTACACGCTTTTTATTTGCGAACTCTTTGTGCTGGGCTTTATGAGCATCATTATGCTGTTTGCCTGGGCGGGTTCGCAGTACGATCGCGTGTTGGGCTTTACTACCGTGGCGCTGATCGCCACCCTGCTGGCGATGATGCTCAGCAGCCTGCGCAGTACCGGCCATCATTTTTTGCCGATTGCGGTAGGCAACGTCATTCTCTATTTTGGTTACGGCATGCTGGTCAACGCCTTTCGCACCTTTCGCGGCCTGCCGCTGGGCATCAACTGGCTGACGGGTGCGCTACTCTGGGCAATACTCTGCCTGTTTCCCCAGTTCTACTTCTCGCTACCCAAGCGCGTTATCGTTACCTGCCTGCTGTGCATCATCTTTACCGCCGTGTTAATCCGTCTGCTTTACGGCGCACGCACGCTGTTGCCAGCCACCTACTGGCCGGCGCAGCTGCTGCTGGTCATTCACCTTGGCTTCCACGTTGCCCGGCTGTTTCTTGATGCCGGTCGGCCCAATATGCTGCATGGCGCTATCGGCGGCACCCAGTTCACCGTCTGGATCATGCTGGAATCGATGCTGTTTGTCATGGGGCTGACCTTTACCATTCTGGCGATGGTCAATGAACGCTCGCGTCTGATCTATCAACAGGCTTCCCTGCTCGATCCGCTCACCGGTATTGCTAATCGCCGTGCGCTGTTTGCCGAAGGCAACAAGCTGGCCGACTGGTGTCGACGACATCGTCAGCAGCTAACGGTGGTACTGTTCGATCTCGACCATTTTAAAAGCATCAATGATCGTTTTGGCCATCATCAGGGCGATCGCGTGCTGCTCGATTTTTGTCGCGTGGTCAGTCAGGCACTCCCACCGCAGGCGCAGTTTGCCCGGCTGGGCGGCGAGGAGTTTGCCGCCGTACTCAGCCTGAATGAACAGGAGGGGAAAAACTGGTGTGAGCAGGTGCGTCGGGCAGTGCATGCTTCAGCGCCCGAACAGGTAATCTATACCACCAGCATCGGCATGACCGCGGTGGCGCCAACCCGCATTCAGGATATCGAAAGTTTGTTGGTGGCGGCAGACGAAGCGCTTTATCACGCAAAAACCAGCGGGCGTAACCGGGTAGAGGTTTTCACACCGCTGGCAGAAAAGAGCGAACTGGCTAATCAGTTATGAGGATGACGACTGGCAGAACGACGACGGCAGCGGTCATCACAGTTACGTAACCAGTAATAGTGGTCACTAACCTTTTCACGCCCGCCTACGCTGGCGCCTACCAGCCACAACAACGCGCCGATAAAAATGCCGAAAATCGCCGCCTGCGCCATAAACGCCGGCAAATTAATTTCTGGCAGCTGGTTAAGCACGGAATAGAGTACCCCGCCGACCATGGTTAGTAGACCCAATCCCATCAGTACGTTTCCTAACCTGTGCGCACTTTTACGTTTCATGCTGCACCTCCTGTTAATACGCCTGCTCAGCACATATTGCTAAACTGTCATAAGTTTAGTTAATGGATTAAACACTGGCTGTGTGAAAGATCACAGTTCGTCAATCGCTCTGACAAAATTTTACCTTTAAGCTGCTGATAGTGCTTCAAAAATGAATTATCACGCTATGCAACTACTACGCTGCGCACTTTTTTGAGTTATGGCGCAGCACCAGGTAAACTAGCGCCCTTTCTACGGTGACAGGAACCGGTCCGTGAGCACAATTAAACTGATAGTTGGCCTGGCCAACCCCGGCGCGGAATATGCCGCGACGCGCCACAACGCAGGCGCCTGGTTTGTCGACCTGCTGGCCCAGCGACATAATCAGTCGCTGAAAGAAGAAGGGAAATTTTTTGGCTATACCGCCCGCCTTGCGCTGGCCGGTGAAGATGTGCGCCTGTTGGTGCCGACCACCTTTATGAACCTCAGCGGTAAAGCGGTGGCCGCGATGGCAACGTTTTATCGCATCACACCGGAAGAGATTCTGGTGGCGCACGATGAGCTGGATTTACCGCCCGGCGTTGCCAAATTCAAACAGGGCGGCGGCCACGGCGGCCATAACGGCCTGAAGGACATTATTAGCCGTCTCGGCAACAATAATAATTTTCATCGTCTGCGGGTAGGCATCGGCCATCCGGGCGATCGCAACAAGGTCACCGGCTTTGTGCTCGGCAAACCGCCAGCCAGCGAGCAGAAGCTGATTGATGATGCGGTGGATGAAGCGGTACGCTGCACCGAACTGTGGCTGAAGGAAGATCGTTTAAAAGCGATGAACCGCCTGCACGCCTTTAAAGCGGGCGCCTGAGCACCATAAACCGGTGATTCGCCCCCTTCCGGACGCTATTACGTGTATAATGCCGGGAAATTTCTATTATTCCGATTAAGGTATTGATAAATACCTTAATTATCAAGATATTAAGGTGATATAAATATGGGATTCAAATGCGGTATCGTGGGCCTGCCGAACGTCGGTAAATCCACCCTGTTCAATGCGCTGACCAAAGCCGGCATCGAAGCAGCCAACTTCCCGTTCTGTACCATTGAACCCAACACCGGCGTGGTGCCGATGCCCGATCCGCGTCTGGATCAGCTGGCTGAGATCGTCAAGCCGCAGCGCATTATCCCCACCACCATGGAATTTGTTGATATCGCTGGCCTGGTAAAAGGCGCCTCCAAAGGTGAAGGCCTGGGCAACCAGTTTCTGACTAACATTCGAGAGACCGAGGCGATTGGTCACGTGGTGCGTTGCTTCGAGAATGACAACATCATTCACGTTAACAACAAGGTCGATCCGGCCGACGATATTGACGTTATCAACACCGAGCTGGCGCTGTCCGATCTCGATACCTGTGAACGCGCTCTGCATCGCGTGCAGAAGAAAGCCAAAGGCGGCGACAAAGACGCGAAAGCAGAACAGGCGGCGCTGGAGAAATGCCTGCCGCACCTGTCCAACGCTGGCATGCTGCGCTCGCTGGATCTTACTGAAGAAGATAAAGCGGCTATCCGTTATCTGAGCTTCCTGACCCTGAAGCCAACCATGTACATCGCCAACGTCAATGAAGATGGCTTTGAAAATAACCCTTACCTCGACCAGGTGCGTGCAATCGCGGAAAAAGAGGGTTCAGTGGTGGTTGCGGTGTGTGCCGCAGTGGAATCGGATATCGCCGAGCTGGAAGATGAAGACCGCGCTGAATTTATGGCGGAACTGGGTCTGGAAGAGCCGGGCCTGAACCGCGTGATCCGTGCCGGTTATGAGCTGCTGCGTCTGCAAACTTACTTCACCGCGGGCGTGAAAGAAGTGCGCGCCTGGACCATTCCGGTGGGCGCCACCGCGCCGCAGGCCGCCGGTAAAATTCATACCGATTTTGAAAAAGGCTTTATTCGCGCACAGACCATCGCCTTTGAAGATTTCGTGGCTTATAAAGGTGAACAGGGCGCGAAAGAAGCGGGCAAGATGCGTTCAGAAGGCAAAGATTACATCGTTAAAGATGGCGACGTAATGAACTTCCTGTTCAACGTCTAAACTCTGCTTATTCATGAGCGCGGATTCACGCTCATGAAGAGTCATAAGTCCGATAAAATCCACGCCATGGCGTGGATTTTCTTTTTACAGGTTCTCGCTTTATTTAGAGCGGCACGGCTAACCACCAACAATGTAGTTAAGCCTGATGCCGGTACAACGGCGGTACCCACGTTAAACAAGCACTCGCGGCTGTGGATTTACCCTCGCCAGCCAATCCAGCAGACCCACATTGAGTAAACCGCCCTCTTATCTCTCCGCTTCTCCCTGCTTACAGTTGACCTAACCTGCCCTGACTGTCACTCCTGTTATTCAGCCTCCGTCAGCAAAGCATAACCGGCGATCAGCTGCTTCAGGTGCATCTCCAGCTGCGCTCTGGCCGCAGCAGGTAAAGGCTGCTCCGTCGGATAGTGCGATAAAACACGCAGTTGCTCTTCCGCCGGTATCGAATGGTTAAATGACTGGATGGCGGAAAATACCACCGACTTCAGTTCGCTGACCGTGATGTATTTGCCCTTACGCTCATCCAGCTGACTCAGGCGATCGCTCAGCGTCTGTAGCGTCGTCATTCCCTGATGCCATCCTTCCAAACTTTCAATGGGCAACGCCATGGCATTACGCTGCTGTTGCCACTCCACGGCCAGTACATCGGCCTGCTGCGGCCACAAAATCTGCGCCTGTTCGAGTAATTGACGACTGTGATTAATCGTCCAGTGCGGAGGTAACTGATGCAGACGCATAAGCTGTTGCCGCGTCTGGGCAATAAAGGGCTGCGGTGGAGTAGATTGTTGACGTATTCCGTCCCGTTGCGCGGCATTAAGCGTTACCGGCAAAGGCGCCAGCGATGCGGCAAGCTGGTCGCGCAGCGGATCGCTGCGACTTGACAGCTGCCAGCTCCACACCGACAGTGTGCCGACCACCAGCATAACGCCCATCCCGGCGACAAAGCTTTTCCAGCGTTTCACCGGCTCCGGTATGACCGACGTGACCTCCGCATTTGGCGGGTGTTCCGGCTGCGTCACATACACCCATTTAATCGTCGTGGCGGCTTGAGCGTCATCAGGTAAGGCCCTGTTCTCCGTGGCGGCCAATACCTCACTGGATTGAATGGCTATACCCGGACCAGAGGTGTTATCAGCGTTTTCCAACCGCTTAGCGCGCCTGTTCATCAGAGCACGCAATGACTCAAACTGGCTAATCTGCCTGAGATCAGAATGCTTGCTGATACGCACAAGCCGCTGTTCAACAAGATAAAGCTGGCTAAGATCGCTATGGCTAAGCGGCAACAGGCGCATGAACGAATGCAAACGCTGACTCAGCCCGTGGAGAATATCCACCCGGGCATGTACTGGCTGCGGCCATAGCGTTTTCCATTGAGAACTTATCAGTGCCTCCAGCAGGGAGACGCCTTCATTCAGACCAGACAGTCCCGCCAGCCGCGTCCGAACCAGCGTGTACCAGGCTGCCGTCTGTAATTCCACACCGTTTTGCTCAAATAGCGCAAGACAGTGTTTTTCAGCTTCACGCCAGTTCACATCCGGACGCGCCGGATGTATCAGTTTGAGCATTTCATCGCGCAGGGCTCCATAATCCGGCAGCATGCGCGGATCGCCGCCGGTTTTTATTTGACGGGCAGTAAAGTCATTCATAACTGAATATCCATTTAACAGGATGACGGGAAAGCGGTGAATTATTTATTCCGCGGCACGCTCTGTTGGTTCAGCGCCTGCCTGTGCCGCAAGACGACAGCTTAACTGCTCTGTGTGCTGAATTAATTAGCAGCAGACAAAGGAGTTAAGTAATCTGGCCGCATGACATCTCAGCATGAAATATATTCCGGCTGACTTAAGAGGCGGTTAATACATCATTAATTGCAGGGAGTCAGCGTTTCTATTACCGGCTGGAAAATTACGTAATGGTAAATAAGCCATTAAGGTTTCAGGCAGATTATTATCAGACGTTGAACTGTGTTTTTTGCACGGTGTGGACAAAGTCAGGACACCCTATAACGCATTTTGATGAATAACCTGCTGCTGTTTCAGGTAGCGGATCAGGACTTTGCCTTCCGGCATAAATTCAGTGCCGTAGCGCACCAGGCCGATGCCTTTCAGCTCGGCATCGATAGCGTAACGCAGCTCGCCGGGAATAACCTGCCGCAGCATGTCGACCCTGATGCTGTTAAGGCGTGGCTCGTATTGGAGCAGCACATCAGAAAGCGTGGTAATCAACTGGTGTGCGGTGCCAGGCATCCCTTGCAGAATTTTCGTCATATCTGGCAGTCCATAATTGTGCAGATGCGCCAGCGTACCGGCACGGCAATTGAGGATACGCTGCATATTGTCGAGCACCGAGAGGATCACCTGGTTCTCCTCGCTAACGTGATGCAGATCCAGCCCGCCACTAAAATTGCCATACAGGATTTCATACAGCGAGGGAGAACGATGTGCATAAGGCATTCTTTATCCTTAATCGGTTATAAACGGGGGGGTGTTAAGCAGATTATTCAATACCCGCATACTGTTTTAAGCATTCCACTCACTCTTTATTTTCATGAGAGCAAGCTGTATATGCTGATGATGCTCAGCGCTGATGCGCGCGCTTTCGCGAGCAGCGTTCAGAACGGGCTGCTTACTGAATGGCAGCATATTGCCGGGCGACAGTATTTCAGTCTTCCCGCTGGCAAGTTCGCGCACCTTGTGGGCTTCCGTTATACCGCCCTGTACCACACGCGATTCAACGATATATTCAGCAGATCCTGAAACCTGTCGGGCTCCCATAACCTGCCCGTTGAGATAAATCAGCCGTGTTTGCTTGCTGGCTTTATCACCGCAATAGATCATGCGATAGCGAAAGTAGCCGCTCCAGGGTTCACGTCCGCCCAGCGTGCTTTGCATAAACCAGGCGCGTGAATCGTGTATATGCTCGTCAAACAGTGCCAATACCTGCGCTTCCGGCTCTTTGCGGGTGTTGGTGCCCAGCCTGTCGCTGAACAGGCGCCCAAAGTAATAGTCACCCTCTTTGCGCATCTGCTCATACTCATTGTTTTCATCATCCCCATTGAGCAGATAGACCGGGTGTTTCAACACGCCATCCAGCGCCACCTGAATAACTCTCTCTGCCGGGCTGCCATTGATATCGCGAAACCAGTTGCGATAGTCGTGCTCAAACTCGCGAGCGCCCTCACGCAGCTGATACTGCCCGGTGGTGGGCTCATAATCGGGCGGCCCCGGCGTAATGCTGTCCTGCCAGTTTGGGCGATCGCGACGCACGTTCTTAAGCGCATGACGAAACTTTTTGAGCGCCATATCGTAGTTGTTCTTGTCTTCCTCCAGCGCGACTGCATCCTTTTGTGGGGCATTAAGGTAGAACGGTTGTGTCAACAGGCTGTTATGCGCGTAGCGGCCGATACGCCAGGCGGTCATCCAGGCCATTTGCCGAATAATTGCATTTTCCAGGGTGCAGGTAAGTTGCAAAGGTTGATAGCCGTACTGTTCAGCAGTGGCGATATCTGCCTGCGATGCCGCCCCATCGAGCAGGGTTAATGTGCGCCAGGCGTTAAAGCGGTTGATTATTACAGGCGCCACAGCAAACTCAGTGATTGAATCTTGTGACATTTCTCGTAACGGCTGGATTGTCTGAATCAGCGGTGTCACCCTGTCAGGCCGCACTGCCAAAGGTGCACCGGCGTCAAACGCGGCGGCGTAAAGATCATGTAATACAATCTGCGACAGCATTTCACCTACGCTACCGCGGGATTTTCCCTGTTCACCCGGCGGATAACCGCCGCCGACGTCAGAGTGCACACCAGGATAAACAACCTCTGATGTACCTGCGGGGTAATGGCCTTCCGGGCGTCGCACCGAGTCCAGCGGAAAGCTCAACCGCTGTTCATGAGCGGCAATAAAGTGATGACAGCACTTAATCAGGCCAGGGAAACGGCTGGCTAGCGGCAGCTGCTGAGTGCCGCTGGCCCAGCTCATATGCCCGTCAAAACCCGGTACCAGACGTGCAATGCCCACCGAGGGCACGGTATCCAGCAGGCCGAGAAATTCAATGCTGAGCGGCAGACCGAGCAGCGAAAGATCCACATTGTTGCTGACTGGATCGACACACAGCTCCGACAGCCAGCTGGCAAAAGCACGAGCTTCCGCCGCGCCGCGCGAAAAGCCATAGATAAACAGCTTAAGGGCGATGGGCTGCGGCCGTGCCTGTAACACTCTGGCTCGCAGTGGTTGCAGCAAGGTATCAATCGCACGGCGTCGATTCGCCTCACCGCTCAGCGGCCAGTGCGCGCGCATGGCAACGATCTGCTCTCGCGCCACGCTGTCACTTAGCCCCATACGCGTTGGCGTAATAGCAATCATCAGCGCATCGACCAACCGCAGCATCGCCCAGTTAATCCGGTCCTCTCCGCCCAGGGCATACTTCAGGCCATCGCTGCTATAAGCAAACTCATTAATTTTCGGAAATGGTGTGCCCACCCCAGGCATGTAGTAACGAAAGTATCCGCTATCAGCGCGTTCATAGGTGGCATGAAACAGCCTGGCAATATTAGTGGGATGCGGCGGCCTGGCAATATTGGTATCGTTTTCGTCATTGTTGCCGGTGCCGTCAAAAAAAAGGCTGATATGCAGGCTATGGCAACAGGGCGGCATGAGCCGTTTTCCTGCCTGCTTCATTAATTTATTGCTGAACTGCCTTTCTTCAAGCGTCTGCTTACGATAGTTTGCCGTAATCTGCTCCGGGGTCAGGAAAAGCCGCCCATTTTCAGGAAATTCAGGGGGAGCCCGGCAGGGTAGCGCGCGATTTATTTCGGACATTGCGCGGGCTCCTTCATATCCAGGGGCTCTTTAATCGGATAGTTTGGCGTGCCGTAGCCGTCACAGATTGTTGTGACCTTAATCTCATTGCAGGGCAGGAAATGCACCTTAATACCGCAGCGCTCTTCGCCATATTCAGGAATATCCACTACCGCACTGTGCTTCCGGAAACTGGCTTTTACTTCCTTTTTCCATTTCAAATATTCCTCCCAATGCTTATAACCCGGAAATTGAGATGCGGTTTTGGGATCGACCTCCCACTCCACGCGCGCTTTGAATCCCGGCGACCATTTATCCGGCAGCAGGATGCAGCAGGTATTCCCTCTTACGCCTCCCCCATAACCGTTAACCGTGAAACGATTTATTCCCTGGCTGGTATGGTTATAGCCGCGAACGTCTCCCGCGGTATAGCCATTACCTCCGGCTTGGGAACAACCTGAAATGAATAAAACTAAAAAAACAGATAACATTCCGTGCGTAAAAAACTTTTTCTGGATTGTTTGTAATCGTCTGTTTTCACAAAATTCAGCAGGTTTCCGGGAGGGCAACAGGAGATTTATTTCGGACATTGCGCGGGCTCCTTCATATCCAGGGGCTCTTTAATCGGATAGTTTGGCGTGCCGTAGCCGTCACAGATTGTTGTGACCTTAATCTCATTGCAGGGCAGGAAATGCACCTTAATACCGCAGCGCTCTTCGCCATATTCAGGAATATCCACTACCGCACTGTGCTTCCGGAAACTGGCTTTTACTTCCTTTTTCCATTTCAAATATTCCTCCCAATGCTTATAACCCGGAAATTGAGATGCGGTTTTGGGATCGACCTCCCACTCCACGCGCGCTTTGAATCCCGGCGACCATTTATCCGGCAGCAGGATGCAGCAGGTATTCCCTCTTACGCCTCCCCCATAACCGTTAACCGTGAAACGATTTATTCCCTGGCTGGTATGGTTATAGCCGCGAACGTCTCCCGCGGTATAGCCATTACCTCCGGCTTGGGAACAACCTGAAATGAATAAAACTAAAAAAACAGATAACATTCCGTGCGTAAAAAACTTTTTCTGGATTGTTTGTAATCGTCTGTTTTCACAAAATTCAGCAGGTTTCCGGGAGGGCAACAGGAGATTTATTTCGGACATTGCGCGGGCTCCTTCATATCCAGGGGCTCTTTAATCGGATAGTTTGGCGTGCCGTAGCCGTCACAGATTGTTGTGACCTTAATCTCATTGCAGGGCAGGAAATGCACCTTAATACCGCAGCGCTCTTCGCCATATTCAGGAATATCCACTACCGCACTGTGCTTCCGGAAACTGGCTTTTACTTCCTTTTTCCATTTCAAATATTCCTCCCAATGCTTATAACCCGGAAATTGAGATGCGGTTTTGGGATCGACCTCCCACTCCACGCGCGCTTTGAATCCCGGCGACCATTTATCCGGCAGCAGGATGCAGCAATATCCGCCCCCCTCACCGTAAGCCCCCATATTAGGCCCACCAAAACCATTAACATTCATCGAATTAATGACGTATGGCATATGGTTAATTCCACGGATATCTCCCGCGGTATAGCCATTACCTGCGGTCTGGGAACAACCTGAAATGAATAAAACTAAAAGAACAGATAACATTCCGTGCGTAAAAAACTTTTTCTGGATTGTTTGTAATCGTCTGTTTTCACAAAATTCAGCAGGTTTCCGGGAGGGCAACAGGAGATTTATTTCGGACATTGCGCGGGCTCCTTCATATCCAGGGGCTCTTTAATCGGATAGTTTGGCGTGCCGTAGCCGTCACAGATTGTTGTGACCTTAATCTCATTGCAGGGCAGGAAATGCACCTTAATACCGCAGCGCTCTTCGCCATATTCAGGAATATCCACTACCGCACTGTGCTTCCGGAAACTGGCTTTTACTTCCTTTTTCCATTTCAAATATTCCTCCCAATGCTTATAACCCGGAAATTGAGATGCGGTTTTGGGATCGACCTCCCACTCCACGCGCGCTTTGAATCCCGGCGACCATTTATCCGGCAGCAGGATGCAGCAATATCCGCCCCCCTCACCGTAAGCCCCCATATTAGGCCCACCAAAACCATTAACATTCATCGAATTAATGACGTATGGCATATGGTTAATTCCACGGATATCTCCCGCGGTATAGCCATTACCTGCGGTCTGGGAACAACCTGAAATGAATAAAACTAAAAGAACAGATAACATTCCGTGCGTAAAAAACTTTTTCTGGATTGTTTGTAATCGTCTGTTTTCACAAAATTCAGCAGGTTTCCGGGAGGGCAACAGGAGATTTATTTCGGACATTGCGCGGGCTCCTTCATATCCAGGGGCTCTTTAATCGGATAGTTTGGCGTGCCGTAGCCGTCACAGATTGTTGTGACCTTAATCTCATTGCAGGGCAGGAAATGCACCTTAATACCGCAGCGCTCTTCGCCATATTCAGGAATATCCACTACCGCACTGTGCTTCCGGAAACTGGCTTTTACTTCCTTTTTCCATTTCAAATATTCCTCCCAATGCTTATAACCCGGAAATTGAGATGCGGTTTTGGGATCGACCTCCCACTCCACGCGCGCTTTGAATCCCGGCGACCATTTATCCGGCAGCAGGATGCAGCAATATCCGCCCCCCTCACCGTAAGCCCCCATATTAGGCCCACCAAAACCATTAACATTCATCGAATTAATGACGTATGGCGTATGGTTAATTCCACGGATATCTCCCGCGGTATAGCCATTACCTCCAACCTGCGAACAACCTGAAACCAATACAACCAAAGGTATTAATAATATCCATTTACGCATATGAGCATTCCTGATGAGTAGACTCTTTATATTCGTCATATTTAACGTTGCATCTGGGCGGGCGGCGTTCATCCGAATGGCTTACCGGTGTAAGCTCGCAGAGATTCACCCTCATGCCGCAGCGAAAAATATTTTGGCTATAAGCACGCGGCTTATTATTGATATTACTGACAGGGGCAAAAATCCGCGTGCGTCGGGCATCACTTATCCTTGAGTGGGAGCAGGATCACGCTGTTGTCATCTGCTTGCAGCACACGGGCCCGATCAGGGTCGAGCGCTTCGCGATCCAGCACCTGCTGCCAGCTATTGTTGGTCAGGTCCGGATGACGGAACAGCGCCACCACGGCGACAAACTGTGCGTGTGGCTCCATCGGCATAGTGAGGTTTATCGCACCGCCCGGCGTCAGCACGGCATCACGGCTGGCCAGCAGATCCTTACCCAGCAGCCGATCGCCATCGGTAGCCAGCTGTTGATAAACCAGCGTGTCGAAGGTTTTACGATCCTTCAGCTGATAAACGCGGATGACCACGGACTGCGAGCGGGTGTGATTTTCACGCGTGTCGGTATTCAGTGCTTCGCGCGCAGTGAAATCAAGCTGCAGCAGGGTAATCTTTTTATAAAAAATGGACGATACCGCCGAACGGGTGGTGTCAGTGACGCTCTGCGTCAGCCCGCAGCCGCTGAGGCTGATCGCCAGCAAAGGCAGCAGCCAGCGGGTGGGTTTAGTCAAACTGGTAATGAACACGCTGATTTCCTTGTCCCTGTAGGCTGGGTTGCAGGCCGCAATAGCTGCCAAGCTCGGTGGTAAACGTTCGCGGAATATCATCGGGAAGCGTTTTGCCCTCCACACCAAGCACGCCGCTCATTCCCAGCCAGAACGGCGCGTCGCCGAGAGGCACCACCGGCAGCAGCGCCGTGCTGACCGTCAGCCGAATTTTCGCTTTAAAGCGCCAGCCGAGATAGACGCGCAGCATTACCAGGAAGTCTTGATACAGCTGGCCATCCGGCTTCCAGCCCTGCGCTTCGCGCTCACACCCGGTTATTAATTCAATCAGTAGCTGACTGCTGGTATCCATGACTTCATCGCCCAGCGGCGTATTGCCATCCAATAGAAAATCCCGCTCGCCGTAAAAAGCGAGTGGCTGGCTGATGTTAATCGGGCGCAGGCAATACGGGCTGACTCGCGCCTGCGTCTCCGGTGCCAGCAGGCGCACGATGGCCTGTACGCCCTCCTGCGTTTTTGCCGGCTGGCGTAATACACCGAGCAGCGCCAGAAAACGCGAAACTGGCGTGGCGATATAGCTGGCGGTACCGGGAATCCCCAGGCCAACTAATCCGAGCAGCGACTGGGAAATGCTGTCCGTTCCGCCACTCTCAAAGGTGGCCGGATAAGAGTACTTACGCCAGATGCGGTAGAACTGCGTCAGGATGCGATGGCTGAAGATATCGAGGAAATCCTGCAACGCCTCATGTCCCTCTCGTCGCTGGCTGATGTCGTCGAGATAGGCGGTCGGCAGCGGAGAATCCACCCCGTAAACGCCCATAAAAGTGGTACGTACTTTGGGCGCTGCACCGGCATCATCCTCACTGTATTCCACGCTTTTCAGTTCACTGGCCGGAAAGCCCATGCCCGGCCACGGGCTGAAGCGCACCGCATCATCCTGCGGATGGCTGGAGCTGCCGAGCAATGGCCGGCCCGGGTGCTGTTTTTCCAGCAGCTGACAGAAGCGGTAGAAGTTCATCCGCGTCAAATCGGCTTCCATCCGCGGGCTTAGCCGGGGATACGGCGGTTGTGTTTCTCTTGCCATTCCAGGCGCTCTCCGGTGGGTTGCAGAATAATAATCAGGCGGTTAAACAGATAGATATCGGTATAAAGGGCGAAAAAGTGGCTGAGCATCTCACCAAACAGGCAGATATCTCCGTGCCCGGCAAATCCCTGACTGTCGAGCGTCACCTCAATCTGTACGCCGCGCAGCAGGAAGCCCTGCTCAAAACGCTCGCTTTCACTGTGGCTGACGGCGACTATCGCCTCCAGACGGCGGCGGTTCATCTCGCTGCCGGTCCACTCATACAGCGCCAGCGTGCCGCGCAGTACTTCGGCGTTGTCCATCATCGACAGGAAGTTACTGCCGAGATGACTCAGCACGCGCCAGTGAAAGCGGTCACGATCGGGCGGATAACAGGGCAGCGTTGGCGCACAAAGATTGCGCACCCCGACGCGGGTCGAACTGGTGATTATCGCGGTATCCAATACCGTGCTTTGCAGGGCGCGGCGCGGCAACTGGCCATTGGTGCCAGTGAGGGTCAGCGACAGGCTTTCATCATCGGGTACGCTGTGATTATCAAAGGCTTCACCGCCCACAATAAGCCAGGTGTTATGCAGCCCCGAAGCGCCACGGCGCACGCGGGAATGGTAGTAATATTCCGGCGCGTCGTGGCGCATCATCCCGCCCTTATGGCGGAAGCTGGAAAAAGGCACCCAGGTCTGTTTGCCCGACGAGATTACCGAATCAACAGAATAAATTTCGGTATGCCCATCCTGTACACGCATCGGGCGCAGCAGGTATTCAGTCTGCAGGGCATTCAGCGTCAGCGGATCAGACTCCAGCGGAAAGAGGTTGATCACTGGCACGCAGTGCAGCCGCAGATGTCTTTCACTAAAGGTAAAGTCGTGCTCCCAGCGCTGCGCCAGCACAACGTCAATTTCAAACCACGGCAGTGAGGCGGGCAGCGCGATATTCTCCAGCCCACGCAGGCCGGTAAACATAAACTTTTCGCGGAAAGTGAAATATTCCAGCAGTAGCTGATAACCGCTGAAGCTGCTGTTACCCCTGGGCCACAGCCGATCCTCCTCACCAAATCCCAGCGCGGTAAAGCGCGCGTCCAGCGGGCGACGCTGCGCATCGCCGGGCAGGCGCAGCCAGATGCCTGCGGTCTGTAAGGTAAAAGCTTCATGCATGGCGCAGGCCAGCGGGGCGTCGGCATCAAAGTAAAACGGAATCAGGCTGAGGTCCGCCCGACTCCAGTCAGCCAGGCTGCTACAGGCAAAACGCAGACGCACCACCGATCGACCGTCTGGATCGGTAAAGAGCGCGGCCTGCTCCAGCGCCAGCGGCTGCAGGCTGATCTCCCGGGTGGTGGTGTAGCGGCAACGTGTCGCCTTATCGCCTGTTGGTCGGGAGAGGACTTCAGTGCCTTTCGCCAGCGCTATTTTCTCCTTCATTTCACGCCAGTCAGGGCTGAACGCCACCACCGACATCGACGGAATAGTGCGCAGATAGTGTGGCCACAGCAGTGTGACCAGCCCTTCCGTCAGTTCCGGCAGGTCGTCATCGAGCTTTTCGCGCAGGCGCCCCATCATAAAAGCAAAACCTTCGAACAGGCGCTCAACGTAAGGATCGCGGGCGCCCGATTTATCCAGATTAAGCAGTGCCGCGCGATCCGGATGCGCGCGGGCAAACTCTTCACCAGCTTCAAGCAGGTAGCGCATTTCTGCATCGTAATAACGCAGGGTTAAGTCATCCATAATAAAACCTGAGTAAGGAGAGTATTGGAGGGGGTAATTAACCGCAGAGAATGGCCGCGCGCGCCGGGTCGAGGCTGATTAAGCCACTCAGCAGCGCGTCCATCTCCGGTTGAATGTGGGTTTTGTCCGTTTCGCTGCGTGCGGCTTTGATGCGCAAAAGCTTAAGCCGTCGCGCCCGCACCTCAAACAGCAGCTCCGGCGACCAGTGCTGCAGCGTCAGGGTATGTGCGCCCTTTTCCAGCTCGCCGAGCAGATGGAACGCCAGATCATGCCGGGCGTACTGCTCCGCCACGCGCGCCATCAGCAGGCGCATCAGCCAGCAATCGCGCGCCGACATCATGTCCCGACGCGACTGCAACCAGCCGAACGCGGCTTCGATGCCGTCGCTGTCAACCCGTGCCAGCAGCTCGGGCTCCAGCAGCAGTACCTCTTCATCACTGCGCGCGGTCGACGTCACCGCCTGCGAGCCCCAGCCAACCGGATCATCCTTCACCTGCTGAGCTATCCAGTTCTGCGTAACCTCATCGGCAAAGGGCGTGCCGTCGTTGAACGCCAGCGATTCGAGCCCGGGCAGCCGCGACAACAGCCCTTTGACGCCACGGCAAAGAATATCGGCCCGCACCGTGTCACCGTCCAGTTTCCCCAGCGCCTGCCAGCTGTACCATTGCACATCCAGCCACAGATGATTAACGCCCTGGGCATAGAGGCTGTCAGCCTGCTCCAGCAATTCCATCCAGCTCTGCTGCAGGTGCAGGCGCTTGAGGTGAGCACGGTGATCCGGCTTCGGCGGCGCGAGGCGAGTCCGTCCGCTGGCATCAAGTGGCGGCAGTTCGGTCAGCGTGTCCCAACGTATGCTTTTCATCAGATGATGACCCGCCAGCCAGCCTCCGGGGCGATCGCGCAGATAGCCCGCCAGCATTTTCGCCTGGTCGAGCAGATCGCGGCCGGAGGTTACGGCATTCAGCGTGGCAGAAGGCGCCGCAGCAGACAGCGGATCATCGCGGCTGGTCTGCGGCACCAGGCTGCCCGCCCCACCGCTCTGAGCCAGTCGATTTTCCAGCGCCAGGCATAACCCGCCAAACTGCGGGCGGTGCGCTTCGGCAAGCGACTGCATTACCTGATCCACCAGCAGCAAGGCACCGGTGATACGCTGCATGGCGGCCATATCCACCTCCGGATAGCGCGACAGGCTGTCGAGTACGCGTCCGCTGCCAAGCCATTCCAGCGCAGATTTACGGCTGCGTTCACGTTGCGGATGCAGCTGCACGCCAAAGCGCTGCAGCATCGCGGCCAGCAGCTCCAGCCCTTCAGCCAGACCGGTCTCGCCGTCCTGATGCAGGCGTGCCCAGATGTAAAAAGTCACCACGCGCAGGTCTTTGCTGACTGCGGTCAGCAGCTTTTCGGCAAGCTGGCAGATCAGCGCGGTATCAATGCCTGAGAGCTTGTTCATCTCCTCACGCATGCGCTGGAAGTCATCGTCATAGCCAGGTTCATCGCCCTCGGGCCGAACATCGCTAAGCGGTAGCAGCCAGGCGTTCCAGACATCCGTCCGCGCCTGTGCCAGGCGCATTAGCGTGCCCGCTTCGGCATCACAGGCGATGACTAAGTTTTGCAGCGTGGTCATTCAACACCTCCTTCCGTGGCGGTAATACGATCGTTTTCCGTCAGTGCCAGCGCCTGTGCTGTCATCGCAGCATCAACGCTAAAAACTTCTGTCGGCAGCGTGAAATTACGCAGTTGCAGCAGCTGTAACGGGCCGCTGCCCAGTTGCGAGCGCAGCGCCCACTGCAACACGTTGCCGTCCGGGGCGGTGAAACTCATCATCCACTGGCTACGGTTATGCTGCTGACGCTTACTCTGCTCCAGCCAGCGGATCAGTCCCCAGCTACCGCTGTAGTCACCAAACAGCCTGGTTCCGGCGCTGGCGGTGCTCCAGGTCAGCATCGTGCCCGGCTTAAAGGTTTCGCCTGGCCAGCGGAAGGTCTGCCATTCTGCCATCTGGTTGAAATAGGTCTGCTGCTGGCCATCGATGGTCAACTGCGTCTGCACCACACCTGGCGTCGGTCGCGCCTGCAACTCAAAGCTGATGCCCTGGCTGCCATCGGTAAACAGTACATCTGACAGCTGGCTCAGCTGGTTGAGCGCCCTGATAAACGCCGGATTAAAAGTCAGCCCCTGGCCGTGAGTGCGATCCGGCACCCACTGGCTGCCCTCTTTGTGCAATACGCCGCTCAGTTCAGCGTTCAGGAAGCGCTCGACGCGCCCGCTATCCTTACGCAGAAATTCGGCCAACATCGGCAGCGAGGCATCGTTATTGCTGGCAGCAAACGGGTAGCGTCCGTCAAACGCGTCACGCCACGCGGCTACCACAGCGCGCGCCCACTTGTCATTGAGGCTGGCGGCAGAAGGTTGTAGCACCGTTTCCCAGGCCTGAGTCAGCGGTTGAACAAACATGGTCTGACCAAAACCGCTCCACTCTTCACCCAGGCTGGCGGCAATCAGGCTGCCATATTGCCGGGTGTCAGTCAGATCAACGCTTTTCCCCTGGAACACCGTCTGCGCCAGGGTCTGCATCATCTCCTGCGGGTCGGAACTGCCTGCCACCTGCTGCAGACGCAGGCGCACACGGGTGATGCGGATTAAATACGTTTGCAGACTCAGGCTGTCGTCGCCGGACAGGGCATTAACGACGTTGTTTCTGCCCATCAGCGTCAGCAGCGGCCCAAAAGTTTCGTCGAGTGGCCCCTTTGGTCCGGCCGCACTCTGGTCAATAACCGGCTTTTGACTGCTACCCACCAACGCCTTCGCCGACTGAATCAACGAGTCTGACAGCGCGTCCCCCCGCTGTCCGGTCTTACCCTGCCACGCCAGCGTGTTCATTAGCGCAATCAACGGCGACTGACGTACATCGCTCATCAGCGTTAGCTGGTCGGTCACATCGGCAATGTTATCGGTAGGGTTCAGACGCAAACTGCCGAGGAAATTTAGCCAGCTGCCGGCAAAGTCGGTGAAGTAGCGCTGCGTTAGCCGTTCCCTGAGCGCTTCCGGTGACAGGTCAGCGGAAACGCTGTGGCGACTGTCGCTCAGCACCCAGTCGATTTCATCGCGACGTGCGTTGGCTGCGGTCTCAATCGCCTGCTGCACGCCCTCTTCCCATGCCTGACGGGTGAACATGCCCGGCACCATCTCATCGGTGGTGAACAGACGGCGCGCGTCGGTGCCGCCGGTCATATCCTCCAGCGAGACGTCGGCTACGTTGCGGCGCACCGATCTGAGCATGTTCTGATACAGCGTGCTCTCGGCGTTGCGGCGGCCAATCTGCTGCAACAGCACCTGGCGGCTCTGACTTACCAGCGTGGCATCCGGCGTGATTTTCCACTGCGGCTGATGTGGCAGTTCGTCGATGTAAAACGCCCAGAGGTCCGGCGCCAGCCGCTGCCACAGGCCGGGCGAGAGACCTTCTCGGGTCGGCTGCACGCGCTGCATCACCTGCGCGTAAAAGGCGCCGTCACCCTTGTCCGGGTGCGCCATCATCAGCCACGCCTTGAGCTGATCGTAACCGGGCCTGGCGCGCTCTGCCCGCAGAGGACTGTTTGGCGGCAGCTCAATCAGTTCGCTCAGCCGCTGTTGCAGTGCGGCACTGGACGGATCGCGAATCAGGCGGGTATTCGCCACGCCGTACCAGGGCATCATCGCCTCAAGCAGCGGCGTATTGTGATCGAGGCCGAAGCGCTGATACCACGGCGTGCCGTACTGATGGCGATGCTTAAGCAGCCCGGCGTCATTGCGCAACGTATGCAGATCGGTGAGCTGGCGATCGGAGACCGCCGAATTCTGTATCAGCGCGCGGGCTTTTTCTGCCACGCTGACAATCTGCTGGTGATTAAGCACAAAAGAGAGCAGCAATCCCATGCCCCACAGGCCGATAACAGCGATCAGTCCGCAGGCCAGCGTCTGCCGCCACACCCTACCCACGCGTCGGCCGGTTATTCTGCGGCAGGCATTCACGATGCCATCCCAGCTGTCGGAGAGCATCAGCGCGTGGTCGTGGCTGACGGATTCCTGACTGCCGGAGGGCAGGCTGAACATCAGCCCGCGCAACGGAATGCGTTGATGGCTGATCAGCCAGCGGCTCAAACGCTGCTGCCACAGCTGGCCTTCGCCCTGCTGCAGCGCGCTGCCCAGCCGTAGCAAAAAGTCGTGCTCGCGCTGCTGCGTAATTTGCGCAATGCCCTGTTCGCGCAACTGTGGTGCCAGTCTATCGAGCTGCTGACCGACCTCTTCCGGCCGCGCACGTGGGGAAAACATCACGCCGACCGTCTGCTCCTCGCGCCCCTGTTGCGGCCAGTCACTGCCGCACAACTGCCACAGCCAGACCGGCGGCTGCCAGCGCAGAGCCTGCGCGATCTTCTCCAGGCTGCGCAGGCCGTTATCCTGCATCTGTAGGGTCAGCGGCGGGCTGTTTGCCAGCACCCAGACAATACCGTCAAGCGGCCTGCTGCGTCGTAACTTACTCAGCGCGGCAAGTTTATCGGCGTCCAGTTCCGCGCCCAGGCTGCCACCATCAATCAGCACGGTACGCTGTCCCTCCAGCCATTGCTGCTTTTGTAATCCGGGAAGCAGGGCCTCACGCGCCGCGTCATCACCAACGATCAACAGCAGCCGCACCTTGTAACGCCAGAACAGCTGATAGCGGGTACGAAGGTGTTTTTTTAGCGCGGTGATAGAGATCGGCGCGGCGTGGCTTTGGCGTGCGCCTCGCTTTTGCACTGGGGAGTGCTGCTTTACCCGGTTGAGGATCCACAGCTGCACCGTCAGAAATGCCAGCAAGATCAGGCATGTCAGTACCGTCCAGAGAATGCTGCAGACGATCAGCACTCCGCGGATGACCGGCCATTCCGCTGACGCGTTTTCAACAAAAAACCAGTATGCCAACCCGGCCAGCAGCATAATCAGGGTGATTGCAGCCACGACCAGCACACCGGTGAATGCCGCAGAGAGGCTTTTGGTTTGTTGACTGGCTTTATCCTTTTCCATAAGGCTTAACAATTCCAAGTGCGAGTGTGTGATGAGGATCGGCGGCCATCCAGCCGCAGGGTTGTTGATGCTCAAGGGCATGAAGTGCCGCCAGCGAGATCACGATCGGCATCTGCATGTTCCCCACATCACCCCAGTAAGCGTCCTGTAGATGATGCGTGACATTCCAGCCGGTCTCAGCCAGCTGGGGCTGCCCGGGATGCGAAAACAGCACGCAGGCATCCGGGATATCGTCAAGATCGCTCTGTTTTAGCGCGCGTTGGCAAACCTCATTAAGTGCCTCTCTATCCGCGGCAGAAAAAACTTCGCCGCGCGGCAGCACGACAGGACCCTCAACGGCTATCCGCCACAGCACCGCCGACTCGCCCGCGGGCAACGGGTGGTCAGAAGACGCAACGCAGACGTGGCATCCGGCCAGCAAAAACTGCTGGCTATTGTCCTCACCTAACTGCGCCGCCATGCGCGATAACGTCGCTTCGCCATGCCAGATTTCAGGTTGTGCAGGTAATTCGATCTCAGGAAAGCTGGTGTTCATCTGCGAACCAAATGCCTGCCAGGCGGCTTCACTGCCCAGCCAGAAAACGGCGGTAAACGCACCGGGAGGTTCATGCTGTTGTTTTTGCCATAACAGCACCAGCAAACGCGCCAACTGCTGCTCGCGTGCCGCGATGTCGTGGGAGAAGATGCAGCCGCTACGCAAAACCTTACCGCCAGATTCCTGATGCCCTTCTGGCGGACGGCGCTCACGGCTTAATACCTGATGCCAGTCAGCGGTTTCACTGCCGACAGGGCCAATCAGCACAACGTCACGCAGGGCCAGCGTACGTTGATGCGTTTCCCACCACAGCTGATGCTCTTGCTCCACCGCCTGCTGCCAGACAATGACGTTATGCAATGAGGCGCGGTAGTAAACCAGCTGGCACAGCCACAGGCCGCCGGTGATTGCCAAAGAGAAGAGCATTAGCGTGAAAATCATGCTGCCACTCTCATTTTTGCGTAACAGAACCCCGCTTCCCGCCGTCAGCAGCATGATCAATGCTCCTGCGGCAAGCCAGATTTTACCGGCGGGCGGGCTTGCGGTCTTCCAGACCGGAAACTCGGGGAAGGCTCTCATCGCACAGTACCACTGGCGGCACATGCATTAGCCACAAGGCAGATGCCGCGGTAGCGGTGCAGCGCCGCGGGCTGAGTAACAGGCGACCGCCGCTTGCTGACCTCGCAGCGGGTGGCCATACCCTGCTCGCTGTAGTTAATCCGACGCTTTTGTGCGGCAATCCCCTTCCAGCAGTTTTGAATCGCCCACACTTTGCCGCCGCACTTCCGTAGCATCTCGCCTTCGCGAATACTCTTCATCCATTTTCATCCTTGATTATGTGGTGATGGTCGACTGCGTTTTTTTCAGCCAGCCGGGCGGAATGGCCGCTTTCGCCAGCGCCAGCCGTTGCGCCGCGATCGCCACCTTTTGCTGTGCCACCACCTCGCCCGGCTTGCAGGTGAATGCCTTCAGCAGCGCCGCGCCCGGCAGCATCGGGATGGGTTTGCCGGAGAGCAGATCAACGGCCTGTGTCTCCAGCGAGATCGCGCCGAACATGCCCGCCGCGCCCAGCAGCCTGTCCCGGGAGTTATTCTGCCTGATGATAAACGCCACGCCGCCGGCCAGCGTGGCCGCGCCCACCACCGCCCCGGCGATCATCAGCGGCGACAGCAGTTTATTACTTTCCCTGCCGGAATAGACCATCCGATAACGGAAATAGCCGCCCCAGGGTTCGCGCGTACCCAGCGCGTTGTGCATGAACCAGGCGCGGGAATCGTGGACCTGGTCGTCAAACAACGCGCGCACCAGCCCGGCCGGCAGCCCGGCGTTGCTCTCCTCGCCCGCCGCCGGGAACAGCACGTCCAGATGCGTTTCAGCGGCGGTTTTCATCTTCAGCCACTCGCCGTACTCGTTGTCGGTATTAAGCAGGTAAAGGGTGCTTTGTAGCCCCCCGATGGCCGGATAAAACCATTCGCCCTGCGTTTCCCGGGCGACGCCATGATAATCCTGACGAAACTCTTCTGCCGCCTCGCGCAGCTGGGTTTGCCCGAGGGCGGCGTCGAAATCTTTAGGGCCCTGCGGCAGCAGCCTGAACTCGCCTCTTTTCATTCCGGCCGCTATTTTTTTGCGTGCGTCGTTCACACTTTTTTGCTGCGCATCTCGCTGGTTTTCATCGGCTTGCCGTAAGGCGGCGTCGGTGTGCTTATCCCGGCCGCTGGCGGCGGCATCGACATAAAAGCGCCGGGTTTTATAACTGCCATTCGCATAACGGCCAATGCGCCACGCGGTAATCCAGGCCATCTGTTCGTCGATGGCCTTTTCCAGGCTGACGCGGACGTCAACCGGGGTAAAGGTGGCGGCCTGCTCATCGCTGATGGCATCTGCTGATGGGGGGAGATTCAGCGTCAGGGTGCGCCAGGCGTTGAAACGGATGGCCAAAGCAGAATCAATATAAAATTGATTAATAAGGTTTTCAGGAAAAATTCGCCATCTATCTTTTTGAAGGGCTTCGGGAAGAGCTTCAGGAGTCACCTTGAGCGGTGCACCAGCGTCAAAGGCCGCTGCGTACATATCATGCAGGGCAATCTGCGACAACAGCAGGCCATCACCGTGCCCGCCGGCCTTGCCCTGGTCGCCCGGCGGGTAGCCGCCGCCGAGGTCCGAGTGCATGCCCGGATAGATCACCTCCTTGCTGTTGGCCGGAAAGGTGCCATCGGTGCGGCGTAGCGAGTCAAGGGGAAAGCACAGGCGCTGCTCGTGAGAGGAAACCAGATGGACGCAGCGCTTAATCAGCCCGCCGTACGCCTTTTCTTCCGGCAGCTCCTGGGTATCATCCGCCCAGCCCATGTGCCCCTCGGCAACCGGGGCGATATGCGCCACGCCTACCGACGCCACGGTATCCAGCAGGCCAAGAAACTCAACGCTGAGCGGGATTTTCACGTCGCCCGCTGTCAGGCACTGCTCAGGCTTCTCATTTTTGTCCGCAGGCGCGGGCAACAACTCGCTCAGCCAGTTCACAAAGGCGCGCGCGGCGGCGGCACCGCGTGAAAAACCGTAGACGTAGAGCCTGATGCCCAGCAGCCGGACCCTGCCCGGTTCGGCCGGGTTAAGGGCGATACGCAGCGCTTTCGCCAGCTCCGCCTCCAGCAGCAGGCGCCGAAACTCCTTACGGCGGTTGCGGCCGCCGGTCAGGCCAAAGGCCGCCACTGAGGTGCCCATTGCCTGTACGGATTCCCAGCAGACGGCATCATCAAGCCTGTCCATTCCGCTGGTACGGCGCAAGGCATCGATAATGCGCAGCAGCCCCCAGTTGATCCGCTCTTCGCCGTGGCTGGCGGTCGCCAGGCCGACAGCGCTGAAGTCGAGATCGGACACCTCCGGGAATGGGGTGCCCACGCCGGGAATATAGTACTTGTAGTACTTGTTTCCGGCACTGCCCGGCAAGTCGGTCAGCTGCTGGTTTTTGCTGCCCAGCCCGCCCGCATGGCCCTGGCCGATGGCGGCCTGAAACAGGCGGGCGATGTTAGTGGGATGCTTCGGACTGGCAATGTTCAGGTCGTGATTAAGGTTATTGCCGGTGCCGTCAAAAAACAGGCTGATATGCAGAGTCTTGCAGCAGGGCGGCACCACCCGCCTTTTGGCAGCAAGGCACAATTCGTTGTGGAACCGCTGATCCTCACTGTCCTGCTTGCGGCAGTTTGCACTCACCAGCGCAGCCTGAGTAGGTAACCGGCCTAAGCGGGGAAATTCTGGCGGATACCAGACCAGATCGGTGATTATTTCGGGCATACCTTCGGCTCCTCCATCTCCAAAGGCTCTTTAATCGGGTGACGCGGGTTACCATAGTCGGCGCAGCTGGTGGTAACTTTCACCTGGTCACAGGGCAGAAAGTGTACGGTGATGCCGCAGGTTTTCTGCCCGGTGTAATCGGGAACAGGGACCGTCAGCGAATGCTGGCGGCTCAGCTTTTTCACTTTTTCCCACCAGGCGAGATATTCAGTATTGTATTTCCTGGCTACTGAATCGGCGGTTTTCGCATCCAGGTTATTCATACTGGGGCGCTTTGGTTTCGGTATTTCCGGGACATCGCTGGCAAAAGCGACCGAGGTTTCCCAGTCCACCCTGACCGTCATTCCCGGCTCCCATGTTGATGGCGCACCGAAACAACAGCCGCCACCGCCGCCCTGGAAGGGGCCGATAATATCGATGCCTGACTGGCCGTTAACACTGAACTGAATGGCCCATTTGGTATGGTTGATGGCCTCCAGGGTGCCACCGCCGCCGTGATATTCCGCATGCTGCTGACCACATCCGGCCAGCAGTAATATTGCGCCCAGTACGCCGGGTAGTTTTAATTTCATTGTTTTTCCTTTTTTTGGGGTTACGTTTTATTTCCTGAAATCATTTAACGGTGCCCGTTAATAACGGACACGGCTGAATGATCTTTCTATTTATGAACAGGTGGGAAGAATCATTATTCAGAATTTATTCGGCGTATATTCAGTGAATATTTAACCCGATTTAAATCAGTTCGGCGTGATTAACCGTATGATTAAAAGCAGGCTGATATTCAGGATTTTTCTGCGGAGGGTGCAACGCGCCTTTTGGCAGCACGGCACAGTTCGTCGTGGAACCGCTGATCCTCACTGTCCTGCTTGCGGCAGTTTGCCCCCACCAGCGCAGCCTGTGAAGGCAGCCTGCCCTGCTCCGGAAACTGCGGTGGATACCAGGACAGATCGGTGATTATTTCGGGCATACCTTCGGCGCCTCCATCTCCAAAGGCTCTTTAATCGGGTAGTCCGGATAACCATAACGAGAGCAGCTGGTGGTAACCTTCACCTGGTCACAGGGCAGAAAATGTACAACCATGCCGCAGGTTTTCTGCCCGGTGTAATCGGGAACAGGGACCGTCAGCGAATGCTGGCGGCTCAGCTTTTTCACTTTTTCCCACCAGGCGAGATATTCAGTATTGTATTTCCTGGCTACTGAATCGGCGGTTTTCGCATCCAGGTTATTCATACTGGGGCGCTTTGGTTTCGGTATTTCCGGGACATCGCTGGCAAAAGCGACCGAGGTTTCCCAGTCCACCCTGACCGTCATTCCCGGCTCCCATGTTGATGGCGCACCGAAACAACAGCCGCCACCGCCGCCCTGGAAGGGGCCGATAATATCGATGCCTGACTGGCCGTTAACACTGAACTGAATGGCCCATTTGGTATGGTTGATGGCCTCCAGGGTGCCACCGCCGCCGTGATATTCCGCATGCTGCTGACCACATCCGGCCAGCAGTAATATTGCGCCCAGTACGCCGGGTAGTTTTAATTTCATTGTTTTTCCTTTTTTTTGGTTTACGTTTTATTTTCTGAAATCATTTAACGGTGTCCGTTAATAACGGACACGGCTGAATAATCTTTCTGTTTATGAACAGGTGGGAAGAATCATTATTCAGAATTTATTCGGTGTACATTCAGTGAATATTTAACCCGATTTAAATCAGTTCGGCGTGATTAACCGTATGATTAAAAGCAGGCTGATATTCAGGATTTTTCTGCGGAGGGTGCAACCACCCGCCTTTTGGCAGCAAGGCACAATTCGTTGTGGAACCGCTGATCCTCACTGTCCTGCTTGCGGCAGTTTGCACTCACCAGCGCAGCCTGAGTAGGTAACCGGCCTAAGCGGGGAAATTCTGGCGGATACCAGACCAGATCGGTGATTATTTCGGGCATACCTTCGGCTCCTCCATCTCCAAAGGCTCTTTAATCGGGTGACGCGGGTTACCATAGTCGGCGCAGCTGGTGGTAACTTTCACCTGGTCACAGGGCAGAAAGTGTACGGTGATGCCGCAGGTTTTCTGCCCGGTGTAGTCGGGAACAGGGACGATCTTTGAGTGCTGCTTATTCAAGGATTTAACTTTTTGCCGCCATACCTGATACTTTTCTGCATATTCGATCGCTTTCAGATCTGCTGTTTTGACGTCAAGATGAGCTAAATCAGGGCGTTTTGGCTGAGGTATTTCAGGGATATCACTGGCAAAAGCGACCGAGGTTTCCCAGTCCACCCTGACCGTCATTCCCGGGTACCATGTTGATGGCGCGCCGAAACAACAGCCGCCGCCGCCGCCCTGAAAGGGGCCGATATTATCAATGCCTGACTGGCCGTTAACACTGAACTGAATGGCCCTTTTGGTATGGTTGATGGCCTCAAGAGTGCCACCGCCGCCGTGATATTCCGCATGCTGCTGACCACATCCGGCCAGCAGTAATATTGCGCCCAGTACGCCGGGTAGTTTTAATTTCATTGTTTTTCCTTTTTTTGGGGTTACGTTTTATTTCCTGAAATCATTTAACGGTGCCCGTTAATAACGGACACGGCTGAATAATCTTTTATTTATCAGTTTATGAGTGAGGCAGTTAATCAGAGTTCACCTGGTGTATATCCAGTAATTATTTAATAAGAAATATAGCGGCTAAAATTTAATATCAATAAGGTAGAAAAACAGGCTGGCATGCAGGAATCTACGGTATGGCGGTATCATCCGTTACCTTCCCTGTTCTGGTAACCCTTGCCGATTCTTGAATAACTCGATTGTTATTTCGGGCATACTTTCGGCACCTTCATTCTTAAAGGCGTTTTAATCGGATAGTCCGGATAATTATAACCAGCGGCAGGAACTTGTGAGATTTACTGCAATTTGACGACAGTAGCTGCCGACAGGCTGTGGCTCATCAGCATTATTCATGCCGTAGCTGCAATCCAGCACGCCGCCGGTGCCCGTTTTTTTTATAGCTGGGATAGTCGGGTACAGACTTCACTGGGCAATATCACAGTCAGGAAAGGAGCTGACCAGCGTGCAGCCGCAGGCGCAGCGATTACCCTGTAATGCCACCGGCTGGCCGTCCACACTGGCCAGTGAACTGCCTTCGGCGATGATAGTCATGCCGTGTTGATTGCAGCTTACCGGGTCCCCTTTGGCGGCAATGCCCTTGCCAAAGCAGAGATAGTGCCCGGTCAGGACTTTGCCGCCGTACTCCCGGAGAATGTCTCCTTCGCGAATAATTTTGCTCATTGTTTTTCCTTACCCCGAGTTAAACCGTTGCCGACTGGGCTTTCTCCAGCCAGCTGGCTGGGATGGTAGCTTTCGCCAACACCAGTTGCTGCTGTGCCGCTGCGACTTTTTGCCGGGCCACGAGCGTGCCTGGTTCGCGGGTAAAAGCCCGCAAATGCTCAGTTTCCGGCAATAGCGGCAGCAGCTCGCCGGTCAGGCGGTTCAGCGCCACGGCTGCAACCTTCATGATACCGACGGTGCCAGCGAGGCCTGTGAGTTTTTCGCTGACGCCTTGCTGACGGAAGCTGTATACCACGCCGCCAACCAGTGTTGCGGCCCCACCACATTGCCCGCTATGGTCAGCAGTGACAGTGACTTATTACAGTTTTGGGCAAAGTAGAGCATGTGATAGCGGAAGTAACTTGCCCATAACTCACACGACCCGATGCGACCGTGCATAAACCAGGCGCGTGAATCGTGGACCTGATCGTCAAACAGCGCTCTGACCAGCCCGGCAGGCTGCCCGGCATTCCTGCTTTCTCCTGCTTCAGGGAAGAGGACGACCTCCAGTGCATTTCCCGCGTCTTTAATCTCGCGGTACTCTTTGCCTTCATCATCGCTGTTAATCAGGAAAATGGCGTGCTGTGGAATGGTATCCAATATCACCTGGCTGATGCTCTGCTGCGTGCGGTATTTAGCGTAATAATCTTCGCTAAATTCCTGAGCGGCTTCGCGGAGCTGAGTCTGGGCCATATCGGGGTCAAAATCTTTAATTCCCGGTATCAGTATCAGCTACACCGAGCAACTTGTTCATCACCCATTCTTCGCGCGCATCGTCGAGAATAATGCCATTATTTGTCGCTTCTACCATGCCCTGGTAGCAGTCGTAAAACAGCGCCTGACGTGAGGTATAAGCACCGGCAGGTGGTGCGTGGTGGGCTAACATGATGATGACATCGCTGACGCAGCAGAGATATTCAAGCTGGCGATCGCTCAGTTCGATTTTGCGGCTTATTTCACCACGTAACGCAGGCATGCCCACCCCTTCCATACCGCGGGGTAAGCCATCCTTGTCCTGCCAGGCCCAGAACAGTGCCGGGCGCAGCAAACATTGTTGCTGCTCTTCACTGAGCACGTGCGTAAAAAGCAGCGGAAAAATGCGCGTATCGTAAAATCGAAAAATCCCGCCTCTTCCTTCCTGCAAAATATCCGTACATTGTGCCAGCCAGGCAGACAGAGCAGAAAAACGCCAGGAAGAGCAAATCCCTAGCAATGGAACCTGCTGACTTAGCGCCTGCAGCCATTGCATTTGCTGTGCATCATCAAGATTGACGCGCGTAATCAGCGGCGCCGCATCAACGATAAATTCCTCGGGCAACCCCTGATAGAGCGATTGCCATTCCAGCGCCAGCACGGTCAGCGCCGGGATCACGCTGCGGTCCAGACCGGCCTGATCGATAATCACATCCAGGTAATCAATGCCTGCTGTGCGACAGGCCCCTGCCACTTCTTCAATCCATTGACTGGTCATTTACGCCTCCCTTGGGACAAAGCCCTGCGCCAGTTTTTGCGCTTTCTTCAGGCACTCTTCACACACCGATGCTGGTAATTCCGGCAGCGGAAACGTCTCGCTGGCGGGTCCTTGCAGATTGTGCTGCCCCTTCAGGCTGATCAATCCCGGTCCATGTATTTCCACTTCACCCTGCGGCGTCAGGCGAATGTATGCTCCACCACAGCCCAGCGTAATACCGTTTTTTGCGGTTAACTGCAGGTGCCCCTGGGTAGACTGAACCGTCAGGTCCTTCAGCGACGTCAGCGAAAGCACGTCGCCGTGCGATTCCATCTCCAGCGGGCCTTTGGCGGATACCAGACGCATCCCCTCATTCTGGGCCAGCAACGATATGGCCTGGCTGGCATTTGCCGACAGGCGCTGAGCGCTGGTGAGGTTTACCTCGCCACCGCTCTGCATGTATAGCCCGTTGCCGCTGTGCAGCAGCAGCGTTTCCGGTGTCACTGCGCCTATGCCTTGTGGTGCGCTCATTAACAACACCGGATCGCTAAGCTGGTCTGCGCTGCCCAGCAGCTTTTTTAGCCGGTGGCTATCAGGGCTGTGATTGTGGTGAGTCTGAGTGACAGAGCCCCATCCTGTAAGCTGATTGAGCGCACCTTTTAGCAGGCTGATAGCCGGTGCCATTTCCCACTGCTGGCCCTGCGCCTTCTGCTGTCCATCCGCCGTGATCAACAATCCTTTTCCCGCGCGAAGGGTGCCCCAGCTGTCGCTGCGCAGCTCAAAGCCTTCCCCGCGTTTTTGCTTCTCACTGTCTACCAGATGACCGAGATTGAGCTGGCTTTTGCCGCCGTATTCGGTACTGAGCTTGATATGCTCCTGACCCGCCGTGTCATCAAGGCGCAGCTTGTTGTTTTTCGGCGTACGCAGGACGTTGCGCTTGTAGTTACGGATAGTGACATGGTCGCCGTGCACGGAGTCATGCAACACGCCAGCAATGTAGGGGCGATCCGGATTACCGTGCTCAAAGGCGATAGCCACTTCGGTGCCCGCCAGCAGTGGCAGATGCAGGCCATAGGTGTCGCCCGCATAGGGCCGCGCCTGTCGCACCCACAGGCTTTCAAATCCGGTTTCCCAGCCTGCGCGATCAAACAGCATGTTGACACGATAGCGCCCGTTGCGATCGATATGACCATAGGTGTCGTTAACGGTGGTGCTGGTTACGCGCGCCGGGAGCGTGCCAGCCATCATCGGATGTGGCGGCGGCTCGGGGCGGAAGCCATAGCGGTTACTCAGCGGAATACCGTCAAAGGTGGTTTCAAAGCTGCGGTCCCGCCGTGCGGTGCTTACGATAGCGGTGACCAGAATGCCACTGCGAAACACCTCACTGACATCGGCTCCGCCGCTAACCGTCAGCTCACAGCCGGGCACCAGCGCAGGGCAACTGGTCACCGCCGCCACCTGCGTCTGGCCGTTCAGGTAGCGTTCGTGGCGCAGGCGAGCGTAAAAGGCACCGCTTTCCGGAGCCGGGGTATGGCTGTAGTCATCACCCGGTATCAGGTAGTTGTCGGCCCAACGGTAGGATTCACCGTACGTGGTGTCATCGCCGCCGGTAACGTCCACCTGCACATTCATATTTTCCGTCGCGTTACGGTAGTTGTAGTCGCGGCCGCTGACGCTTTTCTCCACCACTGTAGAGTGGCTGGCGAGATTCCACACTGAGTCAGCGGCGCCATCGTGCATGCCGGAAGGCGGTACGGCAGGCAGCGTCAGGCCTTTCACATGCCCCTGCCCACCATCACAGAACTCGATAACATCTATGTGCAGACGGGCGTCGGTGGTAAAGCGGAACCAGATGCCAATTTCGCCCAGCAGACGAGTAATAAACGTCAGGTCGTCCTCGCCGTACTGCATGACCTGCTCGCGGCGCGGATAGGCGTTGTTCAGCGTGAAGACGAAGTCCTGACCGCGCATCTGGTGACGCTCGCGCAGGATTTTCTCGACGATCTCCGGCGCCGACATATCCTGATAAATAGCGTGTTGGCGACTGCGTGACAGCAGTGCCAGCCTGGGTTGCAGGGTGACGGCATAGTGGCTCTGGTCGACGCTGCTGCCGAGGCACTCAAAGCCGGTCACCACGCCCTGTATCACGCGCACCGGCTGCTGCACTTTGATGCCCCAGCCCTGAGCGACCGGCGCCTGCAGCGTCAGCGAGGCAGGTTTCATCAACATTGCCTCACGGGTAATGGCGTGGTCGAAGCTGGTGAACTCAACTCGCCAGCGGAATGGCTCACTGAGGCGCTCCTCACCACGAAAAGCCAGCACGTCCGGCTGGGACATGCAGTCGCGCACCCTTAACAGATGATGACTGTGGCTAAAAAAAGAGGCCGGATTTACGCTCATGGAATCTCCTTATTCTTTTACCGCGGTTCAGCGGCGTTCTATTTCGCATGGCGCAGGCGCGGATGTGGCAAAGCGTTCACGCTTGTCACCGGTTTGACACAGGGAGCGCGTTGCGGATGCCGCCGCATATGCCCTGCGTCAACGACAGCACACAGCCCGATGTTGATGACAACAACGTCATCACCTTTTCAGTTAACCGGCAAATACGCCGTTCCCGCATCCCTTTAGCATGCGGGTTCATCTGTCTGCGTGTTAGTCAGCCTCTTATCTGGCGCCCTGTCGTTATCTTGCTGAGCGGGAAACGGGAGAAACTGCGGTGCGTCGAATGTCAGCACAATGCCTTCATCCTCATCCCAACCGAGCGTTAAATGCCGGGGCTTCTGCCCCACAGCCATCTGCTGCAGCAACTGCTGACTCAGTACCGGGAGGATCTGCTGGCTCAGCAGGCTGTCGATATTACGCGCCCCGGTATCCGGCAGCAGGCAGGCTGCGGTCAAGGCCGCTGACAGCCCATCGCCGATGAGGGTTTGCAGGCCGTAGTACCGCGCCAGACGCTGGCTTACCTGATTCAGCTTCATGTCGACGATGGTGCGCATGGCCCCAGCCACCAGCGGGCGATAAATCACGGTCTGGAAGCGCGCCAGCAGCGCGGGCTGAAAGTGGTCACGCAGTATCGGACGCAATAACGCCTGTAACTCGCCTTCGGTGGCATGCGGGTTTTCTGCCAGCAAGTGCATAATGGCGTCGCTGCCGAGGTTAGAGGTCATCATTATTACGGTGTTGCGAAAATCAATTTCACGCCCTTCACCGTCGCGCATAAAGCCGCGATCAAACACCTGATAAAACAGATTCAGCACGTCGCGGTGCGCTTTTTCTACTTCATCAAGCAGCACTACGCTGTACGGACGCTGGCGCACCGCTTCGGTGAGAATGCCGCCCTGACCGTATCCCACGTAGCCCGGTGGCGAGCCTTTCAGCTGAGAGACGGTGTGCGGTTCCTGATATTCGGAGAGATTGATGGTGATCAGCGATTTCTCGCCGCCGTACAGCACGTCGGCCAGCGCCAGCGCGCTTTCGGTTTTGCCGGTGCCGCTTGGGCCGACCAGCAGAAACACACCCTGCGGACCGTTTTCGGCAGTCAGCCCGGTTTTGGCGGCGCGCAGGCGTTGCGCAATAGCGTTAAGCGCGAGGTTTTGACCGACCACGCGCCTGCCGATTTCAGTTTCCAGGCTCAGCAGTTCGGCCTGCTCGTCTTTCATGAGCGAGGAGAGCGGCACGCCGGTCCAGTCGGCAATCACGTTGGCCAGGATACGCACGTCAACGTCGATCTGTACCAATACGTTCTGCTGCTGTAGCGCAGTCAGCTGCTGCTGTAGCGCGGTAATCTCGGCATAGGATCCGCCCTTCTGACGGCTGACCATCAGTTGCTGTGCCAGCATCTGCTGGTCGGCAAAACAGGATTCCTGCTGTTGACGTTCGCTCTCCAGCACCGCCCGATTCTCTTCGATAGCACGCAGCCGCTCGTCATCTGTATTGCTGCCCGTGGCGATATCGTCGCGCAGCGCGCGATCTTCCAGCGCCAGCGCGGCGAGACGCGCGTTGAGCAAGGTAATTGCCTCCGGCACGGTATCGAGGCTCATGCGCACACGGGCAGCGGCGGTGTCGAGTAGATCGACCGCTTTGTCCGGCAACTGTCGGCCCGTCAGGTAGCGGCGCGACAGGATGACCGCCGCTTTTACCGCGTCGTCGGTAATGTGTACGCCGTGGTGCTGCGCGTAGCGCGACTTCAGGCCACGCAGCATCAGGCAGGCGGTCTCATCGTCCGGTTCGTCAACTTTTACCCTCTGGAAGCGACGCTCCAGCGCGGCATCCTTCTCGAAGTACTGCTTGTACTCGCTCCAGGTTGTCGCGGCAATGGTACGCAGCTCGCCGCGCGCCAGGGCGGGCTTTAGCAGGTTGGCAGCATCCGCCCCGCCCGCCTGATTGCCCGTGCCGATAAGGGTATGCGCCTCGTCGATAAACAGCAGCACCGGCACTGGGGAGTGCTGAACCGCCGCAATCACGTTTTTAAGACGCTGCTCGAACTCGCCTTTGACGCCCGCACCGGCCTGCAATAGCCCAAGATCAAGGGTGCGGATGCGGACGGTTTTCAGACTGTCAGGCACGTTGCCTTCGGCAATACGCAGTGCCAGCCCTTCCACCAGCGCGGTTTTACCGACGCCTGGCTCGCCGACCAGAATCGGATTGTTTTTACGTCGTCGCGAAAGGATGTCGACCATCTGGCGGATTTCACTGTCGCGGCCAAACACCGGATCGATGTTTCCCGCCTGTGCATCGGCGGTGATGTCGCGGGTAAATTTATCCAGCGCAGCCTGTAGCGCCTTACTCATTACACTGCCGCTCACAGGGCTGACCTGCGCATTTGCCTCGACCGGTGCCGGGGAAGTCAGGTTAAGAAATGCCTGCTGCTGCACATCCGGACGCTCGTCGGACTGAGCGTCCAGCAGCGGGCGCAGCCGTTCACGCTGCGGACGCGTCAGGCTCAACAGCGGCCATAATCCGTCACAGCCGACCAACAGCGGCTGGTCGGTCAGCGCCGCCAGCAGGTGGTGACTGCGTATGTAAGGCTGATCATCCTCCAGCGAGGCGACAAGCCAGGCCTGCTTAATCAGCGCCAGCAGGGAATCCGCCAGCTGCGGGCGGGTATGCACCGATCGCGGCACGCACTCCAGCCAACCCAGCAGCGCCTGCCAGACTCCATCGATATCCCACTCATAGCGCCGCGCCAGCACGGTGATATCGCCCTCACCCTGCTCCAGCAGCTTGAGCAGCCAGTGCTCAATGCGGATTTCAGCATGGGCGCGGGTCTGACATAGCGAGGCAGCCCCTTCCAGCGCACGGGCACAGAACGGGTGCAGGCGACGTAACAGGGTCGATGCATAATGCTCCATATCTACTCTCTCCATTTCGACCCGCACCTCTGGGCCATTTGCCAGTGTCAATAGTGACCACCAATCTCCAGAACCTTTACCGTCATGCCCTCAACGGAGAATAAAACCCGATGTTGCTGGGTAAGCCTGACGGAATAGAGATTGCCGTTACCGCGTAGCTGTTCATAATTCATATCCCCTGTCAGTCTTGCCGCATCTGCCGGTGTTCTGCCGGCAAGCACATACTGGCGCCAGTCATGATATTTACGCATGCCGGCAGGCGGCACGCTGAGAGACTTTCCTTTTTCCCAGTTTTGTCTGGCCGCGGCGTCATCAAAACTAAATGGCATAACTTTTCCTTATCTATGTCCTCAGAGAGAAAATTACGTGCGCCTTCGCTCAGGCACGCTACCGCCCATCGCTGTCACCAAAGCGCATCAGGTCAGTTTCCAACCAAGGGTGTTAAGCCGTCTTCGACGATCGCCGGACGGCATAAAAAATGCGGACAGAGAGATCTGTCCGCATCAGGCTTAGGCTGTGGCGCGTTCGTTCCAGGAATCGGAATGAATGATGTTGCCGTCTTTGTAGGTCCAGGTGATTTTTTCGTAGCGCAGCTCAAGCTGTTCGAGATGGTTGTGCTTCTCGTAGGCGGGATCCTTAACGTCGTGCATCACAGCATTGACTTTCACCACCTTCACGTTTTCCAGTTTGGTGTTGAAGTATTCGACTTCCTGCCCTGCGTCGTTGATTTTGTACCATTTGAATTCTGCTGATTTCAGGGTCTGACCGGTGGTCACTGCTTTGTACAGATAGGGGCTGGCGCCATCGATCTCCTTGGTGAACATGAAAGGTGTATGAATACGCGTACCGGTCAGCTTGCCGGTATTGTTATCGGTGGGGATGTAGACATTGTGGTCCTGAGCCACCACCTCGATGCTGCCTTCACGATCTTTCACATCCACGGACCCTTTGATGTCCGCACCACCGTCGTCTTTCAGCCACAGATATACTGGAATTGCCATGTGTTACTTCTCCATTAGATTGTTATCGACGCCATCTTCCTGCGATGGCGTTAGGGTATTGCCAGGCATCCGACAGGCGTCCGCTTGCGGAACCAGACTGATTTCGACCCGGCGATTGAGCGCGCGCCCTTCTGCCGTGTCGTTGGGTGCCACGGGACGGCCTGCGCCATAGCCCTGCACCGCAAAACAGCTTTCGGGAACGTCACCGGTATCACGCATCCAGTCACGCACTGCCGCCGCGCGCGTCATCGACAGCGTCTGGTTCAGTGCAGAATTACCGGTGTTATCGGTGTGACCGCTGACCACAATCAGCCAGCCTGGTTTTGCCTTGATGCCCACCAGCGAGTTAACCAGGGTTTTAGTCGATCCCGGGTTTAGCACCGCTTTGCCGCTATCAAACAGCGACAGGCTGTCGAGACGGATGATGCTCTCTACGCGATTTTCCACCGGGGACGGGAGCGGTGTTGGCGGCGGCGGCACATAGGAGCGAATAACCGCCAGCAGCGGCAAACGTAAATGCCCGCCCTGATACAGGCCGAGGCCGAGCCGCAGAGGCGCGCCGTGACGGGCATACTTATCCAGTTCGGCGGCATTCTCATGCAGCACGCCGATCGCCGCTGCTTTCTGTGGGTAATCGGTCATAGCGATGCGTTCATAGTGAGCGATATCAAAGGCCACACGCTGGAGCAGTTGGTGGTTGTTCCAGGCACTGCAGCAAAGTGCAACAACGCCTGCCATCACCACCGTCCATAGCGCGCCGCGGCATGCCCGCTGGCACGGCGTCAGGCCCCGGCCTTTGGGCAGCAGCGGTAAAACGCTTTCCGGTAGCAGCGATGGCCGCGCCTGATTGCTTTCACTGGCCGGCAGCCAGCCCGCTACCTGCACCAGTGCGGTGTGCTGTTGTAGCCAGCGCGTCCACAACGACGTTGTTAACGCATCATCATGTGAAGCGTTCAATCCCTGGACGATACAAACGGGCGTGGCGCACGGCATATCCGCATCCGGATCCGTCAGCACCGCAACAACCTCCTGCCGCACCCAATCGGCAAGGCTGGTCATCAGTACCTGCTGCTGTAGAGCCATGCTGCCGCTCGCGGTTAGCCAGCGTTCAGGCGAGGAAGGCGGCGTATTGTCTGACCACAGGCTGGTGGGTTTTCCGGCCAGCTGTGCCTGCCAGAGAGCCTGGTTGACCAGTGCGCTACCCACCCAGACATACAGAGCCAGCGGCAGTGAATAGCCGGTTTCGCGTCGCAGCTGGCAAACCTGCCAGCGCAGAGCCAGCAGGCGGTTGGAAAGCAGCTCGCGATCCTGCTGTTGCTGAGGAGAGATGCAAATCATCACCGAGAGTTGGCTACCCCACGCCGGACGGCATGACAACAGCTGGCGTACCATCACGTCCAGCGCCTGCTCCGCTGCTACTCTCACCCAACAGCCGTGCGGCACAGTCAGTACCCCAGCGCTTTCTGGCCACTCCTGCACGTTGTCACCGCAAACCAGCACCACCGGCTGACGATAATCAGCGTCCGGTAAATCATCCGCACCGAACAACGTCTCTGATCGAGCGGGGCGGCGGGTTACTCGCGTGGCAACCAGCAGCAGCGCCAGCCCGGCCACCAGCATCACGATGGCAACCCAGTGAGGGAGCGGCAGGAGCAGCGCAGCCACCAGCAGGACTATCCATATCGCCAGCGTGCGCTGGAGCGCAGTGCTCATTTGACCAACTCTGGCAGTAGCGAAGCGATCAGACGGCTCAGCCAGTGATTCAGGCCGTACCAGACGGTGGCTAAGAGCAGCACCGAGAAGCCGATGCGCAAGGGCCAGCTGGATAACCAGCCGCGGGTGCCAAACCCCGCTTTGTTGTCGACCAGTACTGCCTGCGCCTTTTGCCCGCTGAAAGTCGGCACCCGTTCACTCAAAGACTGCACCAGTTGCTGGCGTTCCGGATCGTTAAGGTCGCTATAGCCACCGAGGAAACCCAGCATCATCACCCGCTGAAAGCAGATCATCACAGCCGCTTCCGGTGCTGGCTCGCGCAGCACGGCACGCATGCGGTTGCATAACGCATCTCCGGCATCCACCGTGCCGTGGAAGTGCCCCTGCAGCGGCAGATGACGCCACTTGACGTACGCATCGTCCTGCTCGCCGCGCCCTTTGACAGCTTCGTCAATCAGCGCGCACTGAGCATAAAGAACATGCTCACACTGCTGCGTGTCGTAACCAGCCTCTTTCATCGCCTGCTGAACGTTTTCCACCTCGGTCACACAGCGTTGCCATAACAGCTGGCCTTCCCCTTCCCGGAAAGTTGGGCCGTGGCGCAGGCTGATAACCTGCAGCCAGCTGTTTTGCAGCAGCGCGTCAATATCGCATTCGGCTTTCTGGCTCATGTCCTAAGCACCGCAAACAGTTCAAGTTCAGGCTCACCCAGCATGCCCGGCACGTAAAACATGCAGCTGCCGTTTTCCAGCATCTCGCGTGCCGCCGGGTGCGACAGGTCGAGAGCAAAATATTGATTCTCCAGACGCAGCGGGATGGCCGCGGGAATATGACGTAACGGCTGCAGGGGGATCCCCTGTCGGGAGCTATTCACCAACCCGGTGACATAGTCCGGGCTGCCGACTTTGCACTGGCGCGGGAACTGTTCCTGCAGCTGCGCCGCCGGTAGCGGAGAGCGAACTGAAAGATAGAAATCGGCCTCTTCGCGCAGGCGCGGCTCCTGCAAACGGGCCAGCCATTGATGCAGACGCCGATCATGTTCAAGGGCTATCGACAACACGCGTGACGGCAGACTGGCTTCCAGCAGATCGCTTAACAGATCGAACAGTGGCGGAAAAACGTGGTTAAGCTCCGCATGCTGATAGACGGGAATAATGCTGACCTGATACTCCAGTGAAAAAGTCAGCAGGCTGCCCGCCAGGCGGGCAAGCTCCGGATATAAACGTTCCGGTGCACTCTGCGGGAAACGCAGAAACTGGCCCACAACTGGCTCGGCACTGTTCAACGCGTTGAGCAGCCAGAACAGCGAGACATCCGCCACGGCAAAATCAGCCATGCGTTCGTTGCTCTCACGGCGCATCGCCATCAGGCGCTTAAGACGGGCGCGTAGCTGCGTCATCAGCTGTTCCAGCTGAGCTAACAGCCACGGACTGCTCTGCACGCTCAGCAGCGGCGGCAGAAAAGTCTCGTCCTGTGTCCAGTTGCCCTGACTGTCCTGACGCAGACGTGCCACCGGGCAGACCAGGTAATCGCCGTTGTTCTGATGGGCGAAGCGCAGCGAAAGCTCAGGTTTAATCACCGCAATCTGACGCGTATCGTCGCCAAACTGGTTACGGATATCTCGCCAGCGTTGGCGATAGCGTGCCGGTCGCTCAGCAACCTCTTCAGGCTGCAGGCAGTTACCGCCGTTGGCTCGAAGCAGCGGCAGAGCCAACATCACCACCGCATCCTGTCCTTCAGGCATGACCACCGGCGGCAGATCGTCACCGTTATTGGTGTCGATGAGCGTACCGTCCTGAAAACGCACGTGCAGGTGCCTTGCCTGTAACCGCCCCAGCTTCAGAGCCTCTGCCTCAAATTCAGCACGAATTACACCCCAGGGATGAGTCAGACTCATTTGTGCGATACATTCCGCTGACCAGGCCACATAGGCGGCCTGCTGCTGGAAATGCTGTGGCGAAATCATCACGCCCCGGCCCCATAGCGGCTGTTCCGTTTTCATCAAGCCACCGCCCTACACTTTCGCTTTCGGCATCTGGGAAACCAGAGACAGATTGACGTCCATGCCTTCTACCTGGAAATGCGGGATAGCGAACAGCCTGACGCGAAAGAAACCTGGGTTGTCTTCGATATCCTCGACAATCACTTTGGCATCGCGCAGCGGATGAGCGGCCTGCAGCTCGTCGCCCGGATCGGTCATTTCCGTCACCAGCCCGCGCACCCAGGTGTTCAGCTCCAGCTCCAACAGTCGGCGATCTTTAGTGGTGCCGATATTTTCGCGCTGGATCAGTTTTAGATAGTGCGCGATGCGCGACAACAGAAAGATATATGGCAGACGTGCGTTAATGCGGCTGTTGGCAGTGGCATCAGCGGTGTCATACAGCGCCGGTTTCTGCGTGGAGTTAGCCGAGAAGAAGCAGGCGTAGTCACGGTTCTTATAATAAGAGAGTGGTATAAAGCCCAGGTTGGCGAACTCAAACTCACGGGTTTCCGGGATCATCACTTCTGACGGGATTTTCACCTGGTTGCCGGTGCCGAGATCGTACAGGTGGATCGGCAGATCCTGCACGGCGCCACCCGCCTGCGGGCCGCGGATTTGCACACACCAGCCGTTGTTGATAAAGCTTCTTACCATGTTGGTGGCAAAGGCGAACGAGGCGTTGGTCCACAAATATTTGCCGTGGTCCGGGCCTTTCACCTCTTCAACGTAGTTGAAGCTGCGCACCGGCACAGTATCGGGGCCATACGGCAGACGCCCGAGCACGCGCGGCATCACTAGCCCGATATAGCGCGCGTCGTCGGTTTCACGAAACGATTTCCATTTGATGTATTCGGCGCGGTCAAAGTAGTTGCCAATATCTTTAATCGCCGCCACTTCCTCCATGTTCTCTTTGAGGAAGAACTGCGGACCGGCGGAGCCGATAAAGGGCATATGCGCGGAAGCTGCGACTTTAGAAATATTGCGCAGCAGCGCCACATCCTGCGCCGAAGCGTCAAACTCCCAGGAGGAGATCAGCGCGGCAATCGGCTCGCCACCTGGCGTGTCGTACTCGGCGATGTAGGTGTGGGCGTAAAGCCCGCTCTGGATGATTTCCGGCGAGTCTTCAAAGTCCTGGCGCAGATCCTCTTTCGAAAGATCCAGCACTTCGATTTTTACATTCTGGCGGAAGTCAGTTTTATCCACCAACGACTTCAGGCCGCGCCACAGTGATTCCACCTTTTGGAACGCATCGTGGTGCATCACCGCGTCAAGCTGGCGGCTAATCTGTTCGTCCAGCCGCGCGATATGATGATCCAGCAAGGTTTTGTCTAATTTATCAACGTTGGACCCTGACTGATTCAGGCACTCCACCAGCACCTTCATCGCGGCGGTCACTCGCTCGTCGATGCTGGCATCAGCCATCGCCTGATTATCCTGCCAGATGTTCAGATCGCTGAGGTGAGACACCGGATTAAGGTTGATTTTTTCAAACAGTGAGGCGTAAACCCCTTCTGCAACGGGACGATCCAGCAGGGTAGCAGCAGCGGCAGAAGCAGTTTCATTTTGAACAGACATGCGTATTCTCTCTGTATCATTCGGTGAAGGGGATCAGGCTTTCTCGGGCGCCAGAGCAGCCAGTTCGCCACGCAGTTCGTCACTCAACGCTGGGTTTTTCAGGATGATTTCCAGCTCTTTGCGAAAGGTGACGTTATCCAGCAGGTTGGCTTTGAGGTCGCGCAGCAGATTACGCATTGCCAGCATGGCTTTAAGTTGCGGCAGCTGGCGGGCAACCTGCTCGGGCGTGAAGTCTTTCATGTCGCGGAAGATCAGCCTGACGCTCTCTTCGCTGCCGTCGCCAGCGAGGGTGTTTTCTACCGAGATGTTTAAAGCCGGGGAGAACTCCGCCAGCACGCTGTCGAAGTTGTTCTTATTAACGTTAACTTTTTGCCGCTCGGACAGCACACGCTGTTCCTGGCCATTGCTGAAATCCCCGGTCACCAACAGCTTCAGGGGTAATTCCATTTTCTTCTGCGCATTGCCCGTGTGAAGATCCAATTTGATGTTAATACGCGCTTTTGGAATTTCATTTTGATAAGAATTGCTCATATATTTCCTTGTCGACCCAGGCGCGGAAAGCATCCATTACGCACACTTTCCCTGTGTGTACTGCGGCGACTATAGAGCAGCATGATTAATATGATCAATATCTAAAATCCAATAATTACAATGATTTATATAGGAAATTTCCTACAATCCCTGGTAAATTGCTGAATAAAATAGCTAAAAAATTGCCACCCCTACCTAAAAATTAACCCGCATGCAGAATTCACACGCTTGTCTTAGCCCTCCTTTAATGTGATTTGCTTCCCAAAACTTAACTATTCATAATGGTTACCATCATCAGAAAACCGCATTACAGACTTGAGCTGCATGACCAATAAATGAGCAAAGCATTATTACCTCTGCACTGACACCATCACTGAAATGACATGTCGAATTTACCGATCGCCTGGGAGCCTGTAAGCAACGATTGGCTGAGATGGCGTGCCCTTTTGTTAACAAAAGCAGGCAGCAACAAGTAGATGCGGCTTAAAGCTTCTATCTGACCCGCATCGGTGCAAGTCACCGCTTCTGATGCGCGCAGCCTGAGTCGCCCGATAAATGCCGCAACGGGTCATAACGCACGGGCGGCCGCTTAAATTTGCAACCTGGTAAAGCCGCAACCATTGCAGGTATAATCATCGTCATTATTCAGCGGATTCAGAGACCAAAATGACCAAGCTCACCTTGCAAGAGCAGCTGCTAAAAGCGGGATTAGTAACCAGTAAAAAAATGGATAAAGTGCAGCGCACGGCGAAGAAATCGCGCGTACAAGCGCGCGAGGCGCGGGCGGCAGTAGAAGAGAATAAAAAGGCGCAGTCGGAGCGGGATAAACAGCTCAGCGAACAGCATAAACAAGCGGCGTTATCGAAAGAGCATAAAGCGCAGGTCAAGCAGCTGATTGAGATGAATAAAATCAGCGTTGCCAAAGGCAATATCGATTTCAACTTTACCGATAACAACCTGATTAAAAAAATTGCGGTCGATAAAGCGACGCAGGCACAGCTGATCAACGGTCGTCTTGCCATTGCACGTTTGCTGGCTGAGAACGGCGGCGAAAGCCAGTACGCCATTATCCCGGCCAGCGTCGCCGATAAAATTGCCCAACGAGATGCCAACAGCATCGTGCTCAACAGCGCCCTGAGTCAGGAAGCGCAGGATGAAGACGATCCCTATGCTGATTTCAAAGTGCCTGATGATTTAATGTGGTAAGCAACCCACGTTCCTGACTGCCCCGCGCACCTTTACCTACTGTTTAAAACGGGCTGGGGTGACGAATGTTCATCCGCGCTCCGCTCACCGGATGGACAAAATCGAGTTCACTGGCGTGCAGCATCAGCCGGGGCGTCTGTTCGGTGCCGCGCAGCAGGCGACCGCCATACAGATCGCAGCCTAAAATCGGATGGCCCAGCTGCTGACAGTGAATGCGCAGCTGATGCGTGCGACCGGTTTCCGGCAGCAGCGTCACCCGCGTCACCGCCAGCAGCGCCCCGCATTCGGTTTCGCGGCTAAAGCGCTCAACCACGCGATAGCGCGAGCGCGCAGGTTTACCGTTAATCGGGCAAATCGACATCCGCGGGAACAGCGCCGGATCGCTGGCAATCGCCGCATCAATGATCCCTTCATCATCGACCACATGTCCGCAGAGCAGCGCGCTGTAGCCCTTGCTAACCGCCCGCTGGCTGAACTGCTGACACAGTGCGGCATTGATGCTTTTATTACGCGCAATCACCATGATCCCTGACGTTCCGAAATCGAGCCGATGCACCAGCGTGCAGCCGGGAAACTGCGCCACCAGTCGGTGATGCACCGAATCCAGATTGAGCGGATTTTTTCCCGACAGGCTCAACAGCCCGCTGGGCTTGTTGATCAGCAGCAGATGCGCATCCTGATAGAGAATGTCTATGCTGTCATGGCACGGCGGAGCAATAAAAGTATCGATGATGGCTGACATCAGAATGCCTGAAAGAAGAATGGACGCGGATGATAGCTAATTCTTAGAGCACTGGCGAATCCAGGCTAAAAGAGAGAAGAAGAAATCCTGCGAAAAAAGAGTGATTTAGTGTTCGAGTAAACGCAATGACAATATTAATTCAGCAATAGAATATTAGTGATATATAATTAATCATTTATAGAAATGACGTTAAATTAATTTATGCAGGATTATAATTCGACACAATAAAACATCCACCTGCGTAAATTCACATACCTCAATCGTAAATTGATCACAATAAAAATCCATCACTTACCTCCTAAAATATCATAACGCCATCAACCTCATTTTTCTTAAGCCGGGAAAATCGTCAAAGAAATAAAAAACCACGTAACAATAAACACTAAAAAATAACTCTCATTTAATTGGAATATATTATTAATAACACTATAAAAATGAAAGTGCATTTTTAAAATCCGCGATTAAAAGATCACACTCTTCCAGCCCTGTGCTAACACGGAAAAAAAGTTGAGTTGGATCCGAAATTAAAAAGTGAGTCAATGTAAAAGGAATTATACAACTGTCTACTCCCCCCCACCCATAAGCTAACTTAAAAATTTTAAATCCAGCCAAAAAGTCATCTCTTTTTTTATCTGACACGCATGCAACAGAAAAACTAAAAACGCCGTTGTATTTTTTATAATACTTATTATATGTGCAATGATCAGGGTGTGTTATGAGTTGAGGTGCAAGAACAGTTCCAACATGTGGATGATAACTCAATAATTCTATAATCTTAGAAGCAGAATTAGCCTGTCTGTCCAACCTTACGCCCAATGTCTTCAGCCCTTTATAAATGCTGAAGGATTCCTCTCCACCTAAACAGATACCAGACATCATCAGATATTTTCTTAAGGGGGAAAAATACTTCTCCGTAGTTGTAATGATGCCCGCTACAGCATCAGAATGACCCGATAAATATTTAGACGCTGAATGTATTACAACATCAACGCCATGCTTAATTGGATTCATTAACAACGGCGTTGACCATGTATTATCCATAACCACAAGGATGTTATTTTTTTGTGCCTGATTAACAACAAATTCGATATCGGTAACTTCAAAAACATTTGAAGACGGTGACTCAATATATATCAAAGTGGTGTTCTTTTTAAAAAATTTATCACATTCCATGAACTCGGATGAAGAAAGGAACGAGGCACTCACGCCACGTTGAGAAAGATAGGTATTTATGAAATGACGTACTGGTTCATAAACAGAACGATTGACCAAAATATGATCGCCAGGCCGAAGAAAAGCCAAAAGAGTAGAAGTTATTGCAGCAAGACCAGAGCATACGCACAATGAACCATAACCGCCTTCAAGACGAGTCACTTCTTGTTCAACAGCATCAGTAACAGGCGTGCCGAACCGTGAATATCGTGGATAATTTTCCTTTAGAGTATCCTGAGATGCCGTTACCAAAGCATGATGATCAGGATAAACTCCAGAGGTAAAACGTTGCACAGGGGGATGGGGAAAATAACGCCCAGTTTTTCCGGAGACCTCATCAGCCATGGACGTTTAGCTCCCAGTATTGTGCATGATGGACCTGGAGAAAATGATTTTTAAAGGATGCAATGACAGCTGATTGATCCTTAGCTTCGATTACATACCCGATAAGATAGAGCCCTGACTTTTCCCCACCCATATAGCTGTCGCCAATCAACCCCGTAAAATGTATCTTCCGCACAGATTTCTCATCGACAACTGGCAAAGAAAGCAGCTTTCCTCTTGCAGGTGGTATGCACACACATCCAAAACGCAAAAACTCATCGCTATAAGCAGGGTAATCCTCCGTTTGAATGTGGCACTCAGCCAGCAACCAGGCTTTATCAATATTCAATCCGGACATCTCTTCAATGAGGAAACTGATCATCCCTCCGCCGGTCCGGCTTGCAATTTCACAACAAACGATTTCGTTCTCAGCCGTTAGCCATAATTCACAATGAAAAGCAAAGTTTTCTGTAGCAGGCATATTAGCTATTATTTTTTTTGTAGTTTCAACTAATAAGTGATAGGTGCTATTATCTTTTTCTAACGGTACATTACCTATAAACATATCTTCACGGTAAGAAAGACAATCATTGATATATTTGAAGGGCTGTATAAACCTTATCCTACCGTCAACAAGTAGACCATCCACATGATACATCACCCCATCAATAAAACCCTCGGCCAACATTCCTTTCAAATTTCCATCATTGGATTTAATGAGCTCATTTAACTCTTTATGATCCTTTATAATTCGAACACCAGAAGAACCTGATGCAAGCCTGGGTTTTATCACAAAAGGATATTGATTCTTTTCTGAGAAGGAGATGACATCATCAGCAGAGTTTATCTCACTAAAATTAGCCATGTTGATATTTTTTCTGGACAAACGTTCTTTCATGAGAAGTTTATCTCTGTAATGAATTGCGCTATCGGTACTTTGCCCGACGATATTAAACTTTCTCCTTATTTCAGCTGAACGAATGACATCAACTTCTGCACGACAAAAGACATAATGAAAAGGGATTGATTGATAAATTTCATCAACCAATGCATATAGCTCGGTATCGTCACTGTCATAATTACTCAAACAATAACAATGCTCACAATTTTCTGCATATCCATCATAAAAACGCGCGGATGTTATAATTATCGGCGAAATACCTGAATCGCTGAGCCATTTATCATAAGGCGTTCTCATGTATTCCGTTTTTGCCAACACTAAAACCCTTTTTTCTTCCATCCCTGCCTCTACCTTAAATTTTTTTGAAAAAACATTCACAACCTTACTAAAGTAAATAAACCTTGACAATAAATTTAAGCAACTATCAGAAAATATAAATTTATACCTTAAAATCAACAACTTAAAAAATTACTCATTAAATAAAAAGAAGTTAAACTGAATAATTCATATTGAAATAATTTGCTAATGAAATTAAATGCAATTCCACTGCAGCATAGAAATTTGCATTATGCATAAAAAAAAGCATCTAATCCTACCATCACAGAATTTTAGCCCAACCAAACTAATGAGTTAAACTTATCATTGACTTTGCATACCCATATTCTTTATACCGATATACGCAAAATAACTAATGGAGCAATGTCGATGAAAGAAAACATGGAAATATCCTACGATTATCATGGTGATATCGATTTCAAAGAGCCATTTTCATCTATAAAAAATGAAGATATCCATTTTTACCTTGATGTAGATACATTTGTTGGAAAGGATACTTGTGGGCAAAATTGCAATCATTGTTGGTTTGTAAATTATCAAAAAGTCTTCGCAAAATCATTTGGTATACATGCAGGCCATGACATATACAGGAAATTGTCACAGCAAGGCTTCAATATTTACCCCCGTTATGTAGACAGCTTTGCTCACAATGGGGAATTTATGGATATCTACGGGCCTGCACACAACCGTGAGTTTCGTTCAGGAGAGAATAAAGAAGAAACAGAGACTATGATAAAAGGTGATGCATGGACAAGTGGTAAACCCCTACTGCAAAAAAACTATACCGATCTCCTGGATAAAGCGGTAAGAAATGGTTATGGCACTGTTTCCATTACTTTTCATGGTATAGTTGATGATGCCGATAAATGTTTGCTCTATTCTCATACTGATTATCCTATAAAAGGTGTTTTCCCAGGCGAGAAATGTATATCAGTTATTTCAAGAATACAGAATTATAGTAACGAAAATGTGTTTAACACGGAAATCCGGGTCAATATTGGCATCACTATTGGAACGCATAATCATTCCCGGGAAAATTTAATAAAATACTGTCAGCTTTTTAATAAATTGGGGGTTGAGACTGTACGTTTTAACTGCTTCACTGACCATGGACGCCGTCATCCTCATTTGCAACTCTCTCAAAAGCAAGTACGCGATTTTTATGAGAATGTAAGATGGATACACGATAATCTGACTTTACATTTTCAGCTTGGCGTCAGCGAGGATTTTGGAACCTCCGGGATCGACGTTCTGGATCTTCCTGCTCACGTGGGCTGGTGCCGAGCGGGCCGTCAGCTATTTGCCATTATTCCTTGCGAGGCCACTATTACTTATGTAGAGGGTGAGGAACACGAACGTATAGGACAAATAGTTGGATGTGTAAATATTTTTGAGCCTGGCTTCGGCTCTCTTACCCGCTTCAAGAAAACCAATAGCGATGAGTATGACTACAGAGTTCATTTTGATGTCGAAGCCATCGAATCTTTCACTCAGGACAGGTTATCAGGCGTGTATAAAAATGGATGTTTTGCTGGAGAAATCCTTCAGATGGAAAATTATGATATCCCTTTAGTAGACAAACATCGCATTGATGTAATAGAAGTATAAAAGCCTGTTTCTAAAAAATTATGAGGCCTTAACGGCCTCTGTCAAAAAAGGTATTTTAAATGGATTTATTAGTATCACCGCTTTGGATTAAAAGTAATCAACATAAACGAAATATTTTCATACTGGATGCCACGCTGAAAAAAACCATGAATACACATGCTCAAACTTCTGGTGGTGTAATCCCTGATGCGATATATTTTGATTTGGAAAAAGAATTTTCTGATCTGACGACTGGTCTTCCACACTCTTTTCCCCGCTTATCTTCAATGGCATCTTCCATGGCTGGTCTGGGCATAAACTCAGAATCAACTGTAGTGGTTTACGATCAACAGGGTGCTTATTCTGCTCCGCGAGTGTGGTGGATGCTTAAGGTAATGGGAGTTAAGAACGTTCATCTATTGGATGGAGGAATGTCTGCATGGCAGCAGGCGGGTTATAAGGTTTCAAGTCATCATCGGCAACCTGTCGCAACGCTTCCTACTCAGTTTGCTCCTCAACCTGAGCATATCATCGACAAAAATTTCTTGAATGAAAATCTTAACTCCAGGCAAGCCGTTATTATTGATGCACGCCCGTCTGCCCGTTTTGATGGTATTCAGGCGGAGCCAAGGTCTGGTTTGCGAAGTGGGCATATTCCCGGCTCAATCAATATTCCTTTTGAAAGTGTGCTGAGTGAAGGCCGATATAAAAATTCAGATGAACTCACTGCGCTATTCATTTCCAGGGGCATTTCTAAACAACAGCGTCTTATCTTTAGTTGTGGCTCGGGTGTTACGGCATGCATTGTGCTCATCGCTGCCTCTATTGCAGGATTCAACGCCCTGTATGTTTATGATGGATCCTGGGCTGAATGGGGCGCAGACGATGCCTTGCCTGTAGAAAAAACCTTGCTAAATCATGAGAATGAATAATATGCCCTTGCCACCTGAAAACAGAGCAGTAATTTATACCATGTTGCTGGGGACTTTTTTGTCCCGTGCAGGTTATTTTATGACATGGCCTTATCTGTCGCTGGTGCTTTATCGTGATTTTGGTCTGAGCGCTTCACTCATCGGCGCTATTTTCTTTATGACTTCAGCATCAGGTATATTATTTGGGATGTTGGGAAGTTATTATTCAGATATAATCGGTCGTGAGCGCGCACTAATAATCAGCCTTGTTCTGAGTGTGGCGGGGTTTTCAGTGATGGCTGGAACAACAGAAGTCATTGGCTTTGTCATAGCTATGGCTCTAATTTCTTTAGGCCGTGCATGCACAGAGTCATTTAGCAAAGCTATGATAGGAGATTATGTTAATGACGTTCGGCAAAGGGAAAAATTTCAATATATTCGCTACTACATTGTTAATATAGGTACAGCTTTTGGCCCTGTAGCAGGAACTTACGCCTTGACCTCGCCATCTTTAAATATATTTATAATTTCAGCCATAATATATATTATTTATACAATATTGATGATAATCATTGTTGCGATCTCCTCAAAGTCCAGGAGAGAGAAAGCATCTCCTTCAGCAGGAATCCTTCACGCCTTTTCAATCATATTATCCCAACCCTCTTTTGTTAGACTGCTTATAAGCTATTCCTTGCTCATGTTTGTTTATATATCCTTCGACTCGCCACTTATCCAGTTCCTCACTCGAATAAGCTTCCCAGACTTGACATTTATAATTAGTGCTATATTTTTCACTAACGCTATAACAGTAATAACATGCCAATATCCTGTACTTTATCTTTTGCGAAGCTCTACAGTTAATACTAAAATTAGCTTAGGCATCATATTAATATCCTTAGCCCAACTATTTTTTATGCTGGCCTATTTTAAATTAATAGCATTTATTATTTTTGCTACTTTTTTACTTAGTTTGGGAGAGCTGATAGCAATGCCAGCGTTTAGCATTGAAGTAGACAGGCTAGCACCAGCCAATCTCAGAGGTACTTCCTTTGGAATTATAAACCTTACTTCTCTCGGTGCATCCTTATGCCCGCTGGTTTGTGGTTTGCTAATAGATGCTGGGTATGGTTACGCAATGTTTTTTCTACTTTTTCTTACAGGATTGCTTTCCATTTTACTCTACAAAAAAGTCGGGCTGAGCCGTAAGGTTGCTCAGGCTTAATGTGCAGGGAGATAAAACCCATCCTTCTCGCGTTATGCTAAAAATTAACGCGCTTTTCTTGATTTTATAGCACCCTATGATTACATCAGCACTTTCTTACTGAGCGGCCGCCGCGCCGCGCCACGCTTTTTACCTGCAATTTTTAGCGAACCTTAAAGGCATTGAATTTTCTTTTGCATCACCTTGCCCTACTCCATCTTCGCCCAGGCCAAATTTATCGTCCACACTTAACGCAAAGGCATAGTCTGCGCAGGCATTGTGTTTTACACTGCGCGCTGAAAAAAAATGAGCAGATAACACGATTAGGCAGGCGGTAAATGGCGATGAACGGAACGATCACAACCTGGTTTCAGGACAAAGGCTTTGGATTTATCAAAGATGAAAACGGCGACAACCGGTACTTTCATGTGATTAAGGTCTCCAACCCCGATTTGATCAAGAAAGATGCCGCGGTGACGTTTGAACCGACCACCAACAGCAAAGGCCTGTCAGCCTATGCGGTGAAGGTGCTGCCGGAAAGCAAATACATCTATATTGCGGGTGAGCGCCTGAAGCTGACCTCGATTAAATCTTACGTGGTTTTCAGCGAAGAAGTGCCCGCCGAGACCCGCATCGATAAAGAAAATGCGGTGCTCTCTGTGGGCCTGCTCATGAGCAGCATTCGGCCTACCGCCGCTAAGCCTGGCGCCACGCGTTCGCTGAAAAAGCTGGCGATCACTACCTTTCAGGGCACCACGCTGATCTTCTCGGAAGATGAGATCGATATCGATGCCACGGTGAAAATGCTTAAGGTGTAACCGGCAGGTCGATTTCTGCGTATCGCAGGCGATCGGCTTCGCGTGATAGTAATCATGCCGCCACAACGGGCGGGGCTGACGATGCAGATTTATCCGTCGCCGCCTGGAATAACTGACACCCTCTTTAATCCTGGAAATACCTTATGAACCATGAAATACCGATTAAATATTTTGATATTGCCGATGAATACTCAACCGAAGCCGCCACGCCGCTGAGCGATGCCGAGCGCGAACCGGTTGCGCACTATTTTGAATTGCTGTTGACGCGGTTAAGCAACAACGAAGAGATTGATGAAGCGGCTCAGCAGGAGATGGCTGCTGATGCGGGCATCGATCCACAGCGCATTGATGAGATCGCCAACTTCCTGAATCAATGGGGCAACGAGTAATCGTCTCGCTCAGGTAAAGGATCGACCGTTTTAACAGGAAAAATCCACGCGCTGACGTGGATTTTTTATGTGATGCCTGTTGCCTTCGCGAACAGCAATAATGCCGATTCAGTCATGCGAAAAGGTCATTCTGCATCTGCCCTGCTCAGCCGCTTGAAACAGTGCGGCGTCAGGCTGGCCGCTCAGGAGATGGCATCCTCTGCGGCCAGACTGTTCAGCGAGCAGCGGCGATCGCCGCAACGTTTTCCGCAGTGACAACCTTGTAGGGCACCCAGTTAAACGCCTCTGCGGGCTGATTCTCCAGCAGCGTTTGGGTTACCTGCACCGCGCCGGTGGCCTGCGCTTTGGCATCCTGGAAAATGGTCAGCGCCATCATGCCGTTTTTGACGAACTGCAGCCCATCCGGCGTGCCGTCAATGCCGGCCACCAGGATGTGCTTATTCTTCGCCTGATTCAGCGCCATAATCGCGCCGATCGCCATCTCATCGTTGTTGGCGGCAATAGCGTCGATCGGGCTGTTATTGAGCAGCCAGCCAGAGACCACATCTACCGCTTCATTGCGCTGCCAGCGTGCGGTCTGCTTCTCCACCACCTTCATCTGCGGATATTTGCCGATCACCTTTTCAGCGGCGCGCGTACGCTCACGAGCTTCTTCATTGGACAGTGCGCCCATCAGGATCGCCACATTACCACGGTGCTCCATGCGTTTTGCCAGCGCCTCCAGCTGCATTTCACCCCCCAGCGCGGAATCAGAGCCAACATAGGCCATGCGCGCCAGCAGTTTGATCTCAGGCTTGCGGTTCACGAACACCAGCGGAATGTTGGCGCGTCGTGCTGCCTCAATCATCGGCCGCACGCCCTGCGTGTCCACCGGGTTGAGAATAATCGCGTCAACGCCCTGATTAATAAAATCATCAACCTGCTGCACCTGGAGCGCCACGTCGCCTTTGGCATCGACAAACTGGCTCTGCATCCCTTTTGCTTTCAGTTCGCTCAGCATCTGCGTGCGCAGAATAGAAACAAAGTTAAGGTCAAAATTGGCCAGCGCCACGCCAACCTGCCAGGTTTTTGCCTGTCCCGATACGCTGAACAGCGAACTCAGCAGCAGCACTAAAGCGGTGAATATTTTCATGTTTGCGTCCTGTTGGATTAAAGAATCATCGCGCGATCAGCAGGTGAAATGATCGCGGAACTGTGTCAGGGCTTCGGTGCTGTCGCCGGATGCCCAGCCTTCCAGCGCCACCACGCCGCGATAGTGCATCTGATCAAGCGCCCGCGCGATGGCGCGGTAGTTGATTTCGCCGGTGCCAGGCTGCTGGCGTCCCGGCACGTCGGCAACCTGAATTTCGCCGATTGCCGGTCCGCAGCGGCGCAGCAGCGCAATCAAATTGCCCTCGCCAATTTGCGCGTGATAGAGATCAAGGTTCATCTTGAGCGCCGGGCTGTTGACCGCCTCTACCAGCGCCAGCGTATCGGCGGCGCGGGCAAACGGCGTGCCCGGATGATCAACCGCGAGGTTAAGGTTTTCAAGGGTAAACACCCGTCCGGCGCGTTCGCCCAGCTGTGCCAGCTGGCGCAGCGTGTCGGCTGCCTGCAGCCACATCTGCCCGGTCACCACCTCAACCGGTTTTACCGGCAGGCCACGCGCATCCAGCCCGGTGCCGTGCAGGTTCAGCGACGGACAGTTAAGCTGCGCGGCCACCGCCAGCGAGCGTTCTGCGCTGGCGAGCAGCTGCGCGATGCCCTCTTCGTCAGTGAGATTGCCGGTAAGGTAGCCGGTCATCGAGGTAAAGCGGGCACCGGTGGCCGCCAGCGCGGTGATATCCTTGTCAGCCCAGCCCCAAATTTCAACGCCAAAACCCAGCGCATGAATACGCTCAACGCGGGAAATCAACGGCAGGTCAAGAAACACCATTTCGGCGCAGACCGATAATGTGTAGTCAGCCATCAGCGATCCCCCAGCGTGATTGACCGTCCCTGCTCGACCGAAGCGATGCAGGCCAGCGCAATCTCCAGCGCATTACGCGCATCTTCCCCGGTGGCGCGCGGCGTTTCGCCAGAACGAATGCAGTGCACAAACTCGGTCAGCTCGGCGACGTAGGCGTCGCGTAGCAGGTCGGTGTCCATGCGCGACGTCGCGATGCCGATGCCGTTTTCGCGATAGGTGACGCAGTTGTTAAGGTTGATATTGCCCGCCTGCATCATGCCTTTGCTGCCAAACACCTCGCCGCGCACGTCATAACCGTATACCGCCTGAAAGTTCGCTTCTGCCGTGGCAATGGCACCGTTATCAAAGCGAATAGTGACCACGGCAGTATCCAGCAGCCCCTGCGCTTTAAAATCGGGGCGCACCAGCGCATCGGCCAGCGCACAAACCGCCACCGGCTTCGCACCGGGATTGAAATGCAGCAGGGTATCGAAATCATGGATCAGCGTTTCGAGAAAGATGGTCCACTGCGGAATCGGTGCTGGATCGCGCAGCAGCGGATCGCGGGTTACCGAGCGGCTGAGCTGGGTCGTGCCGTTTTCACCGGCCTTCACCGCCGCAATGGCCGCCGCAAAACCGCTGACAAAGCGGCGGTTAAAACCGACCTGCAGCACCACGCCTGCGGTTTTTGCCGCGGCGATGGCGCGGTCCGCTTCCTCCAGCGTTACCGCCATGGGCTTCTCACAAAACACATGCTTGCCAGCCTGCGCCGCGGCGATGACCCAAGCCGCGTGGGTGCGGGCCGGTGAGGCGATGACCACCGCATCCACCTCAGGATCGTTGAGCAGCGCCTGCAGATCGCTGAACGCCTTGCTGACGCCCAGCTTTGTTGCCAGCGCTTGCGCCGCGCCAGGCTGCGGATCGGCCACGGCAACCAGCTGCGCGCCCGGCACGCGTTGGGCCAGTGACTCGGCATGAAAGCTGCCCATTCTGCCTGCGCCAATCAGGCCGACACGTACGGATGGTGAATGCATAAACGCTCCTTTTTGAAATGGTGTGCCCGTCAGGGCGATCGGTGCGCGATGGCGAAACCTCGCTGCCATGCCTGCTACAGCCATTGCAAACGCGATGCCAGCGCGCAGAGCGGGATATTTGTGAGCGGTTGCACAGATGGAAGTCACAAAGTGATAACAAAATTTACATGTCAATCTGACATGTAAATAAAATGGACATTCCACGTTGGACGGAGAATGCCATGCACGCGTTACAAGGTCTGTTACCGGTTAAAGATGAAAGTGATGCGATATTCAGCCTGCCCGCCAGCAGCGAGGCAGCAAAATGGGAAGATTTACTGCAGCAAGGCTGGCAGGCGTTTCAGCGCGGCGAGCAGCCGCACTGGATAAGAGCCAATATTCTTCATTCGTGGCAGCGTTCGCAGCAGCTGGCGATCGATCCGGCGCACTTCGTCTACCGCGCGCCGCCCGCCGCGGAACTGGCGGCGATTCTGTCCAGCAACCGCGAGATGATTGAGGTGGCGCGCAAAGTGATGGCCAACCTGCTGGCCTACAATCCCGATGGCCATATCAATCTCACCGATGCGCAAGGCGTAACGCTGGATTACTGCGGCGCCGATCTGACGCCGCCCGGCAGCATCCTGCGCGAAGAGGTGCTCGGCACCAACTGCACCGCGCGCTGCCTGATTGAGCAGCGTCTGGTCTACGTGCTCAGCGGTGAAAACTGGAAATTCCAGCTGCGCGATCGCCATCGCCACTGCGCCGCCGCGCCGGTGCGTGACGGCACCGGTTCGGTGATCGGCGTGCTGACGCTCACCGCCACGCCGGATAATTTCAACGCCCACACGCTGGGCACGGTGCAGGCGGCCGCCGAAGCGGTGGGCCGCGAGCTGATCCTGCGCCGTCACCTCACCGAACAGCAGTCAATTCTGGAAACGCTGAACGAAGGCATTATCGTGTTCGATCGTCAGGGCCGTATCAAAACCCTTAATCGCTATGCGCGCCAGGTGTTCAACCACCTCGATATTACCGGCCCGGCAATTGACGAGCAGTTGCAGCCACAAGCGGGATCGCTGCTGAGCCTGCCGTTCTGTAATGACCGCGAGCTGCAGTTTATGCCTGCGGGCAGCGGCATCTCCTGTCTGGTGTCGCTGATGCCCGCCCCGGAGGGCGATCGTATCCTTTCCCTGCGCGAGAACCAGCGTATCCGGGCGATTACCCGGCGCGTGCTGGGCGTCAGCGCCAGCTACATCTTTGAGATGATTCAGGGCCAGGCTCCCGCCCTGCAACAGGCGATTCAGAATGCCCGTCTCAGCAGCCGCGGCGACAGCACCATTTTGCTGACCGGCGAGAGCGGCACCGGCAAAGAGCTGTTTGCTCAGGCGATCCACAATGCCAGCCTGCGCGCGCAGGAGCCGTTTATCGCCATCAACTGCGGCGCGTTGCCGCGCGATCTGGTGCAGAGCGAGCTGTTTGGCTATGTCGATGGTGCTTTTACCGGCTCGCGACGCGGCGGTTCGGCCGGTAAGTTTGAGCTGGCGGACGGCGGCACGCTGTTTCTGGATGAGATTGGTGAGATGCCACTTGAGGCGCAAACCAGCCTGCTGCGGGTGATTCAGGAAAGCGAAGTGCTGCGCATTGGCGCGGCGCAGCCGGTGGCAGTTAACGTGCGGATCATTGCGGCGACCCACTGCGATCTGCTCGACGCCGTAGAAAAAGGGGCGTTTCGGCGCGATCTCTTCTATCGGCTTAACGTCATCTCACTGGCGATACCGCCGCTGCGGCAGCGGGCGGAGGACATTGTCAGCCTGGTGAACGCCTTTACCCAGTCGCTCTGCGCACGGCTGAAGCGGAATCCGCCGCGCTTTTCACCGGCGGCGATGGCCTGTCTGCAGGCGTGGCACTGGCCGGGCAACGTGCGTGAGCTGGAAAACCTCGTGGAGCGCATGATCAGCCTGTGCGAAGGGCTGCTGATTGACGTTGCCGATTTGCCAGCGGAGATGCGCCACGCACCGGTTGCTGCGGCGCTCAGCTCGCTGCAGGATGCCAGCCGTCAGCATATCCTGCTGACCATCGATAAGCATGGCGGCAACCTGCGCCGCTCGGCACAGGAACTGGGCATCTCACGCACCGCGCTCTATAACAAGCTGCATCTCTGGCAGATCGATATGCAGGCGCTGCGCCGTCGCGGCTAACCGACGGCTACTTTTGCCCCTGCAAGCGGCTGGCGATAGCACGCAGCTCATCGGCAATCTGTTTCAGATCCTGCTGCTGTTCGCCCGGCGCCCCGCTGGAATGGCGTACCACCAGCCGTGCGGGCAGGATCGACGATGAGCGGCTGCTGTCGCTTTCGTTGGCCCGCAGCAGCCGCTCTACCGCCTCTTTGCCCTGCCGATCGAGATCCAGCGACACCGTGCTCAGTGACGGATGAAAAAAGGCGCTTTCGTAGGTGTCATCATAGCCAATCACCGATTTTTGCCCCGGCACGGCGACGCCGTTCTGATGAAAGGCGCTGAGCACGCCCAGCGCCATCTGATCGTTACCCACCAGCAGCGCGGTAAAATCGGGTGCTTCGCGCAGCATCTGTAACGCGCCAGCGTAGCCGCTCTGCGCATCCCAGTTACCGTAGACCAGGCTCACCGGCTGCAGGTGATAACGCTCCAGCATCTCCAGCCAGCTTTTCAGGCGCAGATTAGCAGAGACCGAGTGCTGCGGCCCGGCCAGCAGCGCAAACGCCCGATGCCCCTGCTCATAGAGATATTTGACGCTGGCGCGGGTGCCGTCGGCCGGGTTAAACGACACGTTAAACACCGAACAGAAGGGATCGACATCCAGAAACAGGCAGATGATGTCGCGGTTATCCTCGGCGATGCGTTCGGCGTCGGCGGTCTCCATTGGCGCGTTGATAATGACCCGATCCACCCGCTGCGATTTTAGCTCGTTGATCGCGCCCTGTAGACTTTGTCCGACGTTCTCATCGATCATGGCAATCAGTACCTGATAACCCGCTTCGCTGGCGTAGCGTTTCACCGCAGCGGCCACCTGAGAGGGCGCATGCAGCGCCAGCGAGGTGGTCACCAGCCCAAGCGTGGTTATGTGCTTGCCGACCAGCTGCTGTGCCAGCCGGTTGGGCACGTAACGCAGCGCCTCAATCGCCTCTTCCACCTTGCGACGCGTTGTTTCTGAGACGTTAGCGGACTTATTCAGCACGCGTGAAACCGTCTGGTAGGATACCCCGGCATGGCGTGCAACATCCTCTAACGTGGCACTTTTCAGCTTCATAACTCGATTCCCAGTCTGCAGAGGGTCGGAATTGTATCAGTCGTCCAGACCCTGGCCTAGTTAACCCGCTCACAGCGTTGCGAATTGCCATAAAAGATTGACGTTCACATGGATCGTTAAGTGATCCGCCTCACCAATCGTTACATTTTACCGCTAATTTGTTGCACTGACTCACACAATTCACCGATGTGCATTGCCTGAAATTGTTTGCTCATCGATAACTGTCGCCACGATGTGAACGTATGACAATTACCCCTGAGGATAACATGAATACTAAGCTTTGCACGCTGGCGGTGGCGCTGGCGGCAACCCTGACTTCCCCTTCCCTGCTCGCAGCGATCGACAACATCGATTTTCACGGTTATCTACGTGGCGGCGTGGGCGTTTCGCGCGATGGTGGCATGGAAGAGTGGCAAAAAAACAAGATCGGCCGTCTGGGTAACGAAGCGGACACCTATGGCGAAGTGGAGCTGGGCAGCGAAGTCTACAAAAAAGATGACGTCAGTTTTTACGTCGACACTATGGTCAGCATGTTCTCTGACGGGTCCAACGATAACGAAACCACGTTGGGCGATGACGCACAGTTTGGCCTGCGTCAGCTTAATTTGCAGATTAAAGGCCTGATCCCAGGTGATAAGAACGCGGTGATCTGGGGCGGTAAGCGCTATTACCAGCGTCACGATCTGCACATCATCGATACCAAATACTGGAACATCTCCGGTTCCGGTGCCGGTGTGGAAAACTACACCCTGGGCCCGGGCGCCCTCTCTGTGGCGTGGATCCGTAATGATGCCAACGACGTCGACTATCGCGAGGATGGCGATAACGACGTGAACATCAACTACATTGACGTGCGTTATGCGGGCTGGAAGCCGTGGAGCGGCGCATGGACTGAATTCGGCGTCGACTACGCCATTCCTAACGCCACCGACAAGCAGAAAGAGTACGGCGGCCTGTATGACGCGGAAAACGGCGTGATGCTCACCGGCGAAGTCAGCCAGGATATGTGGAGCGGCTACCAGAAGCTGGTGGTGCAGTATGCTGATAAAGGTTTGGCGCAGAATATGGTGTCGCAGGGCGGCGGCTGGTATGACATGTATAACGACACCCGCGATGCCAAAGGCTATCGCGTGATCAACACCGGCCTGCTGCCGATCACCGACCGCTTCTCGCTGAATCAGGTATTTACCTGGGGTTCAGCCGATAACGTCACCGCACAAACCGACAGCTCCACCCTGCTCTCGCTGGTTGGCCGGGCGCAGTACCAGTTTACCGACTACGTGCGCGGCATTGGTGAAGTGGGCAGTTTCTGGCAGAAAGATAAAAACCGCGACGGCAGCGACTACAAACAGGCCGGACAGAAATATACTCTGGCGCTGGGTCTTGCCGCCGGCCGTGAATTTATGTCGCGTCCTGAGCTGCGCGTGTTTGCTTCTTACCTGAACGATTCAGAACAGGGCAACACTTTCCAGGATAACACCGCTGACAACACGTGGAACTTCGGCGTGCAGGTGGAAGCCTGGTGGTAAGCGGCTGAGGTCGACAAACCCCATAAAAAGGATGCTGCGGCATCCTTTTTTTATGGCGTTCCGGCGGTAAAAAGAGAGCGATGCAAAGAGGCAATAGGGAAAGCAACAGTGAGAAAGCGGGATAACCGGTTGGCTATCCCGCGGGGTATCAGGCGGGTTTAAAAAAGCGGGCGTCGAGCAGCTGGCGCAGCCGATCGGACTGCGTACCGAAAATAGCGTGGACCTCATGGCCGAGAATCACCACGCCAATTGCGCCCATCTGCTGTAGCGCGGCGGAATCCACCTGCGCCAGTGATTTCACCTGCACCCGCAAGCGGGTCAGACAGGCATCAACCTGCTCAATATTATCGCGGCCGCCAAAGCAGTGCAGCAGACGCTCGAGCATCGCCATATCTACCGGCTCATCCGCTGACGGCTGAGGCTGGCGGCTGAAGTAATGCGTAAACGATTTAAGGCTTACCATCATGTTCTCCTCAGGCGGCATCGCTGCCGCCATATTTGCTGACCCGGGCTTATAACGGCCCGCGCAGTACCCGACAATCCCACGGCACCAGATTAAGTGAACGGGCCACCGGCGAACCGGCGATCAGATCCTCAAGCCCGGCAGGCAGATCGACCGTTTGCGTGCGCGCGGTAAAGTTTTGCAGGAAAATAAACGAATGAACGCCATCGGTGCGACGGTGTGCGGTGACGCCCGGCGGGAAGTCGGTGGCCAGCGCGCGCGGCAGCGCCAGACGGGTAATCAGCGCGCCGTAGAAGTCGCGATGAAACGCCAGATCGTTGCGTGATGCGATATACCACGCCTTGCCCGCGCCGACGCTGTTCACCGTGACCGCCGGTTGACCGGCATAGAAATCACTCTCGTAGCTCGCCAGCGCGGTGGCGCCTTCCAGATGAATATGTTCGCACAGCTCGCGCGCCTGATAGGGCCCGCTCAGGCCAGGCAGGTTGCCGCTGATGCCGCGCACCGCATTGAATTCGCCCTCTGCCAGGCTGTCGATCTCTTCTGACCAGATGCCGAGCAGCGGCCGCAGCGGCCCCGGAAAGCCGCCGAGATGGCAGAGATCGCTTTCGTTAACGATGCCGCTCCAGTAGGTGGCGACAAAGTGCCCGCCGTTTTCAACAAAGCGCTGCGCGCGCCCGGCAAAGCCGTCGCGTACCATATAGAGCATCGGCGCGATCACCAGCGAATAGCCGCTGAAATCGACGTCGGCGTTGATCACATCCACCGCCACGCCCTGTTCCCAGAAAGCGCGATAATGTTCCGTTACCGTACGCTCATAGTGCAGGCCGATGTTGCGCGGCCCCTGAGCGTTGTCCATCGCCCAGCGGCTTTCCCAGTCAAAAATGATCGCCACTTTTGCGTCGACGCGGCTGCCCTGCACCGGCGTCATTGCGGCCAGCATGCGGCCCAGTTCACTGACTTCGCGGCCCACGCGGGTATCAAGATGGCCGACGTGATCCACCACCGCACCGTGGAACTTCTCCACCGAGCCGCGGCTTTTACGCCACTGGAAGTACTGCACCGAATCGGCACCGTGTGCCACCGCCTGCAGCGACGACAGAATGTGCATGCCCGGCTTTTTCAGCTTGCTGGTGGGTTGCCAGTTGGTGGCGCTCGGCGTTGACTCCATCAGCACAAAGGGCTGGCCCTGCTTCAGGGTGCGCATCAGATCGTGATACATCGCCGTGTAGCAGGCGAGCGTGGTTTCATCTTTCTCGTTGTGCCAGGTTGGATAGCTGTCCCAGGAGATAAAATCCAGCGGCTGCGCCAGCTTCCAGTAGTCGTAGTCGTAGAAATATTCCATGAAGTTGGTGGTAGCTGGCAGGTCGGGATTCACCGCCTTCAGGGGTTTGATCTCTTCGGCGCAAAAATCGGTGACCTGATCGGTCATAAAGCGCCGCCAGTCGAGGTTCAGGCCGTGAATCGACATTTCACCCTGCGGTGACGGCGAGGCGATTTGTGACCAGTCGCTGTAGGTGTGGCTCCAGAAATCGCTCCACCAGGCGTGATTCAGCTTATCCAGCGTCTCATAGCGCTGCTGCAGCCAGCCGCGAAAGGCACTCTGACAACGTTCGCAGTGGCACTCTCCGCCATATTCATTGGAGATGTGCCAGCCAATCACCGCCGGATGGTGCGCATAACGCTCGGCCAGCGCGCTGTTCATCTCCCTGACCTTTTGTCGGTAAACCGGTGAGGTCATGCAGTGATTATGGCGGCCGCCGTGCAGCGCCGGTACGCGATCGCGGCCGACGCGCAGCACTTCCGGGTATTTCTGCGACATCCATGCCGGACGCGCGCCGCTTGGCGTGGCGAGAAACACTGCAATATTGTTCTGCTGTAGTTTATCCAGCAGGCTGTCCAGCCAGGCAAAATCGTACTCGCCATCGGCCGGCTCGAGCTTCGCCCAGCTAAAGATGCCAACCGACATCACGTTGCAGTGCGCCTGTTTCATCATTTCAATGTCGTTATCAACGATGCCCGGCGTCTGCGTCCACTGTTCCGGGTTGTAGTCTGCGCCATGCAGTAACGCATTAACTCTGGCGCTTAGCGGTGGAAATTTACTCATAGAATCCTCAGAGATGTCAGCAACATCAGCCATTACGCCAATGGATTAATGGAATACCTGAATTGACGGCAGCACTTTTCCCTGGCAGTCGAACAGCGCCTGGTTCTCGCGGGCATTGCCCTGTTTCCACTCGTCGTGGATGTACTTCATGCCTTCCGGCGTAGCCCAGGTGTTGCCGGGAACCGCAATCCACGTGGGTTCCCAGTAAACAAGACCTTTGCCGCGATGGTCAGGCACCGATCGGATCGCCTGCATTAAATCGCGCAGATAGGCGGTTTGCCCGGCGACGGTAGCGGGATAGCCGCCATCCTTTTCCTCTTTCGCCTGGAAGCTGTTTTCCGCACTGTCGCAGTTGTCGAGGGTCCAGGCGTAGGCGGCTTCCACCACCATCACATCTTTTTGATAGCGCTGGCTGATGTCATCCATGTTGGCTTTCAGCGCCGAAATCGGGCCATTCCAGTAGGTGTACATCGACAGGCCAATCACATCGAACGGCACCTGGCGTTTGGTGATCTCATCAAACCACCAGCGGAACATGTCGTTTTTGGTGCCCTCCGCGAGATGCAGCATGATTTTTACCTGACCGGGATCGCTGAGGTTGTCGCGCACGCCGCTGATGCCCGCTTTTAACAGCGCCGCCAGCCGGTCAAACTCACCGCCGTTTTGTCCCCAGCTTTTGCCGTCCGGCCAGAGCATGCCGCCGTTCAGCTCATTGCCGATCTGCACCATCTCCGGCATCACGCCAGCCTGTTTGAAACGGGCAAGCGTGTCGCGGGTGTAGTCATGCACCTGCTTTTCCAGCTGCGGAAAGGTCAGCTTTTCCCAGGCTTTGGGTTTGAACTGCTTGCCGGGATCGGTCCAGAAATCGCTGTAGTGCAGGTCGAGCAGCAGCTGCATGCCCTGCGCTTTGCCGCGCTTTGCCAGCGCCAGCGTGGTCTCCAGGTCGTTGGTGCCGCCGCCGTAGGCTTTGCCGCTGGCGTCACGGGGATCAACCCACAGGCGCAGGCGCAGCGTGTTGATGCCGTTGGCCTTGAGAATGGCGATCGGATCCTGCTGCTGGTTAGCGGCGTTATAGAATTTGCCGCCCTGTTTCTCCAGCTCCGGCAGGGTGGAGATATCCGCGCCTTTCACGAAATCCACCGGCGTGGCGGCGAGCAGCGGTGTTGCCCAGGCCAGCGCCAGGGCAATAAGAAGTGGTTTTATCTGCATGAGTTATCCCTTGGTACTGCCCGATGTCAGCCCGGACACGAAGTATTTCTGTAGGGCGAGATAGAGAATGGCGACCGGTACGGCAATCAGCACCGCGCCCGCGGCGTAGGTGGTGTAGCTGGCACCCATTTTCTGCGACACCAGGTTGTACAGGCCGATCGGCAGCGTGAACTGCTCCGGCGTGCGCAAAATGGTGCTGGAGAGAATGAAATCGCCCAGCGGACCGGTGAACGAGAACAGCGCCACCACCGCCAGAATCGGTTTGGAGAGTGGCATGATGATCTCAATGAAGATGCGGAAATTGCCCGCGCCGTCCATACGTGCCGACTCATCGAGATCGCGCGGAATGGCGTCGAGGTAGCCTTTCATCAGATAGGTGTTCATCGGGATCATGCCGCCCACGTAAATCAGCACCAGCGCCATGTGGCTGTTGATCAGCCCGAGCAGCTGCGACAGCACAAAGATGGCAATCAGCGCTGAGAACTGCGGAATCATCTGCAGCAGCAAAAACAGCATCAGCCCGTTCTGCCGACCCTTAAAGCGAAAGCGCGAAAAGGTGTAGGCGGTACAGCTGACGCTGATCAGCGTCAGCACCATGGTCATGAAGCTGATTTTCATCGAGTTCCAGTACCAGGTGAGATAAGGCACCGTGCCGTCAAACAGGTTGCGGTAGTGCTCCACCGAACCGTTCTCCGGGATAATAGAGCTGCTCAGCAGACTGTTACCGGCGTTAAATGAGGCGCCAACCGTCCACAGCAGCGGATAGATAATAATGGTGGAAACGGCGATCACCACCAGCCACGTCAGTGACAGGCGCAGCCATTTTTCCCTTTTAATACTGGCAGATTTCGACATATTGCTTCCTTACGCCATCTCATCTTGCTTGAACGATTTCGTCGCGCGGAACTGCCACAGCGCCAGACCGACCACAAAAATCGACAGCAGAATGGTGATGGTGGCGGCAATCGCATATTGCGATGACGACATAGTCAGCTTGTAGATCCACGACACCAGAATATCGGTGCCGCCCGCATTGGAACCCGCCACCGCCGGCCCGCCGTTGTTGAACAGGTAGATGATGTTGAAGTTATTAAAGTTGAAGGTGTATTGCGTGATGATGATCGGCGCAATCGCATAGAGCACCAGCGGCAGCGTGATGGTTTTCAGCCGCGTCCAGGCGCTGGCGCCATCCATGATCGCCGCTTCATAGAGATCTTCCGGAATCGCCTGCAGCACGCCGGTGGTCATAGCGAACACAAACGGGAAGCCGAGCCAGGTTTGCATCATGATCAGCGCGACCTTGCTCCAGAACGGATCGGTCATCCAGGCTTTCGGCGCTATACCGAAGAAATCGAGAATCGCGTTGTTAATCACGCCAAAGCTGTCGTTGAACATGCCGGCAAACACCAGAATGGTGACAAAGCCCGGCACCGCCCACGGCAGAATGAAAATGGTACGAATCAACGGTTTGAAGCGCAGGTCTTTCTGGTTAACCAGAATCGCCAGCATCACCCCGACCGTACACTGCAGCGTGGTCGCCAGCAGCGTCCAGACCACCGTCCATTGCAGTACGTCAAAGAAGGTGGAGCGCCAGATCGACAGGGTAAAAATGTTGATAAAGTTCTTAAAGCCAACCCAGTCAACCAGCTTCGCCGGTGGCGTGTGATAGAGGTTGTAGTTGGTAAAGGCGATGGAGAAGCCGAACAGAATCGGAAACACCACCACAAAGACCAGCAGGATAAAGCCGGGCGAAATCATCAGGTAAGGAAAGCCTTCGCGCAGCAGCAGCTGATACTGCTTGCGGATGCTGTGCAGCTGCTCGCCCTCATCGCGGCGGCGACCATTGAGCCAGGCGTCACGAAACGATAAACCCCAAATCGTCAGGCCAAAGGCGATCACCAGCACGCTGATGATCCCCTCCGCCAGCAGGAAAATCGAGTTATCGCGCGGTACCACGTCACCCAGCGTCGCCAGCCCCCACAGCCCTTCGCGCAGGAAGTCATGAAACACGCCGACAAAGCTGGTCAGCAGCAGCAGAAAACAGAGCCCCTTGGCCCACTGGCGATGATAAAACTGGCCGAAGCCGGGCAGCAGCGCGAGCAGCAGCCCTGTGACGGCATGTCGGTGCGGACGCCCGCCGGGCGCCAGCTTTTCACTGGAAGATAACATCACTGGTCGATCCTTATCCGTGCGGGTGCCCGCAACGATGGCTTACTGGTTGCTGGCCTGCATGGCTTCGATTTGCATGGTGATCTGCTTCACGGCGTTATCCAGCGCCGCTTTCGGCTCTTCTTTGCCCGACACGCTCAGCTCCAGCGCGGCGTTCGCCGGTCCCCACACTTCCTGCATTTCCGGCACGCCCGGCATCGCCGACGCGCGCTCCGCCTGCAACGCTACGGCGCTGGCCTTTTCATCATCTTTGATGATCGGGTCGTTCATCAGCGCGACCACCGGTGGAATTTCCTGGGTTTTCTGGAAGCGCACCTTCACGTACTGCGGCTGATTGATGAAGTTAATGAACTGCTGCGCCAGGGTTTTGTCCTTGCTCCAGGTGGAGACCACGTAGCCTTTCACACCGAGGAACGAGCTCATCGGTTTGCCGTTGGGCAGCAGCGGCAGTGGCGCGACGCCGTAGTTAATGCCCGCCGCCTGATAAGGCTGGAACGCCCACGGGCCGTTGATCACCGCCGCGGCTTTTTTCTCGGTAAACAGCGAATCGATGGCGTTCAGGCCGTTGTCGCCAAGGATGCCGCGCGGCAGCAACTCTTCAGTGAAGAAGCTTTTCAGGTAGCTCACCGCCGCCACGCTGCCCGCGGTATTGAGGCCGACGTCTTTGGTGTTAATCAGCCCTTTGCTGTCTTTGCCAAAGATGTAGCCGCCCATCGGCGCAATCGCACCCCAGCTGTAATAGATCTGATCAAATTTGGCCAGCAGGCCGTAGCGCTGCGCCTCGCGGGCTTTCTTTGAAAAGGTGCGGTATTCATCCAGCGATTTCAGCGGCGACGGCAGCAGATCTTTGTTATAAATCAGCACCAGCGTTTCTACCGCCTTCGGTACGCCGTAGACCACGTCGCCCTGCTTAAATGCCGCCATCGCCGACGGCGTATAGGCCGCCTGCTGGCTGGCATCCAGGGTCAGCGGGCTTAATAAACCTTGTACCACCGAGCTGCCGAGCTGATCGTTAGGGATCACCAGCACGTCCGGGCCGATGCCCGCCGGGCCATCCAGCCGCAGCTTTTCAATCTGCTGAGCAAAAGGCATCTCCTGCACTTTTACTTCCACGTTGTACTGCTTCTGGAAGTCAGCAATGGCGGTTTTAATGCCGTCCGATTTTTTAATATCTTCCCAGACGGTGAGCTGTTGAGCGGCATGCGCCATCTGGCTCATCGCCAACGCGGATAACAGCAAGGTAACCGTGGTTTTTATTCTCATTGCGAACTCCATGTGAAGGTATGACATTTTTAGCCATTTTCAATCGCTGCCGTGGCCCAGGTCGCCACCTTGTTTTCGCGTTAGAAAGGGGAATGTATGCTCCGCCATCGGCGTGTTGAGGCCATACGCTACGCGCAAGCCGCCAGCCGCTCCAGCCCGGCTTTTCTAATATGTGATCCGTATTACAAAAATGGAAGCATGCCCTAGGGCGCACCGGATGACGGCGTTATAGTCAGGCCATGTTTCATCAGCCCTGGCGGCAGAATTGGCGAATTGTTACACGTAATACACAACATCACGCCACCCGCCTCTACCCTCAAGGATTAGCATGTCCAGCATCAGACTACGAAACGTCGCCAAACGCTTTGGCAAAACGGAAACGCTGAAAAACGTTCAGCTGGATATTGAAGATGGTGAGTTCACGGTGTTTGTCGGGCCATCGGGCTGCGGTAAATCCACGCTGCTGCGGCTGATTGCCGGGCTGGAAGAGGTCAGCGAAGGTGAAATCCTGATCGGTGATGAGTTGATGAACGACGTGGCGCCCTCACACCGCGGCGTGGCAATGGTGTTTCAGTCCTATGCGCTCTATCCGCACATGACGGTGGCGGAGAACATGGGCTATGGCCTGAAGGTCAACGGCGTGGCAAAAGATCAGATTCGCCATCAGGTGGAGATGGTGTCGAAAACCTTGCAGCTGTCGCACCTGCTGGATCGCAAACCTAAACAGCTTTCCGGTGGACAGCGCCAGCGCGTGGCGATTGGTCGCGCCATCGTACGTAATCCGCGGGTGTTTATGTTTGATGAGCCGCTTTCTAACCTGGATGCCGAACTGCGCGTCGATATGCGCCTGCACATCGCCAAACTGCATCAGGAGCTGAAAACCACCATGGTTTATGTGACGCACGATCAGGTGGAAGCGATGACGCTGGCCGACAAAATCGTGGTGATGAATTACGGCAAGGTCGAACAGGTGGGTTCGCCGATGGAACTCTATTACAACCCGGTGAATCGTTTTGTCGCTGGCTTTATCGGCTCGCCCAAGATGAACTTCCTGCCGGCTAAAGTGAAAAACTGCAATCCGGCGGCGCTGGTGGTGGAGATCAACGACGGAGAGCACAGCTTCGCCCTGCCCGCGCCGTCGCGCATGCTCAGCGCCGGTGAGCCGCTGATGCTCGGCATTCGCCCGGAGCATTTGCAGGTGGGCGGCGAAGGTACGCTAACCCTCGATTTCCACTGCGAAGTGGTGGAACGTCTTGGCAACAACACCTATCTGTTTGGACAGAGCCACGGCTACGACGGTTTTAAGATGCTGCTGCCGGGCGATGTACACTTCCGCCCTTATCAGACGTTGCGTCCGGCGTTTCATCCACATCAGTGCATGGTGTTCGACGAGAGCGGCCTGCGCATCAGCAGCGGCATCGTGCTGCCGGAAAATCAGGTCGGTTAATGCGCCGTTCTGGCCCACGGGCGTTAAGGCCAGGTAAAAAAGCTGTAGCGTAAACGTTCTTAAGCCAATTTAATTTTCAACTGAGCATAAATTAAACGCTCACCATGACGATAGTAATGACAAGACCACGCACAACTGGTTGCACGGAACGCATCTTTTTTGTCATTGACCTCTGTCCCCCTCATGGTGAACGTTATGATTTTTGCACGGTTTAACGATATCAAAATAGGCAAGAAGCTCGCTGGCGGTTTTCTGGTGGTGATTGCCGCCTCGCTGGTGATCGCCCTCTTCGCCTTCAGCAGTTTTTCTAATATCAAAGATAACTCTGCCCGACGCAGCCTTACCGTTGAAATGGTGAATACGCTGAGCAAGGCACGCCTCAACCGCACGCTTTTCCAGTATACCCAGGATGAAAAGTACGCTCAGCTGAATGCCGAGGCGATGAATCAACTGTCAGTGCACTACAGCAAGCTGGCGGCTTTCCACTGGAGCGATGAGGGCGCAGATAAAATTGCCCTGATTGGCGACACGCTGAGTCAGTACAAAGCGCAGCGCCAAAAGTTTGTTGACGTGTCAAAAGTGAAAATTCAGACGGCGTCCGCGGTTAACTCACAGCCGCTGTGGGACGTGGCGCATCAGCTGGATGGCTTTGGCGTTGCCGCCGCACCGGAAGCGGCGATGCTGGCCGCGCGCATGGCCTCTGCGGTGAAAGAAGCTACGCTGCTGGCGCAGCAGTTCAACATTGCACCAACTGAGGAGCTCCATCAGCGCGCCATGGCGATCGCCGACGAGCTGGAAAAAATGACCTCGCAGCTGCAGCCGCTGCTGCCTGCTGAGCAACAAAACGCACTGGTTTCCGCGATGGCAGTGATTGAGCAGCACACCGCTGCCATGAGCGCCTACATTACCGCCACCACCACACAAAATGCCGTTTCCGCTCAGCTGACTGAGGCGGCAGGCAAACTGAACACCTCGGTAGCGGAGATTTTTGCCTATCAGTCACAGCTGTCGGCGGGATTTGTTAAAACCGCTGAGTGGCGCATTGCGGTCGCGTCCGGCGTGTGTATTCTGCTCAGCCTGCTGATCGCCTGGCGCATGACCCGCATCATCACCGTGCCGCTGGGTCACACGCTAAGCGCTGCACAACGCATCGCCAAAGGCGACCTGACGGTGGAACTCGATACTCAGCGTGGCGATGAGATTGGCCAGCTGATGCAGGCGGTTAACAGCATGAACCAGAGCCTGAAGGCGATTATCGTTAACGTGCGTGACGGCGTCAGCAGCGTGGCGCGCGCCTCGGCTGAAATCGCCGCGGGCAATGCCGATCTCTCTTCACGTACTGAACAGCAGTCTGCCGCCGTGGTGCAAACCGCTGCCAGCATGGAGCAGTTGACCTCAACGGTGAAACAGAATGCCGAGAACGCCCATCATGCCAGCCAGCTGGCAGCGGACGCCTCCACCAATGCCGGACGCGGCGGCGAGATCATCCAGAAAGTGATTAGCACCATGGATGGCATCAGCAGCAGCTCCGGTAAAATCGGCGAAATCATTTCGGTCATTAACAGCATCTCCTTCCAGACCAATATTTTGGCGCTGAACGCCGCGGTAGAAGCGGCTCGCGCCGGTGAACAGGGCCGTGGCTTTGCGGTTGTGGCGGGCGAAGTGCGCAATCTGGCGCACCGCAGCTCGGTAGCGGCCAAAGAGATTGAGGCGCTGATCAGCGATTCAGTCAATCGCGTCAGCGATGGATCGGCGCTGGTCAGCCGCGCCGGTGAAACCATGGCGGAAATCGTTCATTCGGTGAAACAGGTGCGCGATATCATGGGCGAAATTGCTGCGGCATCCGATGAACAGAATCAGGGCATCAGCCAGATCGCTCAGGCGATGGCGGAGATGGACACCACGACGCAGCAAAACGCCGCGCTGGTGGAAGAGTCTTCTGCCGCGGCGGGCTCGCTGGAGTCGCAGGCAGAGCAGCTGGAGCAGGTTGTGGCGGTATTTAAAATCTCTGCCAACGAAAGCCCGGTGCGTCAGCCTGCAGCGGTAAGCAAGCCGCTGCGCCTGCAAGCCGCATCGCCTGCCGCCGATGCGGGCTGGGAAACCTTCTGATTTGTTCTGCCATCCAGCCGCTAACACACAAAAACCACGCCGCGGCGTGGTTTTTTTATGGCGCATCAAACGGATAAAGAGGTTAAGCGATCTGCCAGCGGCCGCCTTTTTGGGGACCCATGCGCTGCAAACGCTGCTGCGCCTGCAATAATTTCAGATGACCGCGGCGCGAGGGTAGTCGCGGCTGGCGCTGACCAGCGTTTGCGTATAGGACTCGCGGGCACGATCGTGCAGCAGGTCCTCCACATCCAGCGTCTCCAGCAGGCGGCCATACTGCATGACGCCGACGCGATGGCAGAGATGCGCAATAACGCCTAAATCGTGGGTCACCATCAGCCAGGTGAGCTGCTCCTGCTGCTGCAGATCGCTGAGCAGGTTGAGGATTTCCGCCTGGACCGAGACGTCGAGCGCCGAGGTCGGCTCATCCAGCAACAGCACACGCGGCTGCAAAATCAGCGCGCGGGCGATGGCGACGCGTTGCCGCTGACCGCCGGAGAGCTGATGCGGATAGCGGCTGCGATAGGCGCGGCTCAGCCCCACTTTCTCCAGCATCTCGCACACCTTTTTATCCTGCTGCCCGATCTGATGAATATGCAGCGGCTCCTCAAGAATATCGCCAATAGTATGACGCGGATGCAGCGAGCCGTAAGGGTCCTGAAACACCATCTGTACCAGCCGACAGCGCTCACGGCCTATCTCATGAGCCAGCGGCGCACCGTTAATGGCCAGCTCGCCCTGCCAGTGGGTAAACAGCCCGGCCAGGCACTTCAGCACCGTGGTTTTGCCCGATCCGGATTCGCCCACCAGGCCAAAAATCTCGCCCGGATTCACCTCGAAGTTCACATCAAACAGCACCTGACTCGCCTGGGCATCTTCGCCAAAGCTGAGGTTCAGGTTACGTACCGCGATCATCGGTTCAGCCATGTTGCATTCCTTATTCGGTCAGCCAGCTCGCCTGGCGTTGCAGCACCGGCAAACGCGGGCGCCGATGGTTCATGTCGGGCAGTGCATTAAGCAGGCCCTGGGTGTAAGGATGCTGCGCGCGATCGAGATCGGCGGCGGCGATCGATTCCACCACGCGCCCGGCGTACATCACCAACACCCGGTCGCAAAAATGCCGCACCAGATTCAGATCGTGGCTGATGAATATCAGCCCCAGGCCGCGTGATTTGACCAGGTCATCCAGCAGTTCCAGCACCTGCATGCGCACCGAGACATCAAGCGCCGAGGTGGGTTCATCGGCGATCACCAGCTCAGGATCGGTGATCAGCATCATGGCGATCATGATGCGCTGTCCCTGCCCGCCGGAAATTTCGTGCGGATAGAGGTTATAGACCCGCTGCGGCTCACGGATGCGCACCACGTCGAGCATCTCAATCACCCGCGCTTTGGCGGCTGCCGCGCTGCTTTTGTGGTGGATGCGCCAGGCTTCGGCGATCTGCTCGCCAACGCAGAGCACCGGATTCAGCGAGTATTTTGGGTCCTGCATGATCATAGAAATGCGCTTGCCGCGAATGCCGCGCATCTCAGCCGCGCTGGCATTGAGCAGATCGAACTCCCCGAAACGCATTGCCTGCGCTGTGATGCGGGCTTTGGCCGGATGCAGCTGCAGCAGCGCGCGCCCGACGGTGGATTTACCGGAACCGGACTCGCCGACAATGGCCAGCTTTTCACGGCCCAGCTGGAACGAGACGCCGCGCACCGCTTGGGTGAGCTGACCGCCGGAGACAAAGCTGACATGCAGATCCTGCACGTCGAGCAGCGGGCTATTCATTGCGGGGATCGAGGATGTCACGTAGGCCATCTCCTAAGAAGTTGAATGCCAGACTGTTGATCAGAATCGCCAGTCCCGGAACGGTTACCACCCACCAGCACTCCATCATGTAGCTGCGGCCGCTGGAGATCATGGCGCCCCACTCCGGATCGGGCGGCTGTGCACCGAGTCCGAGAAAGCCGAGACCGGCAGCGGTGAGAATAATGCCCGCCATGTTCATGGTGATGCGGATAATCACCGACGGCATGCACAGCGGCAGAATATGGCGCACCAGCACGCGTACCGATGAGGCACCCTGCAAGCGCACCGCGGAGATAAAATCCGCCTGACGCAGCGACAGCGCTTCGGCTCGGGCCAGTCGCGCAATGGGCGGCCAGGCGGTGAGCGTAATGGCGATGACCACATGCTCAAGGCCGGGACCTAATGCGGCAACAAACGCCAGCGCCAGCACCAGGCTGGGAAAGGAGATAAAAATATCGGTAATGCGCATCAGCACCGCATCTACCTTGCCGCCAAAATAACCGGCGGTGATGCCGAGCAGCAGGCCAAGCGGCCCGACGGTCACCGACACCAGCAGCACGATGTAGAGCGTGATGCGCGAGCCATAAACCAGCCGACTGAAAATATCGCGCCCAAACTCGTCGGTGCCAAACCAGTGGGCGGCACCCGGCGGGCTCAGCGCGTTGTTGAGATCCTGCACCAGCGGCGAGTATGGCGCGATCCACGGCGCAAACAGCGCGACGATCATCAGCAGCAGCACAATGCTGCCGCCAATGGCGGTCAGCGGATTGCGCGCCATCAGCCAGAGAAAATGGCCAATGCGCGTGGCGCGGCGGCGCAGGCGGGCGAGCCGCTCGCTGCCGCTGTTAAAAGAGGAGTCCAGCGAAAGGGTCATACTTTGGTCCTCGGATCAAAGACCTGATACAGCAGGTCGGAGAAGAGATTGAGCAGCACAAAAATCACGCCCACCACCAGCACGCAGCCCATCACCGCGTTCATGTCGCCCAGCATCAGGCTGCTGGTGAGATAGGAGCCAAAGCCGGGCCAGGAAAACACGGTTTCGATCAGCACCGCGCCCTCCAGCAGCGAGCCATAAGCCAGCGCTACCACCGTCAGCAGCTGCACCAGAATATTGCGGAAGGCGTGATGCCAGATCACCTGCCATTCACTCAAGCCTTTAACCCGCGCGGTGATGACAAATTCCTGCGACAGCTGCGCCAGCATAAAGCTGCGCGTCATGCGGCTGATGTAGGCGAGCGAGTGAAAACCGAGCAGCGAGGCGGGCAAAATCAGATGATTAAGCGCGCTGCGCAATACCGCGCCGTTACCTGCCAGAATAGCGTCAACCACCAGCAGCCCGGTATGGCGCGTGACCTGGCCATCAAGGCTGAGATCGACGCGTCCGGCGCCGCCGACCCAGCCAAGCGCGGCGTAGAACACCAGCAGCCCGACCATACCGACCCAAAATATCGGCGTTGAGTAGCCCGCCAGGCTGACAATGCGTACCGCGTAATCGGCCAGGCTGTTACGGCGCGCCGCCGCCAGCACACCAAGCGGAATGCCCAGCCCGGCGCCGATGATGATCGCCAGCGTCGCCAGCTCCAGCGTTGCCGGAAAGACGCGCAGGATGTCGCTGCTCACCGGCTTGCCGGTTAACAGGGCATTACCGAGATCGCCCTGCAGCAGTGATTGCAGATAGATCAGAAACTGCATCCACAGCGGGCGATCGAAGCCGAGCTGGTGATAAACCTGCTGATAGGTGGCGTGATCGGCATCGGGGCCGACAATCGCCAGCACCGGATCCACCGGCATCACGCGGCCAATGAAAAAGGTCAGCACCAGCAGGCCAAACAGCGTAATGGCGATATGCAACAGGCGTCGACTGAGCCGCCTGGCGCGGTTAGCGGTAAATAACGCAGCAGCGGTCATGGCGTCTCTCCTGATGGGGCATCAGCGGTTTTGTAGACATCGCGCAAGAAGGTGGTGGCGGAAGGATGCGGCTGAAAATCACGCACGCGGTTGCTGACCACCACCGAATCCACCATCTGCGAGACCGGAATCAGCGCCGGAATCAGCTGGTCATAACGGCGCTGAATAGCGTGATAATCCTGCTGCTGTTTCGCCGCGTCGCGCTCCAGCAGCGCGCTGTCGATCGCCTTGTTCAGCCCGGCGTCGTAAAAGCCGGTGCGCCAGCCCTGAAAGTTGGTCAGGCGCGCGGCGTCGCTGTTATCCGGGTTATAAACCAGTGCGCGCAGGCTGGAATGCGGATGCGGCTCCACGCCGCTGCCGCCGCGCCCGACCAGCATGTCGAACCGGCGCTCGCGCATCGCGCCGTAAATCTGGTTGCCGGTGCCGGTGATGATTTTGGCGCGAATGCCCGCCTGCATCAGCGTCGACTGCACCGCAATGGCGATATTAAGAAACGGCTGATCGGCCAGGACGCGCAGCGTGGTGTCAAAGCCCTGCGGATAGCCCGCCTCGGCCAGCAGACGTTTGGCTTTTTCGACGTTGAGCCGGTAGCCAGGATCGGGCAGCGTCGCCGGACCGCTCTGAATCGGCCGCTGGTGCAGCTCGCCATACCCGGCCATCAGCGCCCTGTTAATGCCCTGATAATCGATAAGATAACGCACCGCCTCACGTACTTTGGCGTTGGCAAAGTGCGACTCCTTCATGCTCATCGCCACGTAGTAGATGGTGCCTTTTTTCACCGCGTCGATGGTGACATCTGGATCGTGGCGCAGCGCGCGTAGATCGGCCATCGCCATGTTGCTGGCAACATCCAGATCGCCCTTTTCCATCATTAGCCGCAGCGTCTGCGACTCCTGAAAATGGCGATACACCACACGCGACAGCTTGATGTCGCCACGCCAGTAATCAGCATTACGGTTCATGCGCAGCACATCTTTCGCCTGCCAGGTATCGAGGGTAAACGGCCCTGAACCCGCCTCGTGAGTGGTCAGCCAGCGGTTACCCCAGTCGCCATTCTGCTCGTGGCTTTTCACCGTGGCGCTGTCGAGTACCGAGCCGCTGCCCAGGGCGGCCAGCGAATAGAGCACCAGGTTAGGATCGTTGGCTTTCGGCAGCTGGATGACCACGGTGTAATCGTCCGGCGCGGTGACCATCTCATCGACGTTCTTTTTGCTGAAGCCGTACGATTTCCACACCGACGCCTGCGCCAGATTCAGGTGCAGGATGCGGCGCATCGACCAGACGACATCCTGCGCGGTCAGCGGATTGCCGGAGTGAAACTTGACGTCTTTGCGCAGCTGGAAGGTCAGCCGATCGCGTGCCTCGTTAACCTGCCAACTGCTGGCCAGTGCCGGCCGCACCTCGGTGAGCCGGTTGGGGTCCAGCTCAATCATCGAGTCGTAGAGATTCACCACGATGCCCACCACTTCGTTGCCGGTCATTGCCGCCGGATCGAGGGTCAGCAGGTTGTTCATATTCATGCCGATGATCAGCTGATCGGGCGGCGTGCGCGCCTGCAGCGAGGGAACAGAAATCAACATCAGGAGCGCAAACAGCCACGCCCCGGTACGGGAGCCAGTGTTCATGTTGTCACTTCCAGCAGGTTCAGGGAGGATCAGGCGATGTTGCGCACCGCGTGGCTGTCGATATAGTCGAAGTTGATATCTTCACCGAGGCCAGGCCGCGTTGGCAGGTGCACAAAGCCCTGCTCATCCATCGGATCGACCAGCGCATTGAGGTACGCCGGCACCTCGTCGTAATCAAGGAACGGATGCAGCAGCCCGCGCTCGTACCAGCGGCAGTTACGAATCGCGCCAACCACCGCCAGGCTCGCGGCACCGTTGCCGTGTACCTCGCAATCCATGCCGAACGCCTCGGCCAGCGCCGCCACTTTCATGGTCGGTGAAATACCGCCAACGCCGTTGGCTCCGGCGCGCAGAATGTCGCAGGCACCTGCTTTTACCCAGTCGGCGCGGCTGTGATGCTTGCCGCCGAGGCTCTCCGGGCCGATCACGTCAATCGACAGGTTGTCGGCCAGCCAGACATAAGACGACATGCTCTCTTCCTGCATCGGCTCTTCAAACCAGGCAAAATCGAGCTTCTCCAGCGCCTTACCGATGGTTAACGCTTCGCTGCGGCTGTACCAGTGATAGCCGTCAATCATCAGGGCGATATCGGGCCCGACCGCTTCGCGCACCGCGGCGCAGGCTTTGATATCCATTTTTGGGTTAGGGGCAAACGAGACCGGCGGCATCCAGGTGTGCAGCTTGATCGCCTGATAGCCGCGCGCCACCAGCTTGAGGGCGAACTCGGCGTACTCATCCGGCGTCGACAGGCCGCCTTTCAGCTCGTCGCCGCACATGGTGCTGCCGTAAGCGGGCACTTTTTCGCGATAGCCGCCCAGCAGTTTGTGTACCGGCATGTTGAGTTTGCGGCCGATCAGATCCCACAGCGCCTGCTCAACAAACGACAGCGCGCGCTCGGTCAGCTGATGGGCGCTGCCGCGCTGCCAGTGCACCAGATCCTGCCACAGCCGCTCGCGGTCAAACGGATTCTGGCCCACCAGCACCTTTTTGAAAAAGGCGTTCACCACGTGCGGTCTGACGACCTCTGGCGGCGCAAAGGAGTATCCCTGCGCGCCCTCGTCGGTGCTGATAGTGAGCATCGCCATGCTGGCCTGCGACATCTCGCCGGGATGAGAATGGCCGGCGCTGTCGACGCTGCGGCGGGTGGGATAGGTAAAAACGGTGACGCTGACATCGGTAATTTTCACGGTGTGCTCCCTTATACAGTATCCTGTAACGTCATTTTTAAAACGTCGTTTCATTTACAATATAAACAGGAATCACTGGCTAATCGTTAGCCAAAGCGTGGTGATTAACGGCCAATTGTTGGGCAACTGCCCTGGCTGGTGTGAGCATTTTCACGAAATGTTACCGGTTTGTGATCGTCCGCACGGCGCGCGAAAACGGCGAAAACCTTGCAACAGAGAGAAGGCAATGATGAAGCGCGGAATTGGGCAGAGGCATGAAAAGCAGCAGCCCGGCGGGAACCGGGCTGCTGCGCATAATAAAAGTGAAAAGCGGATCAGGAGAAGCGGTATTCCTGTTCCAGCTGCTGCCACAGCAGTTGCGAGGCATCCTGCTTTTTAGTCACCAGCAGCAGATCGTAATCCTGCTTGCCTATCAGCCAGATATGGTGACGGCCAGGTAAATTTACCGCAATCAGGCTCTCCTCAACCGCGTCGAGGATCTCTTCCTGAAGAGCGGGCTGTCCATACGTTGTCATACAATTCCTGTAATGATGAAAGTCATGCGGCAAACGCGCCGCTGTATGACATAGTTATAGCGGAAATTTACCTGTCCGATCGCCAGGACAAGGCTCAATCTCCGCTTATTTCTCAGCATGGCGCTGGCACTGCCCGCAGAATCAGAAAAACCCTAGCGGCTCAGTGCTGTAGCTCACCAGCAGATTTTTGGTTTGCTGATAGTGATCCAGCATCATTTTGTGCGTTTCACGGCCGATGCCCGATTTTTTGTAGCCACCGAAGGCGGCGTGCGCCGGATAGAGGTGATAACAGTTGGTCCAGACGCGCCCCGCTTTGATGGCACGACCGACGCGATAGGCGCGATTGATGTCGCGCGTCCAGACGCCTGCGCCAAGGCCGTAGATGGAGTCGTTGGCGATGGCGATCGCCTCCGCTTCATCTTTAAACGTGGTAATGCCGATCACCGGTCCGAAAATCTCTTCCTGAAAGACGCGCATGGTGTTGTTGCCCTTCAGCAGCGTCGGCTGAATGTAATAACCGGTCGCCAGCCCGCCTTCCAGTTTCTCCACGCCGCCGCCGGTCAGCACCTCAGCACCTTCCTGGCGAGCGATATCGAGATAGGAAAGGATTTTATCGAATTGCTGCTGTGACGCCTGCGCGCCCACCATGGTTTCGCTGTCCATGGGATCGCCGCGTTTGATGGTGGCGATGCGTTTCATTACTGCCGCCAGGAACGGCTCGTAAATTGATTCCTGCACCAGCGCGCGCGAAGGACAGGTACAGATTTCGCCCTGATTGAGGAAGCCCAACACCAGCCCTTCTGCGGCCTTCTCAATAAACGACGGTTCCGCCTGCATGATGTCTTCAAAGAAGATGTTGGGTGATTTGCCGCCCAGCTCAACGGTGGATGGGATCAGGTTTTTCGCCGCCAGCTCCAGAATATGGCCGCCGGTGGCGGTGGAGCCGGTAAAGGCGACCTTGGCGATGCGCACGTTGCCTGCCAGCGCTTCACCCGCTTCGCGGCCAAAACCGTGAATCACGTTCAGCACGCCCGGCGGCAGAATATCTTTGATCAGATCCACAAACAGCGTGATCGACAGCGGCGTCTGCTCGGCCGGTTTCAGCACCACGCAGTTGCCCGCGCCCAGTGCCGGGGCGAGCTTCCACGCCGCCATCAGCAGCGGGAAATTCCACGGTATAATCTGCGCCACCACGCCCAGCGGCTCATGAAAATGGTAGGCCGCGGTAAATTCGTCGATCTCCGCTGCGCTGCCCTCCTGCGCACGCAAACAGCCGGCGAAATAGCGGAAATGATCCACCGCCAGCGGCAGATCGGCGGCCAGCGTTTCGCGCACCGGCTTGCCGTTATCCCAGGTTTCGTTCACCGCCAGCCGCTCCAGGTTCTCTTCCAGGCGATCGGCAATTTTCAGCAGCAGCAGTGAGCGTTGCTGTACCGAGGTTTTCCCCCAGCTTTCGGCGGCGGCGTGTGCGGCATCCAGCGCGCGCTCAACGTCTTCTTTATCGGAACGTGGAAATTCACCAATCACCGATCCGTTAACCGGCGAGGTGTTGGTGAAGTAGTTGCCCTGCACCGGCGGCACAAAGGCGTTGTTGATGAAGTTTCCGTAGCGCTGGCGCAGCTGGATCAGCGAGTCAGTTTCGGTGGGATAGGCGTAGCGCATGGTCAGGCTCCTTACAAAGCGGATAGGTGTAACAATCAGATAACCATTAATTAACATTAATCGCTGTGCGCAGCCTGGCAGATTCGCGCTGAAAAAACTGTGACGGCCGCAAAAAGAAATGCAGTCGGAGAGAATGGCGTGAGCAAGATTTGTCTGACTTTTCGGGTCATTACTGCTTACAAAGGAACTTGCTCCCTGAGCGTGGTCAACAAGCCAAACGGCGTTCGTTTTCAGCGAGTTTACCCGGAGGTTAGATGTTGGCTTCAGCCATGACGTTAATGCGTACGAAGGCCGATTTTATCCGGCAGTTTATCCGTAACCCACGCCATATGGGCAGTATCACTCCCTCTTCGCAGGCGCTGTGCCGGGCAATGGCGCAGGAAGTTGACTGGTCAGCCGCGCATCGCATCGCCGAACTGGGCGCGGGCGATGGCGTACTGACGCGCGTGCTGCTGCAACATATGCTGCCGCAGTCTGCGCTTGAAGTGTTTGAGATCAGCCCGCCGCTGGTGCAAAAGCTGCGGCGCATTGACGATCCGCGTTTGCAGGTGCGCGACTGCTCCGCCGAGCTGATGGAGGGCCATTATGATGTGATCATGTCCGGCCTGCCGCTGCTCTCGCTGCCGCCGCAGACCCGCCAGGCGATTCTGGCCGCCGCGCATCGTGCGCTGGCGCCTAACGGCGTGTTTGTGCAGTTTCAGTACACCTCGCTGACGCAGGCCGATCTGTCACGCTATTTCACCTGGCAGCGGCGTCGCGTGCTGCGCAATATGCCGCCCGCCTGGGTCTATCGCTGCACCCGCCATTTCCGTACCTGATGGCGTAAAAAGCAGCGACGGTAACGCTGTGAGATCGCTGAATTAATTTGAATGTGAAGGGCAAATCTCTTCACTATGCGCTGGCACGCTTTTCACGCACACTCAACGGATTGCCCTGAAACCTGAGGAAAGAAACGTGAATAACGTCAAAAAATTACTGCCACTGCTGGTACTCCCAACCTTATGGGCGCCCCTGACCCACGCGGCGCCGGTCAGCTATCAGCTGAACCCGGAGCACACGTCGGTGGTGGTGGCCTGGAATCACTTCGGCTTCTCTCATCCTACCGCCTACATCGCTAACACAACCGGTACGCTGGTGTTTGATAAGGCGCAGCCGGAAAAGTCTAAAGTCGACGTGACGCTGCCGATCACCCAGATTGACAGCCATGTGCCTGCGCTGACCAAAGAGTTTAAGGGCGCGGACTATTTTGATACCGCCAAATACCCTACCGCCACCTTTCACAGCACCCGCGTGACGGCCAAAGGCGACAACAAATTTGACGTTGAAGGTAATCTGACCCTGAAAGGCATCACCAAACCGGTGACGCTGCATGCGACGCTGAACAAGCAGGCCGAGCACCCAATGGTGAAGAAAGAGGCGATCGGTTTTGACGCCACCGGCACCATCAAACGCTCCGATTTCAAACTGGACAAATATGTGCCAGCGGTGGGCGATGACGTTACGCTGACCCTTTCTACCGAAGCCTACGCGAAGTAAGCTTTGCGCTCCGCGTCAGCCCTGACGCGGAGTCTGTTTTCTCTCCTGCCTCGACGTTATCCCGCCCGTCTGTTTTACATCAGGCAACATAATTGCGTTAACAATCACGCCGTTGCGGCAATTTACACGCTATGATAATGCCAGCTATGCCTTTTCAGGGATGAGCATTGCGTTCATCCATACTTCAGGAGCTGTCATGTTTACTCATGTAATGATTGGTACCAACGATATTGAAGGCGCGAAAAGATTCTATGATGCGGTGCTCGGCGTGATTGGCGCGGGTGAAGGCGTGTTTAACACCGCCGCGACTGGCCACGTCAGGCTGTTTTATCGCCATGAAGGCAACACGTTTTGCCTCAGCGAGCCGATCAACGACGAGCCGGCTACCCCAGCTAACGGCGGCACCCTCGGCTTTAAGTGTGATTCCGAAGCGCAGGTGCAGGAATTTTACGATGTGGCCGTGCAGCATGGCGCCACGCCAGTCGAAGCGGAACCCGGCCTGCGCAACGGCAGCACCGGCCCGGTCTTTCTGGCCTACGTGCGCGATCCCGATGGCCACAAGCTGTGTGCGCTTTACCGTCCACAGTAAGTCGCCGATTAACTGCGGCGTCGTCCGCAGTTTTCTCCTGTTTGATCTGGAAAACTTATGATCGTCCTCACCGGCATTTTACGCTGCGCCACTCAGGCAGAAGCGGATATCGTGCGTCGTCTGCTGCCTGAACATACACGCCTTACCCACGCCGAAACCGGCTGCCTCGCGTTTGAGGTCACCGTCACCGATGACCCGCTAATTTGGCGTGTGGAAGAGCAGTTCAGCGATCACGAGACCTTTGCCGCGCATCAGCAGCGCACCCGCGCCTCCGCCTGGGGCGAAGCAACCCGCGCCATTGTGCGCGAGTATGAGATAACGGAAGTGAACGCGGAGTGACGCAAATCACTTAACGGGCAGCGGCGGCGGGTAAGGTTTGCTGCTGGCACTGCTGCCAGAAATCGGTTAACAGCTGGCGCGCCCAGTCGGGCTGCGGCATCTGCGGTATGGCAACCGTGCTCGTTTCGGGCAGGCAGGCGCGCATAATCTCGGCGGAAAACTCAGGGTGGAACTGCACCGACAGCATCTGCGGCGAATAACGCAATATCTGGCACCCTTCCAGCGCTGAATGCGCCAGCACCTGCGCACGCTGCGGCGGACGCAGCACCGACTGACGGTGCGACAGCCACACCGGAAAACGTGCGGGTAATGGCAGGCTGGCATCATGCAGTTCAATGTCGATCAGCCCGCGTTCCCAGCCGCGCGGATTGTCACCGACCTCGCCGCCCAGCGCCCAGGCGATCAGCTGGTGGCCGTAGCAGACGCCAAACAGCGGCAACGCCTCTTCCGTCGCCGCCCGAATCCAGGCGGCGGTGCGCTCGCTCCACTCCAGATGATCGGTAACCATAGCCCACGAGCCGCTGAGAATGGCGCCGCTGACCGCGTTGAAATCGGGCAGCGCCTCGCCAAGATGCGGGCGAACGATAATATAATCCTCTGGCTGCAGCGCCAGCGCATCGATGAACCACTGCGCCTGTTCACCAATTTTTTCCGCCACGTGCGGCGGCGGCACCTCGAGTTGAATTAAAGCCAGCGGTAAAACAGCAGAATGGGTCATGCGGCGTGATTCCTCAGAACAGCGAGTGATAAGCCCAGTTTGCCAGCATCCTGCTGCCGCGTCTCATCGCTTTTCGCAATATCATTATGCAAAAATCACAAAAGGCCACCGCTAAAAAAATGTGATCGCGCTCACCTGCAGGTCACGGATCGTGCCATGATAATAAGGTCAATTCACAACTGAAACAGTAAGGACAGACCGTTGGCACTGCGTCACTTTTTTCTGGTCATCATGGTGGTTTCGCTATGGGCATTCAATAACGTCGCGGTGAAATGGGGCTTGCAGGAGCTGCCGCCGCTGTTTCTCACCCTGATGCGCTTTGTGGTGGTCGCGATTATTCTGGTGCCCTTCTGCCGCATCTCGCGGTCACAGCTGCGCTTTCTGTTGCCGCTGGCGTTTACCTTTGGCTTTATGCACTTTTCGCTGCTGTTTGTTGGCATGAGTTTTACCGATGCCGGCACCGGCGCCATCGTGGTGCAGCTCGGTACGCCGATCGCCATGCTGCTGGCAATGGCCATTCTCAAAGAGCGTCTGTCGCCGATTCAGCTGCTGGGCATTGCGATATCGCTGAGCGGCGTGGTGGTGCTGACCGGCAGTCCAACCATTCCCGCATGGTGGGTATTGCTGATCCTGCTGTGCAGCGCCTGTGGCTGGGCGATCAGTAATCTGATTGTGAAGACTTCGCCGCCGATTAAACCCCTGACGCTGACCGCCTGGATCTCCTTTCTGGCGATTCCGATTGTTGGCAGCGCGTCGTGGATGATGGAATCCCACCAGCTGTATGCGCTGAGCCACGCTGGCTGGCACGGCTGGTTTGGCATTTTATACAGCGCCATCTGTTCGTCGATTCTCGCCTATTCGGTCTGGTACTGGCTGCTGCGCAAATATAACGTCAATCTGATCATGCCCTATTCGCTGCTGACGCCGGTGCTGTCAGTGATCATGGGCGTGCTGGTGCTGGGCGACAGCATGAATTCTTTCAAGATTTTTGGTGCGCTGCTGGTGATTGCGGGAACGGCGATAGCGGTGATTAATCTGCGGAATTTGCGTATGCATGCGCGTTTTCCACGCCTGCGGTTACGTCGACATAAATAGGTTATCAGCCTCTGCCGCACACGGCGGCAGAGGTTATCCGTTACTCAGCCTGCGGCGCTGAATCTTCGTTCAACTCATCGTACATTGCCTGAATTGCTTCGCGGCTCAACGCGGCCAGCGTGCGGTAAAACGGCGTCGTGGCATGCGCTTCTACTTTGCCCAGAAACGCGCCACACCACGGCAGCAGATAGTCGTTGAACAGCGCCAGCTGCGCCGCCGATTCATCCTCTTCAGACTGATCTTCCAGCCATGAGGCCGCCAGCAGCAGCACGCCGAAATGATCGGCTGGCGCGTCGGTCAGCGGCATGCCGCGCTCGCTGAGGAAGGCACGAATATCCGCCTCGGTTGCGCCCTGCTCCCACTGTGATGCATACGGCGGCACGCTGCATTCGCTGCCCACAAACAGCGCATTGTAGTCAGCGGCCAGCGCCTGGGGATCGCTGTTATCCTGCAAACGCGTCAGCAGCTCATCCTGCTCCAGCGGCCACTGTTCCTTGAGTTTGCCTTCTTTCAGCAGGGCAAACAGCGGTACCAACAGCGGATCCTGGGGCTGGCGATTGAACAGCGAGCCGAGCACGCGACAGATAACGGAAAACTCATTCATACAGCGATTCCTTAAGAGATAAACAGGCGGGCTGCCACAACGGGCGCGACAGCGCGCCATTTAACACGCGATCGCCCGGAAAATCTACTCTCGCTACGGCTTACTTTTGTTGGAGCCCCGTCTACTGGTAGGCATGATGGTCGATCAGGATGTCACTCTTCAGGCCGCATGGCGTATACACCGTGGTGTATCCCAACATGATGTCGCTGAACAGTCAGGCACGACGCAAAGCGCCATTTCCCCGTTAGAACGTGTTGAGCGCAAGCCGCAGAAGAAAACGCGTGAGAGGCTCGAAAAACGGTATCACTGCCGTCCGGAACAGCTCATCCTCTGAACAGAGGCTACCGTGGCGGTGGCCTCTGTTTGCCTGAACTCCGCCATCTTAAAAATCAGCGAACTCCGCAATCGTCTTGCCGCTGCGCTGTTCAAGGAAATCGAGCAGGCGGCGCGGCGTAACGTTGAGGATGCGATCTTCCGGGAAGCCGACCTCTTTGGTGATGCGCAGGCAGTGCTCGAAATCGCCAAGCGTGAAAGCGGTATGCGAGTCAGAACCAAAGGCTAAACGCCCGCCCGCATCACGAACCGCGGCGGCCACCGCGCGGCAGTTGGGCTCGCTACCGACGCGCGAGGTGGTAAAAGAGGAGTTATTGATCTCCAGCGCCACGTCGTAGCGGGCGGCGGCTTCGGCAATCGCCGGAATATCCACCGGGAACTTCGGGTTGCCCGGATGACTGATGATATGCACCTGGCCGCTGGCCATGGCGGCGATCATCGCCTCGGTATGGGTGGCTTTATCGGCAGGGGGAAATACCGGCTCATGAAAGCCCGCCACAATCAGATCCATCACGTCGAGCATCGGGCCGGTGCAGTCAATGTCTCCCTGCGTATTTTTAATATTGGCCTCAATACCGCGCAGCACGCCGACACCGTCGATCACCCGCGGCCAGATTTTCATGTTGATAAAGTGCCAGTAGTGCGGCGCGTCGGCCATATCCGGGCCGTGATCGGTGATGGCAAACAGCTTGATACCGTTCTGTTTGGCATGAAAAACGTAATCGTGCAGCGTGCTGTAAGCGTGGGTGCTGGCAACGGTATGCATATGGAGATCAACAGGATACATAATATTTCCTTGTCAAAATTAAAGGTTAGTAACCGCGCGAACGATCGACGATGCCTGCCGGCATCTCGCCGTTTTCCAGCGCCGTGATGGCGGTGCAGATGAAATCCAGCGCCTCATCCGGCAGCGTAATAGCGGCATTATGCGGCGTGATCGCGACACGCGGATGACGCCATAGCGGGCTGTCTGACGGCAACGGTTCGGTGGCGAAAACATCCAGCGCCGCGCCCTTGATCTGCCCGCTCTCCAGCGCCTGTAGCAGATCGGCTTCCACCAGATGCGTGCCGCGCGCCATATTCAGTACAAACGCGCCGCTGGGCAGCTGGCTGAGTAGCGCATGATCGATAATGCCCTGCGTTTCTGGCGTATCGGGCAACAGATTGATTAATACCCGACAGTCACGCAGAAAGTCAGCGCGCCGATCGTTGCCATAAAAGGGCGTCACGCCGTCGATCTGCTTCGGTGAACGGCTCCAGCAGCGCACCGGGAAGCCCCAGCTCGCCAGGCTGCGGGCGACGCTGCTACCCAATACGCCTGCGCCCAGTACGCCCACGGTAAACCGATCGCGCGGATAGTTTTCCAGCCGCTGCCAGTGCGCCTGCTGTTTTTGCAGCTGATAATCATCAAAGCGTCGAAACCAGCCCAGTACGGTGTACACCGCATACTCCTGCATCTGCCGCGCCATGCCGGTATCTTCCAGGCGCAGCAGCGGCGTCTCCTCATGCAGCAGGGTTGGGTGCTGACGCAGCTGACCAAGAATATCATCAACGCCCGCGCCAAGCGCAAATATGCCCTTCAGCCCACCACGATGCTGCAGCATCTCCAGTGGCGGTGAGCGTACCAGTGCATAATCCGCGGGCGCTTCATCGCCCGGCTGCCAGCACCGAAAATGCGCATTGGGTAAGCGCTGCATGACGCCGCGCTGCCAGATATCCGCATCAAATGAAGGGTGATAAAACAGAACGTCCACCTTGCCTCCTCGCAATCTCACTATGGGTTTACTGCGCCCGCCAGCCCTTACCTTATCAAATCAGGCCGCCGACATCGGCAGTCGCAGAGAATAAATCCTGCTGACAAAAGCCCTTCCCAGCTCACACTTCGCTATGACGCAACGGGACATTTCCGGAATTGCGTCTAAAGTTGTTTGTATGCTCAATTACTTAGAGATGATCCCGTTAAGGAGTAACAGATGATTCAAGCACAACGTCGTCACGGAAAATGGCTGCTCACCATGCTGGTCGCTACCCTGGTTGCCGGTACCAGCCTGTCGCTGCAGGCGCAGGACAACGATCGCATGCTGAATAACGCCCCGCAGCCGCCAGATATGCGTTTAGGGCCGCTGTTTCATGCGGTGCAGGCGGCGACACTCTTCCCGGATCAGAAAACCTTTGCCGATGCGGTGCCGAAATACGATCCCGCGTCGATTCTCGCCGACTGGCAGATGCAGAAAAATCAGCGCAATTTCGATCTGAAACACTTTGTCGAAACCAACTTTACCCTGCCCGCGGCCGCTGAAAAATATACGCCGCCAGCGGGTCAAAATTTGCGCCAGCACATCGATGGCCTGTGGCCAGTGCTGACGCGCACCAGTGAGAAAGCGGGCCCGTACGATTCGCTGCTGACGCTGCCAAAACCCTATGTGGTGCCAGGCGGTCGCTTTCGCGAGGTCTATTACTGGGACACCTATTTCACCATGCTGGGGCTGGCTGAGAGCGGTCACTGGGATCGCGTGCAGGATATGGTCGACAACTTTGCCTGGGAACTCGACAAGTATGGCCACATTCCTAACGGCAACCGCAGCTACTATCTCAGCCGATCGCAGCCGCCGTTTTTCAGCCTGATGATCGACCTGCTGGCGCAGCACGGCGGCGATCAGGTTTACAGCAAGTATCTGCCGCAGTTGCAGAAAGAGTATAACTACTGGATGGCCGATGCAGATGGCCTGAAAGCGGGCGAAGCGGGCAAGCGCGTGGTGAAACTCAGCGACGGCACGCTGTTGAACCGGTACTGGGATGCGCGCGATGTGCCGCGGACGGAATCCTGGATGAAGGATGTTGCGCTGGCAAACGCCTCGCCGGAGCGGAATAAAGCGGAGCTTTATCGCGATCTGCGCGCCGGTGCCGCCTCGGGCTGGGATTTCAGTTCACGCTGGCTGGATAATCCCAAAGAGCTGGCGACCATTCACACCACCAACATTTTGCCGGTCGATCTCAACAGTTTGCTGTTCCACTTGGAACAAACGCTGGCGCGCGCCAGTAAAGCGGCTAACAAGCCGGATGAGAGTCAGCGCTTTGCCGCCCTGGCGGAAAAACGTCAGAAAGCGATTAACCGCGTGCTGTGGGATGAGAAACAGGGCTATTACGTCGATTACGACTGGAAAAAACGCGTGCTGCGTCCGCAACTGACCGCCGCTACGCTGTTCCCGCTCTATCTGCGCGCCGCGGGTGACAAGCAGGCGCAGCGCACCGCAGACGCGGTGAAAAAGCAGCTGGTCAAAGAGGGCGGCCTGGCGACCACGACGGTGAATAACGGCCAGCAGTGGGATGCGCCTAACGGCTGGGCGCCGCTGCAATGGGTCGCGGTGGAAGGGCTGAATAACTATCAGCAGCAGCCGCTGGCGAAAGATATCGGCCTGCACTTCCTGAAGAATGTGCAAACCACCTATGACCGCCAGCAAAAGCTGGTGGAAAAATATGTGGTTGAAGGCAAAGGTTTGGGCGGCGGTGGCGGCGGTGAATATCCGTTGCAGGACGGCTTTGGCTGGACCAACGGCGTGACCCTCAAGCTGCTCGATATGTACTGCCCGAAAGAGGTCACCTGTAACAGCTACGGTGACGTCACCCAGAATATGAAGAAGTAATTTCTGCCGTGCGGGTTCGCCCGCACGCTTTTCCCTGCCTGCTGCGCCTCCCGCCTGGTGTTACAACTTCAGATCAATGATTGCAATTCTTATCTAAAAGTGAATAATTCTCATTGCCATTCGCATTGCCGTTATTCCTCTTACTGAACAGGGATCTTTCTGATGAACACGCCTCTGAAGCCGCTGCTGTTGCTGTGCACGCTGCCGTTAACCCTTTCTGCGCAAACGCTGGTGGTAAACGCCGAACCGGAACAGTCCGCCGACTCACCGACCAACGGCTACAACGTTAAAACCAGCCGCGGTGCGACAAAAAGCGATCGCCCGCTGATCACCACCGCGCAGTCCGTTTCCGTAGTTACACGCCAGCAAATCGAGGATCAGGGCGCGGCCACGCTTAACCAGGCGCTGAACTATACACCGGGTGTGTTTACCAATTTCGCCGGTGCCGCCAGCCGTTACGATACGGTTTCGCTGCGCGGTTTCCACGGCGGTGACGTTGATAACACCTTCCTCGATGGCCTGCGGGTGATGAGCGACGGCGGCAGCTTCAATGTGATGCAGGTCGATCCCTGGTTTCTCGAACGCGTCGATGTGATCAAAGGCCCCTCTTCTGCGCTCTATGGGCAAACGGTACCGGGCGGCCTGGTGAACATGACCAGCAAACGCCCACTCTTTAGCGAACAGGGGCATTTTCGTCTCTCCGCCGGCAGCCAGAACAGCAGCAGCGCCGCCTTTGACTATGGCAACGCCATCAACGAACAGTGGGCTTTTCGCCTGACCGGCATCACCCGTAACAGCGATACGCAGTACGATCACACGCGCGAAGAGAAATATGCGCTGTCGCCGCAGCTGCTCTGGCAGCCCAACGAAGAGACCTCGCTGCTGCTCAAGGCGTACTGGCAAAAAGATCCTTCCGGTGGCTATCACGGTTCGGTGCCAGCCGACGGCTCGCTCAATGAGCATAACGGCCAACGCCTGAGCCGCGGCTTTTATGAGGGCATCAGCTCGCTGGATCGCTTTAAGCGCCACCAGCAGATTTACAGCTACGAGTTTACCCACCATCTGAACGATGTCTGGCAGTTTCGCTCGGTGGGCAGCTACAGCCATTCCAGTGTCGATCTCGATCAGGTCTATCAGATTGGCTGGAACGCCGATAACGCTGAGCTGCTTAACCGCTACTATTCCGGTGAACGCTCGTCGCTTAATGCGGCAGCGATCGATAATCAACTGCAGGCGGAGTTTGCCACCGGCGCGCTGGCACACACGCTGACCCTGGGCGCGGAGTATCATCGTTTCCGCAATCAGCTCAGCAAGGCAACCGGCGGGCTGAGTGCGCCGCCGCTGAATGCGCTGACCGGCGAAACGCTCGGTGCCGTGCCGGATTACACCTGGAGCAACGCCTCGCGCCGCTACTACCAAACCGGGATCTATTTGCAGGATCAACTGGTGTACGATCGCTGGCACCTTGACCTTTCCGGCCGTTACGATCGCATCGTGGCGGATAACAGCGGCATCAAGCGTCGTCAGGACGATCACGTCAGCGGCCGTGCGGCCCTGCTTTACGCCTTTGATAACGGCCTCTCGCCTTATGTCAGCTGGAGCCAGGCGATTACCCCGGCGGTGCTGACCGGTGCCGATGGCACGCAGCTGAAACCCACCACCGCTGAGCAGCTGGAAGCGGGCCTGAAATATCAGCCGCCGGGCAGCGACGACTTCTACTCCATCGCGCTGTACGATCTGATGCAAAAAGATGTCGCCAATCGCGATGTGATCACCGCCACCTATACGCCAGCGGGCAAGGTACATGCGCGGGGCCTTGAGCTGGAGGCGCGCAATCAGCTGACGCCGCGGCTGAGCACCCTTGCCGGTGTGACGCTGAATCATGTGCGCTTTGAAGATGCGGTGGATGGCAACAGCCGCCATACGCCTTACGTGACGCCGGATGCCATGGCGACGCTGTGGGCGCACTATCAGTTCGCTGGCGGCATTCGCGCCGGTGCTGGCGTGCGCTACCTCGGCAAGCAGTGGGCGGACAATGAAAACAGCACGCGCATGCCGTCGGTCACGCTGTTTGACGCCTCGGTGCGCGCCGATCTGGGTGCCTTCACGCCGCAGCTGAAAGGCGCCTGGTTCCAGCTGGCGGCCAACAATCTCACCGATCGGCGTTATGTCGCCGCCTGTTACGGCACCGGTTACTGCTACTGGGGCGCTGAACGGACGGTTACCGCCACGCTGGGCTACGATTTCTGACGCCACACACACCGGGCCAGCAGCGCCCGGTTTTTTTATTCCTCGCCAATCGCATTGCGAAGAATAAAAAACATAACTCATTGAAAGTAAACAATTAAAAACAAAAAATCCGCTAATTTTTGTAATACTTTGTCTTACATATCCTCGCGCCAAAACAGGACGATTCTGGCAGGATACGCGCCTTCAGCGTTCACCCTGCGATCTCTTAATGAAGTGGATTTCAAAAAACGCGGTGCTGTTTTCGGCGAAAACCTGCCTGGCCGCGTTTCTGGCGTTATCTGTTGCTTTGTTTCTGAATTTTGAAAAACCCGCCTGGGCGTTAACCACGGTTTACGTCACCTCCCAGCTCTATGCCGCTTCCACCATTTCGAAATCGGTGTTCCGGCTGATGGGCACCCTGCTTGGCGGTCTGTTTATCCTGCTGATCTATCCGCAAACCGTGCAGCACCCGCTGTTGTTCAGCCTGTGCGTTTCGCTATGGGTGACCGCCTGCCTTTATCTGTCGCTGCATGACCGCACGCCGAAAAGCTACGTTTTCATGCTGGCCGGTTACAGCGCCGCGATCATGGGTTTTCCCGAGGTGACCACGCCGGGGTTGATCGTGAATACGGTGATTTCGCGCATTGAGGAGATCACGCTGGGGATTATTTGCAGCACGCTGGTGCACCGGCTGATTATGCCGGTCTCGATGCATCATCTGCTGGCGCAGAATATCAGCACCTGGTTTCAGACCGCACGCGCGCTGTGCGTGGAGTTGCTGACCGTGCAGCCTGATGATAAATCGCTGGCGCGTGACGATATTCTGGTGCAAATGGCCAGCTATCCACTCAACGTCGAGACGCTGATTACCCACTGCGTTTATGAAGGTGAAGCGGCGCAGCGGCTGATTCGTCTGGTGAGCGTGCAGTACCAGCATCTCTCTTATCTGCTGCCGACGCTGACCGCCATCGAAACCCGCCTTAGCCTGCTGGCGGCGGCGCAGATCGCCTTTCCGCCCGCGGTCGCGCAGACCTTTCAGCAATTTATCCTGTGGTTAAATCAGGAGCCGCATCAGGACGCCGCCAGCCTGCGCGTTACCCTCAGCGAGAGCCAGCACGCGCTGGAAACGCAATGGCGGGCGGGCTCGCTGACGCTGCAAGAGTGCGCGCTGCTGACCGGATTGCTGGAGCGCCTGAGCAATATGGTGCGTATCGTGGAGGCCTATCACACCGTCAGCGAGCGCGGCAGCGATCTGTGGAGCGACAGCGACAGCGCGCCGGTGAGCAACCCGCGCGCGTACCGGCATATCGACAACGGCCTGCTGCTGCTCTCCTGCTCCACCGCGTTTCTCGCTACCCTGCTCTCCAGCCTGTTCTGGATTGCCAGCGGCTGGCGCGATGGTGCCACCGCGCCGATGATGGCGGCGATCCTCAGCTCCTTTTTTGCCGCCATCGATTCACCGATCACGCCGATGAAGCTGTTTGTTAAAGGCGTGCTGTTTGCGCTGGCGATCAGCGTGATTTATATCGCGCTGCTGATCCCGCAGGCGGTGACCTTTGAGGCGCTGATGATCTGCCTGGTGCCGGGGCTGTTTGCGCTGGGACTGGTGATTGCGCGGCCTGCCACCAATCTGATTGGCCTCAGCGTGGCCATTCAGATTCCCGGTTTTATCGGGCTGAGCCACCATTACGTGCCCAACCTTACCGCCACGCTCAACGCTGCGCTTTCGGCGCTGGTGGGCATTTTGTTTGCCGTGGTACTGACGGCGATCATCCGCAATAAGCGGCCATCGTGGATTGCGAAGCGCGCAGTGCGTAAAGGCATGCGCGAGCTGCTGCGGTTTATCAAGGAGATTGAGCGCAACGCCTCGTCGCTGCTGACGCGACAGCAGTTCATCGCGCGCATGCTCGATAAGGTGAATATTATTCTGCCGCGCAGGCGGCTCGATCCCGATCCGGAACTGATGGCGGGGGGCGATTTGATTGCGGAGGCCTGGCTGGGGGCTAACTGCTTCGATTATTATGCGCGCCACCATGAGGTGCTGGAGCACTATCGCATCGACAGCGGGCAGATGTTCCATGAGCTGGCGCTATTTTTAAAGCGACGGATGCGCCGATTTTCAGCCGTGCCGCATCAGGATCTGCTGGATGAGCTGAGCCAGCTGCTGCTGACGCTGGAGCGCTGTGCGCGCAGCGATCATGCGATGTTTATGCCGCTGCTCTATCTGTACAACATTCGCGCCTCGCTGTTTCCGCAAGCGCGCTAAATTTCAGGCAAAAAAAATCCGGGCTGCATAGCCCGGATGTGATTCTTCAGGTCAGACGCGATTTAGCTTCTGACTTTGCGGTAGATCCACAGCACCACAATGGCACCGACCACCGCCACAACAAAGCTGCCGAAGTTGAAACCGTCAACGCGACCAAAACCGAACAGCGTACTGATCCAACCGCCCACTACCGCACCGATAATACCCAGTACCACGGTGATAATGAAGCCGCCGCCATCTTTACCCGGCATGATCCACTTAGCGATGATACCGGCGATAAAACCAAAAATAATCCATGAAAGAATACCCATTGTACTGCTCCTTACTTTTTGCTGATTAAGATGCCAACGACCAGACCTAACGCGGCACCGATGCCAACGCCAGACCACGGATTCTGTTTCACCCAGTCGCAGGATTGTCCTGCGGCGTTTTTCAATTCATTGTGCACGTCGTCGGTAACATCCTGACCACGCGACTGTGCTTCATTTGCCAGACGCTTCGCGTCACGCTTGTTGACCATTTTACACTCCTGTTTTTGCTGTCCATATGCTTTACAAAAAACAGTATAGTCAAAGATCCTAACTCTGTGATTTAAGTGATAACTTTTTCGCCAACGCACGCCGAAGCTGCGCATATGTAAAGTTTTTTTTTGCCAGGTCGATACTCAATACAGAGAAAGGAAGAGCACTTTACCGGGATGGAGTGGGATGTGAAAGAAAACGATATCGAACAGTTTACTAAACGCGGCACGCTGGCGGTGCTGGGCGTTTTGCGCGACTTACAACGCTTCCGTGCGCCGATTATGGTGACGCATGCGCGGGGTCAGCTGATCAGCCGCATTCTGCATGTGGATGACCAGCAGCTTATCTTTGACCTCGGCAGCAACGATTACGATAACCAGGTGGTGCAGGACGTGGCGGAGATCCACTTCAGCGGTGATATGCAGGGTGCCCGCGTCGAATTTTCGCTGACGGCGTTTACCGTCGGCGAGTGGGAAAATATGCCGGCGTTTATTGCCCCGCTGCCGGAACAGCTGCTGAAAATTCAGCGCCGCGAATATTTTCGCATTTCGGCGCCGCTGGAGCCGGTGTTCTGGTGCCATACTCGCTGGCCCGATGGTAAACCCGCCCGCTTTCGCCTGCAGGATCTGTCACTGGGCGGCATGGGCGTGCTGCTGGATGAGCCGCTGCCCGACGGCCTTAACGGCGGTGACATCATGAAAAATATGCGCGTTGAGCTGGGCGAATATGGCCAGTTTGAGTTGGATGCCCAGCTGCTGCACGTTGGCGAGCGCAGCACGGTGAGCAAAAAGAATGAAACCCGCGTGACGCCGCGCCTGAGCTTTCGCTTCGATTCACTCAATCCGGTGCAGGAACGCCAGCTGCAGCAGGTGATCTTTGCGCTGGAGCGCCTGGCGCGCGACAAAGCCACCCGCTTTCAGTGATGCCGCCGGGCGCGTTGCCCGGCTTCACAGCTTCATACGCAGCAGTCGCAGGCCGTTAGCGGTCACTAACAGACTGGCGCCAACGTCAGCGAACACCGCCATCCACAGCGTGCCCCAGCCCATCAGCGTCAGCAGCAAAAACAGCACCTTCAGCCCGATCGCCAGCGCGATATTTTGTCGCAGAATACGCCATGTCATGCGTGAACAGCGGATAAACTGCGGCAGCTTGCGCAGATCGTCATCCATCAGCGCCACGTCAGCGGTCGCGAGCGCCATATCGCTGCCCATCACGCCCATGGCAATACCGATATCGGCGCGCGCCAGCGCAGGCGCATCATTGATGCCATCACCCACCATCGCCGTGGTGCCGCTCTGCGTCAGCGCCGCGACGGCGTCGAGCTTATCCTGCGGCAGCTGCTCACCCAGCGCGCGATCGATACCCACCTCGGCGGCGATGGCGGCAACGGTGGTCTGATTATCGCCGCTGAGCATCACCGTTTTGACGCCCAGCTGATGCAGTTCGGCGATCGCTTCCCGGCTGCCCGCCTTCAGCCCGTCAGCGACGGCAAACAGCGCCACCACCTGCGCGGCATTCGCCAACATCACCACCGTATTCCCTGCCGCTTCCAGCTGCGTGCGCTGCTGCTCGATCGCGGGCGTCAGTACCGTTACCGCCTGCATCAGCCGGTGATTGCCCAACCACCACGTCTGATCTGCCAGCGTGCCCTGGATACCGCGCCCTGGCAGTTCGCGAAACGCGGAGACCGCCATAGCTGGCGTGCTGGCCCGGCCAATCGCCTGTGAAACAGGATGGGTGGAGTGCGACGCCAGGCTGGCCGCCAGCGCCAGGCTCTGCGCGTCATCCCATTCCGCGCAGGGCTGCACGCTACGCAGTTCGGGCTGGCCGCGGGTTAGCGTGCCGGTTTTATCCAGCGCCAGCCAGCGGATAGCGCGCCCGCTTTCCAGCCAGATGCCGCCTTTGATTAATATCCCGTTCCGCGCCGCTAAGGTTAGCCCGCTGATCAGCGTAACCGGCGTGGAGATCACCAGCGCGCAGGGACAGGCGATCACCAGTAGCACCAGCGCTTTATAAATCCAGCCCTGCCAGTCGCCCAGCCAGATAGCCGGTAGCGTGGCCACCAGCAGCGCCAGCGCCAGTACCACCGGCGTATAGATGCGGGCAAAGCGATCCACCAGATGATGAATCTCCGCCTTGCTGGCCTGCGCCTGCTCCACTGCCGCCACAATGTTGGCCAGCGTGCTCTCCCCGGCCAGATGGGTGACCTGATAATCGAAGCTGCCGGTGCTGTTAAGCGTACCGGCAAACACCTTATCGCCCGGCGCTTTGTCCACCGGTACGCTTTCGCCGGTGATCGCGGCCTGATCGATCGCCGAATCGCCCTGCGTGATGATGCCATCCAGCGCGATGCGCTCACCGGGCCGAATATTTACCGTGCTGCCCGGCATCACTTCCTGTACCGGCAGCATCTGCCAGCTGCCGTCAGCCTGCCTGACACGCGCACGCGGCGGCGCCAGATCCATCAGCGCCGCCACGGCGTTACGCGCCCGATCCTGCGATCTCGCCTCCAGCCGTTCAGCCAGCGTAAACAGCACCATCACCATGGCGGCTTCCGGCCACTGGCCAATCAACAGCGCGCCGGTGACCGCAATGCTCATCAGCGCATTGATATTCAGGTTGCCGTTGCGCAGCGCCAGCCCGCCCCGCCGCCAGGTGTTCACGCCACAGGCAACAATCGCCAGCGCTGCCAGCGCCGCCTGCACCCCCTGGTGCAGCCCAAACCAGTGGGCGGCCTCTGCCAGCGCGGCCGCACCCGCCGCCAGCAGCAACGGCCAGGTGCGCAGCGGTTTTTTCGCGCTCACCGGCGTCGGCTGCGCCGCGTCCAACAGTCGTGGCGCAAACCCCAGCTCACGCAGCGCCGCCAGTATGGGCTGACGCGCCGCGGGCTGATGGCGCACGGTCAGCACACGCTGCATCAGGTTAAAACTGAGCTGCTCCACGCCCGGCATATCGCCCAGCCGACGCTGAATCATCTGCTCTTCTACCGGGCAGCACATGTCGGTGATCTGCACGCGACTGACTGCCGCATCCGGGCTGGCTGGCGCAGTGCGCCGGAGATTAATGGTGCCGCGAATCGCGCCCGAAGACGTTTTACTGCAACAATTCTTCATTATCCTTTCCTGTTCGCTTGCTATAGTGGCATTAGAAACCCTGAAGTTATTTCAGGGTCAAGCCGTAACGAGGGTGATATGAAAATTGGTCAGCTGGCACGCCATTCCGGGTTCAGCGTCGAAACGCTGCGTTACTACGAACGTGAAGGGTTGATACCGCCGGCCCTGCGCGACGACGTCAATAACTATCGCCACTACCAACAGGCGCACCTTGATGCGGCGCTGTTTATCCGTCGCTGCCGGGCGCTGGATATGAGTCATGAAGAGATCCGCACGCTGCTCGACGCCCGTGCGCGACCGGAAGCGGACTGTCGCGCCATCGACCAGCTGATCGAGAGCCATTTGCAGCATGTACAACGTCGCATCGATGAGCTGCAGGCGCTGGAGCAGCAGCTGATCGCCCTGCGCAACAGCTGCCTGACCGCCAGCAGCGTACGCGACTGTGCCATTTTGCAGCATCTTAAGCAGCCCGCTGAGCCGCACTACCCGCTGGCGGAAACGCATCTCGGCGGCAGCCATCATCGTTAATCGCCGGTAAAGCTGGCGAAGCGCTACCCGATGAACCAGGCTTAGCACTCGCTTTTTTTAGCTTCTTTTGCCCGCTGGGCACCCCATATGGAGTAATTGACCGATGGAAAACTGGCTTACCTCACGGAACTTTTACCGTGTGCTTTTTAATGAAACCCTGTGGATCAACAGCGCTATCGTGATTATTGGTACGCTGGTGATTTACACCGTGCTGCGTACCGCCATCAGCTTCTTTTCCAAACGCATCGCCCGCCTGAGTGAACAACACACTTCAAAATTCTATGGCATTGCCGGTGAGATCCTGCGCAATACCAGCCAGACGCTGCTGCTGATTTTCTCGGCGCTGATCGCGGTGAAATTTATCGATTTACCGGCAGGCTGGCGCAGCGCCATCTCGCACGGCTGGTTTATCGCCTTGATGGCGCAGCTGACGCTGTGGCTCGACGGTTCAATTCGCCTGTGGCTGAGGAATATGCTGCGCGAGCCGACGCACGTGCGCAATCCGGTGACCACGGTGATCCTTGGCTTCCTGCTGCGCGCCTTTGTCTGGGCGATGATGATGCTGGCGATCCTCTCCAACATGGGCATCAATATCACCGCGCTGGTGGCCAGTCTCGGCGTCGGCGGTATCGCCATCGCGCTGGCGGTGCAGACCGTGCTCAGCGACGTGCTCGCCTCGCTGTCGATCGGCTTCGACAAGCCGTTTGAACACGGTGACTTTGTGGTGTTTAACGATATTGCCGGCACGATTGAGCACATTGGCCTGAAAACCACGCGCATTCGGAGCCTGAGCGGTGAGCAGATCGTCTGCTCTAACACGATTTTGCTTCAGCAAACCATTCACAACTACAAGCGCATGCAGCAGCGCCGCATCGTGTTCAAATTTGGCATCAACTACCAGACGCCGGCGGAAAAAGTGCGCCAGATTGGCGGCGTGGTGAAGGAGATTATTCAGCAGGTGCCGAAGACGCGCTTCGACCGCGCGCACTTTTTGTCGTTTGATGAGTCGCAGCTGACCTTCGAAGTGGTCTATATCGTGCTCGACGCCGACTACAACATCTATATGGATATTCAGCAGGAGATTAACCTGCAGCTGATGGAACGCATGGCAGAGATGAACATCCGTTTCGCCTTCCCTATTCGTCGCATCGAGTTCACCGGCGGTACGCTGCCGGAAGTCAGCATTGCCGGTAGCGCCTCCAATGAGGAAGAGCGCCAGCGCGCCAATGCCTGATTTTCCCCTGTTACCAACGGCACCCTAAAGGTGCCGTTTTAGCGACACGCGCCCGATCTGCTGAAAATTCGCACCGACTCCATTTTCGCTCCACATTTGTTGCAAGCCGATACAATCCTGACGAAAAGTGCGCCCTTAAGATTATTCTTAATAGGGCAGTATTTCCTGCGGGTTATTTTCGTTTATGCCCTGCGACATAGCGCCTTAACGCCGTTAGCCCGATCCACGCAGGACCACAAAAAACCACAGCGCAGACGTCACTGAAAAAGCCGTTTCTTAACCACACAATTTGTTATTTAATCCCGCCGTCCGCACCGCCTGAATAGTGATTCTTTTTGTCGTCGACCACGTTATGTGGCGGCAGGTTGTTGAATCTTTTTTATTAAGCAGCGGATAAAGCAGAAGGCACATCGATTATATAAGAGACAACAGCATGAATAAGAAGTTAGTCATTGTTTTAATGACTGCGGGCCTGGCGCAGAACGCGCTGGCGGCGGAAGTGTATAATAAAGACGCAAATAAACTCGATTTTTATGGCAAGGCCGTAGCCCGCCATTATATCAGCGATAATACCGCGGTTGATGGCGACGCGACCTATATTCGCCTCGGCTTTAAAGGCCAGACGCAAATCAGCGATGTGCTGACCGGTTTTGGCCAGTGGGAATATAACTTCCAGGCCAACCACAGCGAAGGCGGCAACGATGCGCAAAACGGCAATAAAACCCGCCTTGGCTTTGCCGGACTAAAGCACGCGACTTTAGGTTCCATCGATTATGGTCGCAACTACGGCATTATTTACGACGTTGGCGCGATCACCGACACGCCGGTGATCTTTGACGACGAGACCTATATCAGCGCCGACAACTTCATGACGGGTCGTGGCGGCGGCCGCCTGACCTGGCGTAACAACGATTTCTTCGGCCTGGTGGATGGCCTGAACGTGGCCGCGCAGTATCAGGGCGCCAACAGCAACAGCACCAACAATCCCCGTTCCGCGACGCGTGCTAACGGCGACGGCTATGGCTTCTCGCTGAGCTACGACACGCCGTGGGATGTAAGCATCCTCGGTGCCTGGGCGACCTCAAAACGCACCACCGCGCAAAACGCTCTGCTGCTGGGCGACGGCGATCGCGCTGATATCTGGGCCACCGGTCTGAAATACGATCACGATAGCGTTTATCTGGCCGCCACCTGGGCACAGAGCCAGAATATGACGCCAATCGGTAGCCTCGGTTACGCCAATAAAACCGATAACCTGGAAGTGGTGGCGAAGTATTTGTTCCAGAATGGTTTTGCACCGGAAGTCGGCTATTTCAAATCCAAAGCCAAAGATCTGGAACTGACCGGCGATCAGGACATCATGCATTACTGGGATTTCTCGCTGGTCTATTACTTCAACAAAAACATGTCCGTGTATGCCGATTACAAGCTGAATCGCATCGATAAAGATAACAATCTGGGCATCGCCTCGGATGACCAGACCGGCCTCGGCCTGACCTACCAGTTCTGACCAATACGCCTGGCGATGCCAGGCGTATTTTAATCCCCCAGCCGATAGCCCGCGCCGCGAATGCTTTGTGGGACAAAACGCACCCCCGCCGCGGCAATTTTTTTGCGTAGCTTACTGATATGACTGTCTACCGTGCGTTCGCTGACCTGCTCATCGTTGAGGCAGGCGTGCTGGATTGCCTGACGGGAAAAGATCCGCTGCGGCTCACTCAGCAGATAACTGAGGATTTTCAGCTCAGTGGCGGTCAGCATGGCGGCGATATCCTCGCGCGCATCGCCGACCAGTACCTGACGCGTTGCGCGATTAACGGCGATATTTCTGCTGGTCAGCCAGTCACTTTGTGCCGGTTGTCTGGCGGTGGCCAGCTGGATCCGCGCCTGCAGTTCATCGCTGTTCATCGGCAACAGCAGAAAATCATCCGCCCAGCGCGGTACATAGCGCAGCGCATCCTCGCTGACCAGTGCAATCAGCGGCACCGCCGCCCGCTGCCCAAGCCGTGACAGCGACTGCCACCCCTCTTTCGCCCCGGCGTTGACACGGAATAAAATAACCTGCGGTAACCATTGCTGAATAAGCTGGTTTATTTTGGCGGTTTTATTGGCGCTAATGACGTGATAGCCCTGATTATTCAGACCAGAAACCATCTCCTGCTGAAGATAATCATCTTCTTCCGCCAATAAAATATTTACCGGCTGCGATAATAACGGCGTCACATTATTCATTCCCTGCAGGTGAACTCTGTTTTCACTGCCGATGGACGGCGGCGTTTTCTGATATTTAGCCGCTCAGATAAGTTCGACAAATTTATTTATTCGCCTGGCTGTGCGGCGGCTGAAATGTAAACCTGATGATGAATGAAGGCAATACTATTTTAAGCATTGGCAAAGAATGTCTGCTAAACGGCGGAAGGATGGCCAGGACGGGTACTAAAAACCGCTACGCTGCCGGCGCGGGTTATCCGGCAGCAATTAACGGATCAGGAGTCGATAGTGCGGTAGGCGGTGGTTACCTTCCACAGATAGCGCGGCGCCTGCGCAGCCGGATGCTTTTGCTGCACGTGCTGATAGAAATCTTCCGGTGTCATGGCGTTGATCATAGCGATAGCGCGATCGCGGCTGGATGAGAAGGTGCGCAGCAGCGCGCCCGCACCGTTGGCATAGGAAACGATTGTGGCGTAGCGCAGCGTTTGTGGATTACGAATGCCGGCCAGCGCGGAGTCCTGCAGGATGCGTAAATAGGCGGCACCGATATCGATATTTTTTGCCGGATCGCGCAGTTCGGCGGTGCTGGGCTGACCACGACGGCCCTGCGTACGATAGACTTCGCGGCCTGCGGTTGACGCTTTGATCTGCATCAGCCCTACCGCATTAGAGCGGCTGACCACACCCGGATTACCGCCGGATTCAACGCTGATAATGGCGCTGATCAATTTTTCATCGACGCCATACTGGCTGGCGGCGTTTTCGGTAAATATGGACCAGGCATCAGATACTTTACCCGGCGACGCTTTGGTTAAAGGCGTCTGTTTTTCCTGTAATGGAGGATGCGAAGGGCCACTGGCGCAACCGGACAATAACAGAGCTGAAAGCACAAGCAGTCTTAATCTCACACCGTTTTCCTTAATAAACCTGTCCCGCGCCCAATCATACGGAGAGATTCGCCGGACAAAATTACCTTTTATCCGAATTGCTAAAATTCGCTGGCGCTATCGTGACTTCATGCGTTTTTTTCGTCATTATCGTGATGACAGCAGCATTAACCGTTGAATAACATCCGTTTCCGGAGCCGCAGGATGCCAGACCGCCACACTCGCCTCATTCGTCTGATCGCGCCATCAGGCTATTGCCTGCAGCAGGAGGCCGCTCACCGCGGTATCAACCGTTTGCAGCAGGCTGGACACCAGGTCGATAACCTTGACGTTGTTACGCGCCGTGAGCAGCGTTTTGCTGGTAGCGATGCGCAGCGTCTGGCGGACATCAACCAGCTGGCGACGCTGGCCGACCTGCCCGATATCGTGCTGGCGGTACGCGGCGGCTATGGTGCATCGCGGCTGCTGGATAAAATCGATTACATTGGGTTGCAGCGCCGCTTGCTGAATCAGCCGGTTGCGCTGTGCGGACACAGTGATTTCACCGCTATTCAGCTGGCGCTGCTGGCGCAAACCGGACTGATTACCTTCAGCGGTCCGATGCTTGCCGCTAACTTTGGCGCGGCGCAGCACGCTGATTTTACGCAGCAGCATTTCTGGCAGGCGCTGACCGCGCCGCAGTTTACACTGGTGTGGCCGACGTCGGCACCGGACTGCAGCCCGCGCAGCGGCATAGTCTGGGGCGGCAACCTCACGATGATCTGTTCGCTGATCGGCACGCCCTGGCTGCCGGTGCATCAGGACGGCATTCTGGTGATCGAGGATATCAATGAGCATCCTTACAAAATCGAGCGCATGATGCTGCAACTGCAGCAGAGTGGGATTCTGGCGCGTCAGCAGGCGATTGTGACCGGCAGCTTTAGCAGCGCCGCCATCGGTGAGTATGACAACGGCTTCGATTTTACCACCGTGTGGCAGCGGCTCCGGGAGAGCACCGGCCTGCCGATCGTCACAGATTTACGTTTTGGCCATGAGGCGGATACGGTGACCGTGCCGCTGGGTGCGCGTGGAGAGTTGCAGGTAGAGGCGGGCACGGCGCGATTGTCGCTGAGCGGCCATCCGATTTTGACGTAACGGTATTGTCTCCAGGAGACCCTTGATGAAGCCGCTTTATCCCGACTTATGGATCTCCACCCCTGAATTCCCGGCGGAAGATAACGACATTATGATGCACGGCTTTATGCTGCGTCATCCGCGCGGCAACCTGCTGTTCGGCCGTATTGAAAACCCGGACGATCATAACGTTATTGAACTAGAAGGTGGCGCGATTCGCCACTATTTTACCCACTGGCACGAAGCGGGCCCCGGCGCGGCGCTGATTCAGCAACGCTTTAACAGCGCGCTCTACTGCCACAGCCGTTCGCTCAGTGCGGTGATGACCAGCGTTGAGCCGGATGAGACGCTGACGCACGATGAACTGCATTTCGGCGATCTACAGATTCTCTCCACTCCTGGCCATACGCCCGGTTCCACCAGCTATTTTTACGCCTCGCCGCACGGCAAAAAGTACCTGTTCGTGGGCGATACGTTGACCCGCGATCATGAACGCTGGATCACCGTTCAGGTGCCGGACAGCAATCGCGCCGATCTGGAGCGCAGCCTGCAACGTTTTCGCAAGCTGCGGCCCGACGTTATTTTGATGAGCACCACTCGCGGTCACCTGTCGTGGCAGGAAGTGACGCTGATGGAATGGCTTGACGCGATCGACGAAGCGGAACAGTCACCGGTGGTGGTGCGTGAATCGCCACTCTACTTACCACGTCATTAAGGCTCTTCAGTCAGCGCTTTGGTTAAATAGTGGCGCTGATAGTGGTCAAGGTAATTATCGAGAGAAAATCGCAGCTGATAGCCCTGCTTTTCATAGAAGGGCCGCGCCTGAAAACTTGCGGTGTCCACCTGGGAAAAACGGCAGCCGCGACCGCGCGCTTCCTCTTCAGCCGCCTTGATTAGCCGACTGCCCACGCCCTCCCCGCGCAGCGCCTCGCTAACCCACAGCATATCGATCCGCAGCCAATTGCCGGTAGTTGAGCCAGTGAGTCCGGCAAGCTTGCGGCCCTGCTCATTGACCACAAAGATTCCCAGCGCCTTGATCACATCAGCATCAAAAAATTGGTCGTTATAGGCCTTCAGACCGAGACGTATCTCATCCAGATCGTGCTGGCTCGGCGTGGCGGTGATCTTCAGTTCCATGGCTACCTCGGCGATCAAAAAAAGGGGCTAAAGTGAACGACCTGATTATGAATCAACGTGCGCGCCAGCATCCCAGCGTTCCAGCGTCACCGACTGCGTGTCACGATCGGCGCTGCGGTTGCAGGGAGTCAGGCTGTCGCTGTCGTTGAAAGCAAAGAAGGTTTCACCGCTGCTTTTGTTCACAATCAGCTGATCGCCGTTGCGGAACTGGGTAATCGCCACCTTATCGCCGTCGTTGATGCGTGAACGGGTCTGCCCTGAGGCGATCTGAAAGTGGTGCTCTCCCCACATCAGCGTACTTAAGCCGTAAGCCGCGCGGGAAACCGTCATGGTGGCACGCCCGCTGCAGGTGATCTGGAATTCGGTTTCTGCCTGCGCAGAAGATAAACCGGCCAGCATCAGCAGCGCGGCAACAGAATAGCGCCTCATAGCCTCTCCATTTCGTTTGATTTCATTAGGGAATTTCAAGGTTATCACAGCAGGTTATAAATGAAGAGATCGCTATCGCAGAAACCTGCCCACGCTTTTTCTGCCCGACATGAGTTACCACTGTCGCTGATGAAATGTGGAAATTGTTAGTTTTTATAGTATGTTGTAACTAGATGCGGTGCGATTTTTTTCTGCTCATCCTGCCACGCTATTCGCTTACGACAAATCTGAAAATGGCATTCAGGGCAATTATTTGCGGCGACATTGAACAATTTCCGGCACTAAAAAAGCGGGCTTTATCACAGATAAAGCCCGCTCGATAACGGTATCCTTGCCCTGGAAACAGGTTACTCAGCAGCAACTTCAGCCGCTATTAGCATCAATGCCATACCCGCAGACTCCTCATCATACTCGCCCATCACGGCGCGCAGCGCGGCTGCACAGGCATCAACCTGCTGTTTTTTTTCGTGTGCCAGTTTCTCAATCGCATGACGAATAATCATCAGACTGGCTTCTTCTTCTCTCATCAAAATAACCTTGTAATGGTGATCCAGTGCCTAACCGGGCCAAGAATAACGTGACAACACTGCAAAAGTCACCCCTTTGCCTCGTTTTCGCTTAACTGTAACGCCGCAGCCAAATTTTTTTCACGGGCAAAAATGCTATGCTGAGACTATCCGCTTTGGGATCACGGAACGATAAAGGGCCGAACACATGCTGCGACTTCCCCTGCTTTTCACCGCGCTTTTACTCGCAGGTTGCGCCTCGGGCCCGCAAGGCGTGACCTGTCGTGGCGACCTTTCCACGCTTGACGGTAAAGCGCTCGGGCAAAGCACGGCAAAGGTGTTTGACCTGGTTAACGCGTTCAGCGTCAGCAATGACGATGTCACCGTTGAGAGTGGCCCGCTGCATTCAAACGATCGCCTGCGCTGGATACCGTCCGCGGTGACTAAGGAGGGTTACTACGCGCAACGGCTCTCTTCACACCAGTTTCGCCTGATCAACCCCTATCAGGATAACCAGGTGACATGGCAGTGTCCGTAGAGACCCGTCCCAAAAAATGCTACCGTTTGCGCTTTATCGTTTTGGAAAGGAAGAACAGTGGAAAGAGACGTTGAGAATAACCATGTTGTTCTGTTTCCCTGGCCCGGCAAACGCCGTGCAGATAACCGCCTAAGCTGTGGCGGCATCGATCTTACGCTGGAAACTGGCCGTATCGATGAGATTGAAGAGTGCGCCCGCTCGGCAAACCTGCGTCGCTTGCTGGAAGAGGTCAATCTGCAGGATGGATTGTTTATGACGTTGGCCTGCGATCACGTGAAACTGGAAAACGGTACGGCGGGTTTTGTGACCTTCGCACTTCGCCCCGAAACCTTATCGCAGCTCAGATCTCACACCCTCGACCTCGACCGGCAATTCTGGCGTTATCTCGCCTGGCAGGAGCGCGAGCATGCGATGGCCGCAGGTGCGCTGGTGAACTACGCGCAGTCGGTGATGAACTGGACCCATGCGCCGGTGCAGATCCGCGGTGAACAGTATGACCGAATCACCGTGCAATATTATTGTGAGCGGTCAGATGAAGCGGAATGGTGTCTGGATCACCTGCGCCATTTCCTGGTGTCGTGGTTTCCCTGTCAGCTGGCGCAGGATCAGCCGTGAACCCGGACAGTGCCGGGCAATACTCACGGTTTTACCAGTCTGATAGCGTGCTCCAGCACGCGCTGCTCCTCGCGATCGCTGTCCCCCCGTTTTAGCCGCGTCTGTTTTAACAGCGTGGCCAGCCTCTCGCGCGGCGTATCGTGGCCGCTTTCTGCCAAAACAATCACCGCATCACCCACTACCCGGCACACTTCGTCGTAATACTCTTCGCTCAATACATCACGTTTCATTGGTCACCTCCTCAGTAAAGCCTGGCATAAAACCGGCGATTGAAAATGTCAGTATGCTGTCAGGAGTGAAAAAAAATATGTCTATTGATTGCAACGTCTTTCGCCGCCCGGCAGAACAAAATCCTTGTGCTATGGTTAATGTAGTAGCAATGATGCTGCCAACCCAGGAAGGAGATGCCTTATGTTTGATAAAGCGAAAGATAAAGCAGAAGAAGCAGCAGGCGCCGTACAGCAGCAGTTTGGTCGCGCCACCGGTTCTGCAGAACATGAAGCGAAAGGCGCTGTACGTCGTCGCGCTTCACAGGCAACCTATGCGGTTGATGACGCACTGGATTGCGCGCGTGATGCCGCAGCAAAAAGCCCGCTGACCGCGCTGGCTGTGGCTGCAGGCGTTGGCTTTGTGCTGGGTAAACTGCTTAGCTCACGCTGAGTCTGTCACCAGAATTAAGCTTACGAGCCCGCCTTATGGCGGGCTTTGTCGTTCTGAAGAGGAGAGAATCATGTTTAACGTTGATGATTTCGTCCAGTCCAAAACCGGCGGCCCTAAAATGCAGGTGGTACGGGTTGAAGACGATCTGCTTTATTGCGTTCGCATTGACGATGCGCATAAAAAAGAGCTTACCGTGCCCGCCTCTTCCGTGAATCTGTATCACGAAGAGGGTGATTTCGGCGTCTGCTGAAGTCGATGAACGCCAATAAAAAACCCGCCAGCGGCGGGTTTTTTTACGTCTGAGCAGAATCAGTTTTTCAGATCGTACTCAAGCGTGATCTCAGCATTCAGTACCTGAGAAACCGGGCAGCCCGCTTTCGCTTTCTGAATGATGGCGTCAAAGGCCGCTTTTTCGATGCCGGGCAGCACGATGTCGCTTTTCAGCGCGATTTTGGTGATCGCAAAGCCGTCATCTTTTTTGTCCAGCGAGACGTCAGCAGTGGTGTCGATGCTGGTTGGCGTGAAACCTTCCAGACCGAGCATCATCGATAACGCCATAGAGAAGCAGCCAGCATGTGCTGCGCCGATCAGCTCTTCCGGGTTGGTGCCGGGTGCGTCTTCAAATCGGGTATTAAAACCGTACGGCTGCTGCTTCAGCGCGCCGCTTTCGGTAGAAATGGTGCCTTTACCTTTTTTTAAATCGCCTTCCCAATGCGCCTGGGCTTTCTTATGAATAGTCATGCTTTCCTCCCGTTGATGAGACACAGCGTTAAGTATAGTTAAGGCTGAGGATTTTGCCGGAGCCTGACGGTCAGTCGGCGGTTTATTCAACAACTGCGCCAACGACTTAGGCCGTGCCTGATGCGAAATAATGGCCCCGGCGCACAAAGCGCTTGCCTGCCAGTGGGGAATCGGGGTTATGTTGCAGGGGAAAACGTGACCCAAGGAGAGAAGAACGATGAGTGCTTATATTATGTTTGTGCGCGATACCACCCTCGATGCCGAAGAGTTTGCGACCTATAGCAAAATGGCCGCCGACGCGCGGGGCGATCATCCGTTAACCGCGCTGGCGCACTACGGTGATTTTGAAGTGCTGGAAGGTCAGTCGTCAGAAGGCGTGGTGTTGCTGAAGTTTCCGGACATGGCCGCAGCGCGTGCGTGGTATCACAGCCCGGCTTATCAGGCAGCCAAAGTGCATCGCCTGAAAGGCGCAGAATATCGGGTGATTCTGGTCGACGGCGTCGAATAATCTGCCCAACGCAGACCGGATATCAACAAAAAACCCGCCAGTCGGCGGGTTTTTTCTGGTTAGCGCAGCTGGCTATCTTTACTGCCGCGCCGGTTATACAGGCTGGCCGTATGCTGCTGTTGATCCAGCTTGCTCTGGCAGTTGACGCAAAATTTCACGCCTTGTAACGCCTGCCGTCTCGCTTCAGGAATCGGTTCTCCACACTCCAGGCAAAATTCCTCACTTTCGCCCTGCCCGACCGCATTGCGCACCCGCGCCACGCCGTCGTTAACCGTGCTGTCGATCTGATCCTGCACTGCGCCATCGGAAGCCCAGCCACTTGCCATATTCACCTCCAATTATGGTCACAGAGATAAATATGGGTGCTAACTGCACTTTCTTCAAGCGGTGCGCTGTACGCTCGCCTCTTCCAGCACCTTATGAATAACCGAAGAGAGCTCGTTGATCTCAAATTTGGCCACATAACCGTTGGCACCGACTTTACGCACGTGATCTTCGTTGGCGCTGCCTGACAGCGATGAGTGAATTACCACCGGAATCTCTTTCAGGCGCGGATCGCTTTTGATATTGCGCGTTAAGGTAAAACCGTCCATTTCCGGCATTTCCAGATCGGTCAGCACCATGGAGATTTTATCGCGAATCGGTACGCCTTCGGCCTGTGCCTGCTGCGCCAGAATCTTGATTTTTTCCCAGGCTTCGAGACCGGTGTTGTGCAGCTCAGCTGGAATGCCCATGCCGCTCAGGCCTTTCTCCAGCATTGAACGGGCCACTTTCGAATCTTCAGCCACGATAGCGATAGAGCCAGGGCGCATGCTGAAGGTTTTGTTTTTGACCTGTTCGGTTTTGACATCGCGCGCTGATGGAATGATGTCATACAGAATCTGCTCAACGTCCAGTACCAGCGCCATATTGCTGCCCTGCTCCTGATTTTCGAGCATGGCGATACTGGTAATGTTGCGGCTGCTGATACCCGCTTCGGCAGCGTGAACGTTGCTCCACTCAAGTCGCACGATGTTGTCCACCGATTCCACCGCAAACGCCTGAGTGTTGCGCGCATATTCCGTTACCAGCAACAGATTCAGGCCGGTGGAAGGCGTACAACCGGCGACGGCGGGCAGATCGATGACCGGAATCACCTGGCCGCGAATATTGGCCATACCTAATAATGGCGGCTTCATGCCCGCTGCTTTGGTGATCTCGGTCATCGGTACGATTTCACGCAGCTTAAAGACGTTGATGCCGTACAGCTCTGGTTTTTCTTCCGGTGAAGAGGAACCCAGACGGAACAGCAGCAGCTCAAAACGGTTTGACAGTGTCAGGTTCGCTCTTTCGTCGATATCTTTTTGAAAATTATCCATGTATTCCTCTGAACATTAACAGGTAAGTGATTACAGGCGATATCGACGACGACCGCCTCCGGCAGCGGCCTTCTCACTTCGCGTAAGCAGCAACACTTCTGTCACAGGTTATCGGCAGAGGAAGGCAAAAGGTGAGGATTGCCGCGTGCGATTGGGATTTATTTTCTCCGGCACCCCCGCTGAATTAATCCGTGGGTGCACTTTCTTTAATTAAATCAGCGCCCTGATTTCTCGGGTTACCCACCGCCGGGCTGACCGGATGCCAGTGAAATTCGTCGGCTGAGCGTGCGCCTTTGTGCGCCAGATCGCAGGCTTCATCCGCCGTGGTGGCGGGATCGAGCCAGGCCAGTGCCGCTTCAGGCGTCAATACCAGCGGCCAGCGATCGTGAATATCCACCAGCCCTTTATCGCTGGCTGCGGTAACGATGACAAATCCTTCGTGATCGTTGGCTTTATCGTAAGGCGCGTTGCCAATGGCGGCAAAAAACAGCGGCTCATGGGAGTGATGATAGAGAAACCATGGCTGCTTGTGGCTGCCCTCACGTTGCCACTCATACCAGCCGTCAGCCATGACGATAGCGCGGCCATGCTGCCAGAGCGAGGCAAACATTCTGCCTGAGGCTGCAGTTTCAGAGCGAGCGTTGATTAAGGGTGGCTTCTGCCACCAGCTGGGCGCATAGCCCCAGTGAACAGGATCGAGAGAAAGGGATCCGGCCCGCGCGTTAAGTAACAGCACGCGCGTACCGGGCGCGACGTTATAACGACCGATCGGTTGCGGATCGTAGGTTATTTCGTCGCTGGCAATGCCAAGTGCGGCGAAGTAGTCATCCCTGCTGCGATATTGTGCAAAACGTCCACACATAGTGCCTCCAGCCGCCGCACGCTACGGCAGATGATCACTCCCGAACGGGCGTGACGTTATTTGGGCTGTTTGGGTTCAAACGGATCTTGTTGATCATCCTTGCTGTCATCACGCTTACGCGGAATTTCACCCTGCTCCTGTGGCGCTTCCTGGCCATGCGCCATGTCATCTTCTTCGTAAGGATTGGTCGAATGAGGCGCATCTTCTGGCAGGCCGTGGAGGTCGTTGTCGTCCGGGTAAGGCTTATTATGATCGTGGCGTTCTGACATGGTCATCTCCTTAGGTGAATGAACCTTAAGTATAGGTGATGCGTCATGATTTGCAGGGAAGTGAAGCGGTGCAGAAACAACAACAGGCCGCAAAGGCGACCTGTTATTAACCCCATCCGGCGCTTATCTCCGGCACTCACTGTTGTGGCTTAGCTCTTGAAGGGGCGAAAAGGAGTATCTCAGATCGGCGCCAGCCAGGTTTAACAATTATTGCCGTTGTTATTATTAGCGCGTTAATTATTTGACAGGCGCATCGCGTCTGGTTAACACCAGACGAAACGAAAAAGGGTTAGCAACGAGCAGAAACGTTCGCGTCACGATAACTGGCATGCATAACTGATTTACAGAAGATGCAGACTGCGCCGTGGGGATTTTTTGTGGTGACATCGAACGAGGAGAGACGATACTGATGTCCGCTACAAGAGGGACATTTGAAATTTAGAATAGTGATAGAAACCTTCGTATTTTTGTTTTAAGAGAAATTAGCCTAGCAGCTTTTCAGGCGCCTGTCTCAGTTATGTTAAAAAAAATTAAACGGCTGGTAAATATTTTGGGCCGGACAGCGCGCCAGCCCAAAAAAATTATGCCGCTACTGCATCGTGCGTTTTAAATACGCGAATGGCGCGCGCCAGCTGATCGGCCTGTTCCTGCATCGCCTGAGCGGCAGCCGCTGACTGATTCACCAGCGAAGCATTTTGCTGCGTGACCTGATCCATCTGGGTGATCGCCGTATTAATTTCATGAATGCCGGTGCTCTGCTCAGCGCTGGCAATCGAGATTTCACCCATGATTTCCGTCACGCTTTTCACGCTGGTCAGGACTTCCTGCATAGTGCTGCCGGCATTAGCAACCTGCTTGCCGCCCTCTTCCACCCGCGCAACCGAATCTTCGATCAGCTGAGCAATCTCTTTGGCTGCTGAAGCGGAACGCTGCGCCAGATTGCGCACTTCTGATGCAACCACGGCAAAACCACGGCCCTGCTCGCCGGCTCGTGCAGCTTCCACCGCGGCGTTCAGTGCAAGGATGTTAGTCTGGAACGCGATGCCATCAATCACGCTGATAATATCGACAATCTTTTTCGATGAGGTGTTGATCATTTCCATAGTGGTCACGACCTGCTTAACCGCTTCGCCGCTCTGGACCGCCACGCTGGAGGCCTGCGCCGCCAGCTGATTAGCCTGACGAGCATTATCAGCATTCTGCTTCACGGTGGAAGTCATCTGTTCCATCGCCGATGCGGTCTCTTCCAGCGAGCTGGCCTGCTGCTCGGTACGCGAAGAGAGATCCATATTGCCCGCTGAAATCTCGCCAGAGGCGTTGGCGATAAGGTCGGTACCCGCGCGCACTTCGTTCACGATGTTCAGCAGGTTATCGTTCATGTTTTTCAGCGCGTGCATCAGCTGGCCGGTTTCATCTTTTGAATTCACCGTGATTACCGTACGCAGATCGCCTGCCGCCACGTTTTCCGCAATGGTCACAGCTTCGCGCAGCGGACGTACAATCGAACCGGTCAGGAACATGCCCAGCGCGATCGCCGCCAGAATAGCAACGCTGGAAAAAATCAGCGTAACGTTAATGGCGGTAGAGCCGTCATGAACCGCATTCGCGCCTTCACCCATCAGCTGCTGAGACTGTGAATCAGCAAACTTCACCGCGCTGTTGAGAAAATCATTCTGAATGTTGGTTATTTTGCGCAGGGCGAAATCAGCCGCAACGTCAGCATTGCCGCCACGGATTAAACCCAGCAGCTCCTGCTTCACGCGCTCGAACTCCTGCGAGGCTTCCTTAATAGATTTGATCTTCTGCTGACCAATCGCCGTGGTTTGCAGCTGAGAGATGCGCTCAATGGCTGAATTGGTCTTGTGAGTCGCCTCATCCAACTGGGTGAAACGCTTAACGTTCTGCTCCGGACGTTCGACGTCGATTACCATACCGCGCAAATATTTAATCTGTTCGTTGACGCCGTCGCGCACGTCAAAAGCGAGACGGACTTTAACGTAACGATCGTTGACGATTTTATCGACCGCGTGATTAATGCTGCCGGTTTTGATGACGGCCGTCGCGCTGACAATAATCAGCAACAGGATGACCAGGCCGAATGCGGCGCCAAGACGCACACCCACTCTCATATTTTTGATTGATACCATGACAGAATCCCTTTTAAGTTTGCAGCAACACGGAGAGGTGATGGCCCATCTGTTCCGGCTGACGTCGCCGCTGAAGTAATGACTTGCGATTGCTTGCACCCGTCGGCAAATAAGAACCAACAAGCGACGTGCCGATGTAGCGCATGCATCGGCCTTTTTTGTTAACGTCGCGGCTGAGTAAATCGGCAGAGCCAGGGAAAACTTGATGTCTGAATGTGACGTAAGTAGCAAATTTTCCTGATCATACATCAGGAAATTGCATGTTTTTTCGGCAGCGGATGGGGGAAAGCATTAACTGCCCGCGGTCACCACAGCGACAGCTGCGCAGAAGTCGCAGCAGATTTCGGCGTGGGTGCAGGCGGGATCGGTCGCTGCATCTCATGATGCAGCCAGTGCATGATCACGCTGACAAGGTAATCCTGTTGCGCCGCGGTCAGCGGCTGATGACGAGGAAGCGCATGCCATTTTTCAATGCAGCCACGACAGCAGGTGGCGGTGGCGTGTTGGGCAATAAATACCGGATGCCCTCGCATTGGCGTCTGTTTACCATCGTGCGCAGGCTCTGCGGCGGCCAGGCGTTCAGCGATAAACGCTGTAGCATGTTCGTTCAGCGCCGCCGCGCCTTTGCTTTGGCTGTAAACATATTCCCGATAACCCAAATGGAAGCGCTGGCGGAAAGGTGATTGGGCCAGACGCTGAAACAGTGCTTTAAAAGCCATAGTACCTGACGTCTTATAGAAAGGATTAATGCTGGCCCTGCAGGCGAAACCAGCAGCGCCGACAGCAGAATTGGATCCAGCGTATCAGATAACGTGGCGATTTGATCGGCAGATGCGCTTCGCCCTGCACCACCCGGGCGTCCCGATCGCAACGTTCACAGCAGGATTGCAGATAAAACTTCTCCTCCTGCGTCAGTGGCGCAAAACAGTTAGTGCAGCGCATGTTTACCCTCAACGGAGCAACGGTGAATTCCAGTGTGGCTGCTAACCTCGGTCAGTTAGCGACGCTCGTCCCTGCCGTTTCAGACTTACCCTGACCGACAAGGTCTATCCTGCGCAGATGGCCTGCCCCTCAGCATTCAGACAACTCTGATTTTGACAAAAACTTACAATTTACTGACATCTGGCTGACGAACTGCGGCTATTTCCGCCAGATTTCGCCTGGATTGTAAGCAGTCAGCATGGTCGCCATTCCGGGTCTGCTCGCTGAAATTTATTTTTGTCATTTCCGTGCAACTTTTCCAGCATGGTCTATCTTCATTTGGCGATACCCGTTTATCGCGCACTTGCCGCCGCTTAACGTCATTTTTAAGGTGCGGCGGTAAAAAAGAAAATATGAAATAAAATAGATTATTTCTCTTTTGCAATCGGATTAATCTTGTTATTATGTCTGTGCAAAGATTAGACACAGCACCCGGCGATGTTGCCGGACTATAAAGAAAAAGAGTTTCGACGTTGATTAACGCTTTTTGCGTTCTGTCTTTTTTACGTCAGCCATGGCTTACTCACAAGGTCAGCATCACATGGTGACAGCGGCTCGCACCCCAATGCGGATGCTGTATATTTGACGGCTAAAGGCGACATACTGTTATATTGGAAATCCGGCCTCGTGCCGGATTTTTTTATGGCGATCTCAAATACGGCATTTCCCTGCCCCTCTTTTCGCGAAATCCCTCCTCTCCTGCCAGCATGAAGCAGCCAGCTGCTCTATAGTCAAAAATAGGAGCGCCGTGCGTATCCCGTCAGGCGACAGATCAAGGAGCAAAGCAAACCGATAAAGGCGTAATGCAGAGAACAACGATCAAATCATTGGCTATTCCCGCAACACTGACGCGCCAGGCGCGAAGGAGTTAAGATGATTTACAACAAACTGTTCGCCATTATTTTACCGCTGGCCGTTGTGGGCTGTACCTCTTCCGTCGAAGATGCCCGGCTGAATCAGCCAAGCTGGCAGGGATCCAGTAGCAAAAGCATGGAGGCGCTTAGCCAGTGTATTTATTCAGGCTGGTCAACGTCGAGGGTGATTGCTAAGGATGATACGTCGCATACGGAAATGAAACCGGGCAAAACGACCGTTTATACATGGGAAGAGTCGATGTTTGTCGACCTGACGCCGCAAGGCAGCGGCACCGATATGCGCTTCTATAAGACGTTTGAAATGGGAGAAACGGTGCTTGCTGACCGCCTCAGCATTGTTCAGCATTGCCGCTAAGCTGCTGGCCTGCGCTCACTATCGGCGCAGGCCGGTCGATATTAACGACACTGCCCGGTGACGCTGTCGATGCCGCTTGGACAGACATCGCTGGACGGAATCAGGGAGGTGATACCCATGCCACAACCGGCAAGCAGCAAACAAGAAACCAACAGCAGCACGCTTTTCATAACTCTCCAGCCAGTCATTCGTTAAATACACAAAAAGATGTTCGCCTGATTATCGCGTAATGGCCAGGCCATTACCGCTGTCGCACAACAAAAATGCGACCCGTATGCTGATTCCTCGCCAATCTCTGGCGCCAGCCATCAGGCGCTGATAACAAAGCACAACGGTGGCGGATGAGCCGCTGGTCTCAAGAATAGATCAGACTGCGGATGCGCGGGGAAGAAAGATGTATCAGATCGTGGCCGCCAACATGCGATGTGTGAAAGCCTTACCGACGGCAAAAAAAACGGGAGCCTGCTGGCTCCCGTTGTTGTTCTCACAGAACGCGATTACATATTTTCGATGATCGCATCACCAAACTCTGAACATTTCAGCAGCTTAGCACCTTCCATCAGGCGTTCGAAATCGTAAGTCACGGTCTTGTTAGCGATAGCGCCTTCAACACCTTTTACAATCAGGTCAGCCGCTTCGAACCACTCCATGTGACGCAGCATCATTTCTGCTGACAGGATCACGGAACCTGGGTTCACTTTATCCTGACCGGCATATTTTGGCGCCGTGCCGTGGGTCGCTTCAAACAGTGCGCATTCATCACCGATGTTGGCGCCTGGTGCGATACCGATACCGCCAACCTGTGCAGCCAGCGCATCAGAGATGTAGTCGCCGTTGAGGTTCATACAGGCGATAACGTCATACTCAGATGGACGCAGCAGGATTTGCTGTAAGAATGCATCGGCAATCACATCTTTAACGGTGATCTCTTTACCGGTGTTTGGATTTTTGAACTTCATCCATGGGCCGCCATCGATCAGCTCGCCGCCGAACTCTTCTTTCACTAACTGGTAGCCCCAGTCTTTGAAAGAACCTTCGGTGAACTTCATGATGTTGCCTTTGTGAACCAGCGTCAGTGAGTCACGATCGTTGGTGATGGTGTACTCAACCGCTGCACGCACCAGACGTTTGGTGCCCGCTTCTGAACACGGCTTCACGCCGATACCGCACTGCTCAGGGAAGCGAATTTTCTTCACGCCCATCTCTTCGCGCAGGAACTTGATCACTTTGTCTGCTTCCGCAGAGCCCGCTTTCCACTCGATACCCGCATAGATATCTTCGGAGTTCTCACGGAAGATCACCATATCGGTCTCTTCAGGACGTTTAACCGGGCTTGGCGTGCCTTTGTAATAGCGCACCGGACGCAGACAAACGTAGAGGTCCAGTTCCTGACGCAGCGCCACGTTCAGGGAGCGGATGCCGCCACCGACCGGGGTCGTCAGCGGGCCTTTGATAGCCACGCGATATTCTTTAATTAAATCCAGGGTTTCCTGCGGCAGCCAGACATCCTGACCGTACAGTTCAACCGATTTCTCACCGGTAAAGATTTCCATCCAGGAAATTTTACGCTCGCCGTTGTAGGCTTTTTTCACAGCGGCATCAACCACTTTCAGCATCACAGGGGATACGTCGACACCAATACCGTCACCCTCAATGTAAGGAATAACCGGATTGTTTGGCACGACCAGCTTGCCCTGATCCAGGGTGATTTTTTGACCTTCCGCCGGAATTACTACTTTGCTTTCCATTAACCTCTCCTTCGAGCGCTCTATTTGTTAATGATTTGTAAGATGCGCGTCAATACTACTTGAATATTCACGTCGCGCCAATCATCGCAATTTCGCGTTATAATGCGCCCATTCTCACAGACTGCAAAGCCCATGCGACAAACTCCTGTTAAACATCATCGCCTTAAACGATTCAGCGACAAGCGCGCCCCGGCCCGTCGGGTCACGGGTCCACAACGCATCATTCTTTTTAACAAACCCTATGACGTGCTGCCGCAGTTTACCGACGAAGCGGGACGCAAAACACTGAAGGATTATATTCCGATCGCCGACGTCTATGCCGCTGGTCGGCTCGACCGCGACAGTGAAGGCCTGCTGGTGCTGACCAATGACGGCGCGCTGCAGGCGGCCCTTACCCAGCCCGGTAAGCGCACGCATAAAACCTATTTTGTTCAGGTCGAAGGCGTGCCCGAAGCGCATCAGCTGCAACGCCTGCGTGATGGCATTAATCTGAAAGATGGCCCAACCTTACCGGCAGGTGCCGAAGCGGTGGCGGAACCCGCCTGGCTCTGGCCGCGTAATCCGCCGATTCGTGAACGACAATCGATCCCGACGCAATGGCTGAAAATCACCCTGCACGAAGGCCGCAACCGTCAGGTTCGGCGCATGACCGCGCACATTGGCTTTCCGACGCTGCGTCTGATTCGCTATGCGGTTGGCGACATGTCGCTGGAGGATTTGGCACCCGGCGAATGGCGCGACTATCACCCCACGGCGTAATACGCCATAACGGCAGGTTATCTAATCAGGAGAAGAGATGTTCAAACCTCATGTCACCGTCGCCACGCTGGTGCAGGCGCAAGGTCAGCTACTGGTGGTGGAAGAGTGGGTGCACGGCAAGCCGACGCTGAATCAACCGGCCGGTCACCTGGAAGCGGATGAAACGCTGATTCAGGCGGCAGAACGCGAGCTGTGGGAAGAGACCGGCATTGCCGCCACGCCGCAGCATTTCCTCGCCGTTCAGCAGTGGATCGCCCCCGACAATACGCCTTTTGTGCGCTTTCTTTTCAGCCTGGATCTGCCTGAGATGGCCGCCACCGCGCCACAGGACAGCGACATTACGCGCTGCCTGTGGCTGCCACCAACGGCGGTGTTACAGGCCCCTAACCTGCGATCGCCGCTGGTAGCGGAGAGCGTGCGGCTCTGGCAGCAAAATGTGCGCTACCCGCTGACGCTGATTAGCGCCTTCCAGTGGCCGTTTAGCGAGGGTGCGCAACGCGCAGGTGCGTGATAGCATATGTCGCCTGTTTTTATTTCATTTCGAGTAGCGTGAGTGCCCATGTCTGACAACAGCCAGAAAAAAGTGATCGTCGGGATGTCCGGCGGCGTCGATTCTTCCGTTTCCGCCTGGTTACTGCAGCAGCAGGGTTACCAGGTCGAAGGCCTGTTCATGAAGAACTGGGAGGAAGATGACGGTGAGGAATATTGCACCGCGGCGGACGATCTGGCAGATGCACAGGCGGTCTGCGACAAGCTTGGGATGAAGCTGCACAAAATAAACTTTGCCGCCGAGTACTGGGACAACGTGTTTGAGCTGTTCCTTGAAGAGTATAAGGCGGGCCGCACGCCGAACCCCGATATCCTGTGCAACAAAGAGATCAAATTCAAAGCTTTCCTCGAGTTTGCCGCGGAAGATCTCGGCGCCGATTTCATCGCCACCGGCCACTATGTGCGCCGTCAGGATGTGGACGGCAAAAGCCGCCTGCTGCGCGGGCTGGATGACAACAAAGACCAGAGCTATTTCCTCTACACCCTGAGCCACGAACAGATTGCGCAAAGCCTGTTCCCGGTCGGCGAACTGGCCAAACCAGAAGTGCGCCGCCTGGCAGAAGAGCTGGAGCTGGTCACCGCGAAGAAAAAAGATTCAACCGGCATCTGCTTTATCGGCGAGCGTAAATTCCGCGATTTCCTCGCGCGTTATCTGCCTGCGCAGCCAGGCATCATTGAAACCGTTGATGGCGCGGTAGTCGGCGAACATCAGGGTCTGATGTATCACACTCTGGGCCAGCGCAAAGGCCTGGGCATTGGCGGCCTGAAAGATAGCAACGACGATCCCTGGTATGTGGTCGACAAAGATGTCGCCAGCAATCGCCTGATCGTGGCCCAGGGCGGCGATCACCCGCGCCTGATGTCAGTGGGCCTGATTGCGCAGCAGCTGCACTGGGTCGACCGTGAGCCGCTGACCGCCCCACTGCGCTGTACGGTGAAAACCCGTTATCGTCAGGCTGATATTCCCTGCACCGTCACGCCGCTGGCTGACGATCGTATTGAAGTGCGCTTTGATGAGCCGGTAGCGGCGGTGACGCCGGGCCAGTCAGCGGTGTTTTACCTTGATGAGCATTGCCTTGGCGGCGGCATCATCGAAGAGCGCGTGCCGTTTGTATCATAATGACGTCGGACGCTGGCGAACGGCAACGCGTAAACGGGAGTAACCGTGGCTAAAAATTATTTTGATATTACTCTGGCGCTGGCGGGCATCTGTCAGTCAGCCCAGCTGGTTCAACAGCTGGCGCATCAGGGTCAGGCGGACAACGCCGCGCTGGAGGTTTCGCTGCGTAGCCTGCTCGACCTGAATCCGTCGTCCACGCTGGCGGTCTACGGTAACGATCCTGCCAACCTGCGCCTCGGGCTGAAAAGCCTGATTGCGGTATTGAATTCGCCGAGCCGTCAGGGCGCCAGCGCTGAACTCACCCGTTATACCCTGAGCCTGATGGTGCTGGAGCGCAAGCTGCACGGCAACAAGCAGGCAATGAACGATCTTGCCCAGCGCATTGCCCAGCTCGACCGACAACTGGCGCACTATCCGCTGGAATCAGACACCATTCTCAGCGCCATGGCGGGCATCTATGTTGATGTCATTAGCCCGCTTGGCCCGCGCATTCAGGTCACCGGCTCCACCGCTATCCTGCAAAATTCACAGGTACAGAGCAAAGTGCGCGCCACGCTGTTGGCTGGCATTCGCAGCGCCGTGCTCTGGCAACAGGCGGGCGGCGGACGACTGCAGCTGATGTTTTCGCGTTCCCGCCTCGTTAACGAGGCGAAAGCTATTTTGGAAAAACTGGGTCCGGCCTGGTAATCAGGCCGACGCTTACTGTCAAACGTTTCAGGAGTTGCACCGATGGAATTATCCTCTCTGACCGCCGTCTCACCGGTCGATGGTCGTTACGGCGATAAAGTCAGTCCGCTGCGCGGCATTTTCAGCGAATATGGCCTGCTGAAATTTCGCGTTGAGGTTGAAGTTCGCTGGTTACAAAAACTGGCTGCGACCGCAGAGATCATGGAAGTTCCTGCATTTGATGCTGACGCAAACGCTTACCTTGACCAAATCGTGGCTGATTTTGCTGAAACTGACGCCGCGCGCATTAAAACCATCGAACGCACCACTAACCATGATGTGAAAGCGGTGGAATATTTTCTGAAGGAAAAAGTGGAAAGCGTGCCCGCGCTGCATGCGGTCTCTGAATTTATTCACTTCGCCTGTACCTCTGAAGATATCAATAACCTTTCCCACGCGCTGATGCTGGAAACCGCCCGTCGCGACGTGGTGCTGCCTTACTGGCATCAGATCGTTGATGCGGTGAAAGATCTTGCCGTGCAGTACCGCGATATTCCGCTGCTGTCGCGCACCCACGGCCAACCGGCCACGCCGTCGACCATGGGTAAAGAGATGGCCAACGTCGCTTACCGTCTGGAACGCCAGCTGCGCCAGCTGGAGCGCGTGGAAATCCTCGGCAAAATCAACGGCGCCGTTGGCAACTACAACGCGCATATCGCCGCCTATCCGGAAGTAGACTGGCACCAGTTCAGTGAAGCCTTTGTTACCTCGCTGGGCATCACCTGGAACCCGTATACCACGCAGATTGAGCCGCACGACTATATTGCCGAGCTGTTTGACTGCATGGCGCGCTTCAACACGATCCTCATCGATTTCGACCGCGATATCTGGGGCTACGTGGCGCTGAACCATTTCAAGCAGAAAACCATTGCTGGCGAGATTGGCTCATCCACCATGCCGCACAAGGTCAACCCGATTGACTTCGAAAACTCCGAAGGCAACCTCGGCCTGGCTAACGCCATGATGCAGCATCTGGCGAGCAAACTGCCGGTTTCCCGCTGGCAGCGTGATCTGACCGATTCCACCGTGCTGCGCAACCTCGGCGTCGGCGTGGGCTATGCGCTGATCGCCTATCAGGCTACGCTGAAAGGCATTTCAAAACTGGAAGTGAACCGTGAACGCCTGCTGGATGAGCTGGATCACAACTGGGAAGTGCTGGCCGAGCCGGTACAAACGGTGATGCGTCGCTACGGCATCGAAAAACCGTATGAAAAACTCAAAGAGCTGACGCGCGGTAAACGCGTTGACGCTGCGGGCATGCAGGCCTTTATCGACGGCCTTGCGCTGCCGGAAGAAGAGAAAGCCCGTCTCAAGCAGATGACCCCCGCCAACTACATCGGCCGCGCCATTAAAATGGTTGATGAATTAAAATAATCTTTCTGCGAGCCAGTCTCCCTGGCTCGCGTTAATATCCTGTTTAGCTCCTCGCCTTTATACTTTGCTCCCTCACTCCGGAATACAGGACAACGCTATGCGCGTACTGGTTGTCGAAGACAATGCATTATTACGCCATCATCTTGCCGTGCAGCTGCGCGACATGGGTCATCAGGTGGACGCCGCAGAAGATGCGAAAGAAGCTGACTATTTTCTCAGCGAGCATGCGCCGGATATCGCCCTGGTTGATCTCGGCCTGCCTGACGAAGATGGTATGGCGCTGATCCGCCGCTGGCGTGGCCAGGGCGTTAAGCAGCCGCTGCTGGTGTTGACCGCGCGTGAAGGCTGGCAGGCGAAAGTCGAGGCGCTGGAAGCGGGTGCCGATGATTACGTTACCAAACCTTTTCACATCGAAGAGGTCGCCGCGCGCCTGCAAGCGTTGATGCGCCGCAACAGCGGACACGCCTCGCAAATTATCAGCCTGCCGCCGTTTCAGGTTGATCTGTCACGCCGCGAACTGGCGATTAACGCGCAGCCGGTCAAACTCACCGCCTTTGAATACACCATTATTGAGACGCTGATCCGCAATGCTGGCAAAGTCGTCAGCAAAGATTCGCTGATGCTGCAGCTTTACCCCGACGCCGAACTACGCGAAAGCCACACTATCGATGTATTAATGGGTCGGTTGCGCAAGAAGATGCAGGCTGAACATGAGGGTGATGTCATCACTACCGTGCGCGGTCAGGGCTACCGCTTTGATCTCTGACCAATGAAGCTGTTTAACCGCCAGCGCCCTTTTTCCCTGCGCGCCCGTTTCCTGCTCGCTACCGCCGCCGTGGTGCTGTTTTTGTCGCTCTCATACGGTTTGGTAGCGGTGATCGGTTACGTGGTGAGCTTCGATAAAAACACCTATCGCGTGATGCGCGGTGAGAGCAACCTGTTCTATACGCTGGCGCAGTGGCAGAACCAGAAGCTGACCATCGCCCAACCGGAACGCATGACGCTGAATTTTCCGACGCTGGTGTTTATCTATGATGAGCGCGGCAAGCTGCTCTGGCAGCAGCGCGATGTGCCAAAGATTCGGCAAAAGATCCGCCCGGAATGGCTACAAAAGCCGGACTTTTATGAAATCGATACCAATAATCGCACCAGCCAGGAAGCGCTGGCAAACGATCAGGCTTCACAGAAAAAACTGCACGCCTACGACGGTAACGGCGATGACACGTTTACCCACTCGGTGGCGGTCAATCGCTATGAGGCGACCACTAATCTGCCCGCGCTGACCATTGTGGTGGTGGATACCATTCCGCAGGAGTTGCAGCACTCCGACGTGGTGTGGTCCTGGTTCAGCTATGTGCTGGCGCTCAACCTGCTGCTGGTAATCCCGCTGCTCTGGCTGGCGGCGCACTGGAGCCTGCGGCCGATCGGTCATCTGGCCGGTCAGATCCGCGAGCTGGAAACCAATCAGCGAGAATCGCTCGATCCGCATCCCCCGCAAGAGCTGGTTAGCCTGGTGCGCAATCTTAACCTGCTGCTGGACAACGAGCGGCAGCGCTATACCCGCTATCGCACCACGCTGGCCGATCTGACCCACAGCCTGAAAACGCCGTTGGCGGTGTTACAAAGCACGCTGCGTTCGCTACGCGGCGGTAAAAATTTTACCGTGGAACAAGCGGAGCCGGTGATGCTGGAGCAGATCAGCCGCATCTCACAGCAGATTGGCTACTATCTGCATCGCGCCAGCATGCAGGCCGATCACAATCCGCTGCAGCGCGAACTGCATTCTGCGTCAGCGTTGCTCGACAGTCTTTGCTCCGCCCTCAACAAGGTCTATCAGCGTAAAGGCGTATCGATCAGCCTGGATATCTCACCGGAAACGGTCTTCCTCGGCGATCAAAATGATTTTATGGAAGTGATGGGCAACATTCTCGATAACGCCTGTAAATATTGCCTTGAGTTTGTTGAGGTCAGCGCTCAGCAACATGGCGAAAGTCTGACGCTGCGGGTTGAAGATGACGGTCCCGGCATTCCGCAAAGCAAGCGCGAGCTGATTTTCCTGCGTGGCCAGCGGGCCGATACGCTGCGCCCCGGTCAGGGGCTGGGGCTGGCGGTGGCGCGCGATATTCTGGAGCAGTATGCCGGCGAAATCGTGGCGTCAACCAGCCCACTCGGCGGCGCGCGCATGGTCGTCACCTTTGGACGCCAGGAAGTGGCGCATCACCACGAGTAGAAAGCGGCTGGCACTGTTATACTTGCTGCAATTTATCGCCTGAATGGAATGTCTTATGGATTATCAGCTTGATCTCGACTGGCCCGACTTTATCCAGCGCTACTGGCAAAAACGCCCGGTACTGCTGAAGCGCGGCTTTAAAAACTTTGTCGATCCCCTCTCTCCTGATGAGCTGGCCGGGCTGGCGATGGAAAATGAGGTCGACAGCCGACTGGTCAGCCATCAGGACGGCAACTGGCAGGTGGGTCACGGCCCGTTTGAGAGCTTCGACCATCTGGGTGAGAACAACTGGTCGCTGCTGGTGCAGGCGGTTAACCACTGGCATCAGCCGTCGGCCGCGCTGATGCAGCCCTTCCGTGCACTGCCGGACTGGCGCACCGACGATCTGATGATCTCGTTCTCGGTGCCGGGTGGTGGCGTCGGCCCGCACCTAGATCAATACGATGTCTTTATTATTCAGGGCATGGGTCGTCGTCGCTGGCGCGTAGGCGACAAAGTGCCCATGAAACAGCACTGCCCGCATCCCGATCTGCTGCAGGTCGAACCGTTCGACGCCATCATCGATGAAGAGATGGAGCCGGGCGATATTCTCTATATTCCGCCGGGATTCCCGCACGAAGGCTGGTCGCTGGAAAATGCGCTTAATTATTCCGTGGGTTTTCGCGCGCCAAGCGGCCGCGAATTGATCAGCGGCTTTGCGGATTACGTGCTGGCGCATGAGCTGGGCGGCAAACGCTTTACCGATCCTGATGTTCCGGCGCGCGACTGCCCTTCCACCATCCTGCCACAGGAAATAGAAGGCATTCGCCAGCTGATGATCGACGTGATCGAGCAGCCAGAGCAGTTTAAGCAGTGGTTTGGTGAGTTTATCTCGCAGACGCGTCACGAGCTGGATCTGGCTCCGCCAGAACCGCCTTATCAGCCTGATGAGATCTATGATGCGCTGCAACAGGGTGACACCCTGAGTCGCCTTGGCGGCCTGCGCGTGCTGACGCTGGAAGGTGCGGTGTTTGTTAACGGCGAGCAGATTGAGTGCGCGCGTCCGGAAGTGTTAACTGCGCTGGCCCATCATCATACCCTTGGCATTGCGCAGCTGGGCGAGGCGCTGGACGATCCGTCCGTGCTGGCACAACTGGCGGCGCTGGTGAACAGCGGCTACTGGTATTTTAGCGAAGAAGAGTAACAGCAAGGGCGCTCATTCTACTCTGAGCGCCCTTTTCTTACCGCCTGACCGCGCGGAAATCGCCGTTATTGTCGATCAGTTACCACGATAGGTAGAATAACCGTACTGACTCAGCAGTAATGGAATATGGTAATGCTCGCCTTTATTTTCCATGGTAAATATCACCGGGATTTCCGGGAAGAAGGTGTTCTGTTTCATTTTCTGATAATAATCGCCGGTTTTAAACACCACTTTATATATGCCGCTGGCGACAGGCTTATCCTGCGGATATAACGCCGGGATGCGGCCATTTTTATCGGTCACGCCACTGGCCAGCTTCACCCACTTATCCTGCTGTTTCTGCTCCAGTTCCACTGTGATATCAGCCGTCGGCACGCCGGTCTGTAAATTAAGAACGTGTACGCTCAGCGGATTTTTCATTGCCGTTGGTTCTGCTGCGCCCGCCGTTACGGAAATAGCCATCAGTGCGCCCGCATATAAACCGTGAGTGATTTTCATATTGTTATTCCTTTTATTCATTGATGAGCAGATGAAGCGAGTGTAATGCAGGTACGCAGCGCGGACGCATTTAGCGATTAAAATGTGAAATTTCCGACAGGTGGGAAAATAATAACCGAGTGGAACAAACAATCTTTCTGTGGGCGTGGCAGGAAATGCGATGATGCAGGCGACAACGCGAAGGTGCCGCCCGCCCGAACATCAGCTCGATTTTTTCTCCGCCGCCAGCTCTGCGATGCGCACAATCACCTGCACCGCCTGCGCCATCTGGTTAAGCGAAGCGAACTCATGCTTGCCGTGATAGTTATAGCCGCCGGTAAAGATATTCGGGCATGGCAGCCCCATCCAGGACAACGATGCACCGTCGGTACCGCCACGAATCGGCTTAACCTGTGGCTCAATGCCACAGTCACGCATCGCGGTCAGCGCCAGCTCAATAATGTGCGGATAGATTTCCACTTTCTCGCGCATGTTGAAATAGGTATCTTCCAGCTGCACGTTGATATGACAATCCACCTGCAGGCCGCGGCTCAAACGCTTCGCCAGATCCACCAGCAGCTGTTTGCGCTTTTCGAAATTATCGCGGTCAAAATCACGCACGATATAGTGTAACTCCGCCTGCTCAACGCCGCCTTTCACCTGATGCAGATGGAAAAAGCCCTCATAGCCCGCGGTGTTCTGCGGCGTTTCGCCCGGTGGCAGCTCGCTGTGAAAACGCATTGCCAGATCCAGTGCGTTGACCATCACGCCTTTTGCCGAGCCGGGATGCACATTGTTACCTTTAATCACCACCGTGGCGGAGGCAGCATTGAAGTTTTCAAATTCAAACTCGCCAACGCCGCTGCCATCCATGGTGTAGGCCCAGTCGGCGCCAAAACCTTCGACATCAAAATGCGCGGTGCCACGGCCGATCTCTTCGTCCGGTGTAAAGGCGACGCGAATGGCACCGTGTGGACGATCGCTGGCCGCCAGCTCCGCCATGGCGGTCATGATTTCAGCGATACCCGCTTTATCATCAGCGCCCAGCAGCGTTTTACCGTCGGTGGTAATTAACGTATGGCCAATCAGCTGATGCAGCACCGGGAACATCACCGGCGATAGCGCCTCTTCACCGTTGCCCAGCGCAATGTCTCCGCCGCGATAGTCTTCAATAATTTGTGGTGCAACGTGCTTCGCCGTGAAATCAGGCGACGTATCCATGTGGGAAATAAAGCCAATCACCGGCGTGGGCCAGTCAACATTGGCGGGCAAGGTGCCCATGACCACCGCGTGATCGCTTAGCGTCACGTCAACAAAGCCCAGCGCCAGCAGCTCTTCCTGCAGCTTTCTGGCCATCAGCCACTGCCCTTCCGAGCTCGGTACAGTCCGTGCCTGCGGTCGTGACTGACTTTCAATCGCGACGTAATCTAAAAAACGCTCAAGTAATTGTGTCATTATTTATCCCTCAGAACAGGCCGTTGTGATTATTGACGTCCTGGCGGCGCTTCGCCTTGTTTCACATCATGCTATTGATACTAAAGCGTAGTGCGCTTTACCACCCCGCGTCGATCGGAAAGTCAGGATGAAGAAAAAAGAGTTTATTGCTCAGGATCTGCTGAGCAAAATTTATCAGCACAGCGCCGAGCCGTTGCAGCGACTGCCGCCGGAGCGACAGCTGGCAGAGGAATATGGCGTGTCGCGCTTTACCATTCGTCAGGCGCTGGAAAAGCTGGTGAGCATTGGCATTATTCGCATCGTGCAGGGTTCAGGGATTTATGTTTCCGCCGAGGCGCGTAACAACCCGCTGATCTACAACTCGATCACCGAGAAGCGCTTTGATCAGATGCACTATCGCATGATCAACCTGCATAAAAAGCTGCCGAACAGCGATCAGCAGCAGGCGTTCGCCCTCGGCGACAATGACTATGTCTGGCAATTTTGCCGCCTGCGCTATGTCGATCAGCGCTGCACGCAAATTGAAACCTCCAGCCTGCCCGCCGCCGATTTTGCCGATCTTAACCAGCGAGTGATCGAAAGCTCACTGCAACGCTATGTGATGGCCAAAGGCCTGCGTATTTCGCATTCGCTGACCCGCTATGAGGCGGTGGCGGTCGACAAGGCGCAGGCGGCGCTGCTGGGTTGTAAACGTGGGCAGCCCGCGATGCACATTCAGCATCGCGGCATTCTGGAAGGCGGGCGCATCTATATCATGAGCGACGTGATCGACATTCATTACGCCTGCACCTACGTGATTCCGTTTAATCACGACAATCTGCGCTTTCGCACCGGCGACTAAGGCGTGTGCATGGCGCCGTTGGGCAAGCGGCTCTGCGTCCACTCATGGGGCCGGTACACCAGCGGATACGCGGCGGCCTGCGCCTCATCAAAGCCCACGCCGATGCCGGGCAGCTCGCCGGGATAGAGATAGCCGCCTTCGGCCACCGGCGCGCCGGGAAACACCGCCTGGGTTGCCGCATCGGCGGGAAGATATTCCTGCACCGCGGCGTTGTGCAGGTGAATATTGAGATGGGTATTCACCGCCACGGCGATCGGCGTCATATCCGGCGGCCCGTGCCAGGCGAGGCGTACGCCAAACGCCTGACAAAGCACCGCCAGCTTCAGCGCTGGCGTAATGCCGCCGATTTGTGACACATGGCAACGGATAAAATCGATGCGCCGGTTGACGATCAGATCGTGCCATTCCGCCGGATTGTTAAACAGCTCGCCCATCGCCAGCGGCACGCTGGCATGCGCCCGCACCTGCTCCAGCCAGCCGCTCTGCTGCGGTGACACAATATCTTCAATAAAATAGGGTTGATAGGGTTCCAGCGCTTTCGCCAGCTGAATGGCCTGCTGCGGAAAGAGCCGTTCATGCACATCGTGCAGAATGTGCAGGCGCATACCGTATTTTTCGCGCAGTGCTTTGAACATCGCCACGGTGTTGGCCATGTACTCATCCTGATCGTAATAGGCACCTGGCGTCGGTTCACGGGTGGCATGCAGCTGCTGCGGCGTGCCGCCATAAAAACCGAGCTGACAGCGCACGTAGCGATAGCCTGCCTCCTGCAAGGCGTCTACCTGCGGATAGAGCGCCGCCAGCGATTCCGCCGCGCAGTGGCTGTAGACCGCAATCGCATCTTTCGATTTGCCGCCAAACAGCTGATACAGCGGCATTCCCGCCAGCTGACCTTTGATGTCCCATAGCGCCATATCGATACCGGCAACGCCGTTGTTGATCACCGGTCCGTTCCGCCAGTAGGCGTTCACTATCATCATCTGCCAGAGATCTTCGATGTGGTTGGCATCGCGGCCCATCAGCAGCGGCTTCAGATACTCCTCCACCATGGTTTTTACCGCCAGTGGCCGTTGCTGAAAGGTGGCGCAGCCGAGGCCGGTGATATTTTTGTCGGTGCTGACGCGCACCACCACCAGATTATGCCGGTCGGGTTTGGTAATAAAACATTCAATATTGGTAATACGCGTAGGCGTCATAACAGCTCCCAAATATAACGCGGCCGGTAAATAACAGCGCCGGATGTGCCGTTATTATTCCCGCCTCCGGGCGCGTTTTGCCACTACTTTATTTTGGTTCACGCCGCTGCGATAAAGAGACGAAAAAACGGACCAATTGGCATAAACGTTCCACATAAGGCCTTTTACAGCGTGATTGTGTGAGCTAAATCAATTTTTATTGGTTGGTTTTGCCACGCCGACTCACATAGACTCAGCTCGCGTTAGTGCTATCACCAGGCGCGTTCACAGGAGCAGTAAAACATGAGCAACCCCAGCATAATTAATAAGATCATTGATGGCGTCGGCGGCAGGGAAAATATCAACAACGTCTGGCACTGCATGACCCGTCTGCGCTTCGATTTAATTGACGATCGCAAAGTCGATCAGCAACAAATAAAAAGCCTGGCCGGCGTGCTGGGCGCGCAAATACAGAATGACCAGTTTCAGATTATTGTCGGGCCGCAGGTTAACAGCTGGTTCCAGCCATTAACGGCGCAGCTCAACCTTGATAACAGCGCGGCACCGGCTGAAAAGCGCGCACGTAAAAGCACGATCTCGCTGTTTATGGATACCGTGTCCGGTGTGTTTGGCCCGATCGTGCCCGCTATCGCCGGTGCCGGCATGATTAAAGGACTGCTGGCCGGCCTGGTGGCGCTGAAGGTACTGTCGGCGCAGAGCCAGACGGTGTTGATCATCGACCTGATCGCCAGCGGCGTATTCTGGTTCCTGCCCTTTTTTCTCGCCGTCTCGGCGGCAAAAATGTTTCGCACCAATGAATACCTGGCCGCCGCGGTGGCCGCCTGCCTGATGTATCCCACGCTGATTGATGCCGCGAAAGCGCTGGCCAGCCATGCGCCGGGCGCCGTCAGCACCTTCTGGCTGTTTGAGATGCTGCCGGTGCCGATTTTTAACTACGCCTCCAGCGTGATTCCAGTGATCTTCTCGGTACTGGCGCTGAGCTATATTCATCGCGGCGTCGATCGCATCATGCCGACGGTGCTGAAAACCGTCTTTACGCCGACGCTGACGCTGTTTATCGCCGCGCTGGTTGCGCTGACGGTGATCGGTCCGGCGGGGATCTGGCTGGGCAAGGGGTTAGCCTGGCTGATTGAGGGGCTGTTCGGCTTCTCCGCCAGTCTGGCGGGGCTGGTGGTCGGGGCGATTCGTCCGCTGGCGGTGCTGACCGGCATGCATCACGCCATGACGCCGATTGCCCTGCAGAATTTCACCGATCGCGGCTATGACATGCTGATGCCCATGATGTTTATGGCCAACATGGCGATCGCTGGCTCCACCTTCGCCGTCTGGTTTCTTAACCGACAGAGTGAGGATCGCACGGTCACCCTGTCGGCAGCAATTTCCGCCCTGCTCGGCATCACCGAACCGGCGCTGTTTGGCGTGCTGACGCGGCATAAAAAGGCCTTTGTCGCCACCATCGTTGCCAGCGCCTGCGCATCGGCGTTTATTGCCTTTTTTGGTGTGCGGCTCTATGGCTATATTTTATCGAGCATTTTCAGCCTGCCCGCTTATATCGGCCCGTGGTTTATCTACGCCGTACTCGGCGTGATCATGGCGCTGACCCTCTCTTTTAGCCTGACGCTGCTGCTGTTACGCCCGCGTCGCTAAGCTCTCTCTGGCGAGCGGCGTCCTGCTGCTCGCCGCCGTTTGCCGTTGCCAGCATGCGGCCATGCCATTGCCGCTTTTTTCAGGTATCATCCCGCCCTTCACGGGGTCTGAGCATGCGCTGCGGCGCGATCAGCCATTCGGCAACTTAACCACTGAGTGACTAAAATGACGCAAACACGCGCGCAACAGGCGCTGGTTACGCTTTCTGGCATCAGTAAAGCTTTTGACGGCAAATCGATTATTGCCGATTTTAATCTCACCATCCGCCACGGCGAATTTATCACCCTGCTCGGCCCTTCCGGCTGCGGCAAGACCACCATTTTGCGGCTGATTGCCGGGCTGGAGCAGAGCGACGCTGGCGTACTGATGCTCGACGGTGAAGATGTCACCGCTACGCCCGCTGAGCATCGCCACGTCAACACGGTCTTTCAGAGCTACGCGCTGTTCCCACATATGTCGGTGTTTGAAAACGTCGCCTTTGGCCTGCGCATGCAGAAAACTCCGGCGGTGGAGATCACCCAGCGCGTTAACGAGGCGCTGGCGATGGTGCAGCTGGAGGAATTTGCCACCCGACGACCGCATCAGCTTTCCGGTGGTCAGCAGCAGCGCGTGGCGATCGCCCGCGCGGTGGTCAATCGTCCCAAGGTCCTGCTGCTCGACGAGTCGCTCTCCGCGCTGGATTACAAGCTGCGCAAGCAGATGCAAAACGAGCTGAAAGCGCTGCAGCGTAAGCTCGGCATCACCTTTGTGTTTGTTACCCACGATCAGGAAGAGGCGCTGACCATGTCCGATCGCATCGTGGTGATGCGCGACGGCTTTATCGAACAGGACGGCACGCCGCGCGAAATCTATGAAGAACCGAAAAACCTGTTCGTGGCGCGCTTTATCGGCGAAATTAACGTCTTTGAGGCCGTGGTGCTGACGCCATTAGCCGACGGCCGCGTGCGGGCGCGGGTGGAAGGCCATGAGTGCGAGCTGAGCGTGCCGTTTGCGGTCAGCGCGGGCGATCGGCTCAACGTGCTGCTGCGCCCGGAAGATCTGCGCGTGGAAGAGGTGGCCGAGGAGGCGCATGCTGAAGGCCTGATCGGCTATGTGCGCGAGCGCAACTACAAAGGCATGACGCTGGAATCCACCGTGGAGCTGGAGAATCACAAGCTGGTGACGGTCAGCGAATTCTTTAACGAAGACGATCCCGATTTTGACCACTCGCTGAATCAAAAAATGGCGGTGAACTGGGTAGCTGGCTGGGAGGTGGTGCTGGCCGATGAACATGCGACGTAATCTGCTGCAAAAAGGCATTATCACGCTGATTGTCGGCTGGCTGCTGCTGTTTGTCTTTTTCCCCAATCTGCTGATTGTTGGCACCAGCTTTCTGACCCGCGATGACGCCCATATCATTAGCATGGTATTCACGCTCGACAATTACAGCCGCCTGCTCGATCCGCTCTACGCCGATGTGCTGATGCACTCGTTCAACATGGCGCTGATCGCCACCGCCTGCTGTTTGCTGCTCGGCTTTCCGTTCGCCTGGTGCCTGACCACACTCTCCGCCAGGCTGCGTCCGCTGATGCTGTTTCTGCTGATCGTGCCGTTCTGGACCAACTCGCTGATCCGCATTTATGGTCTCAAGCTTTTCCTCAGCACGCGCGGCTGGCTGAATGATTTTTTGCTGAGCCTCGGGCTGATTGAGACGCCGTTTCGCATTATGTATACCGAACAGGCGGTGATCCTCGGGCTGGTCTATATTCTGCTGCCGTTTATGGTGATGCCGCTCTACTCAAGCCTGGAGAAGCTGGACAGCGCGCTGCTGGAAGCGGCACGCGATCTCGGCGCCAGCAAACTACACACCTTCTGGCGCATCATTTTGCCGCTGACCCTGCCCGGCATTGTCGCCGGTTCGTTGCTGGTGCTGCTGCCAGCCATGGGGCTGTTTTTCGTCGCCGATCTGCTGGGCGGCGCAAAGAACCTGCTGATCGGCAACGTGATCAAAAGCCAGTTCCTGAACATTCGCGACTGGCCGTTTGGGGCCGCCACCAGCATCGTGCTGACGCTGGTGATGGGCCTGCTGCTGCTGATTTACTGGCGTGCCGCGCGGCTGCTGAATAACAAGGTGGATCTGACATGACCGGACGCCTGCTCCGCGGCGGCTTTATGGCCGTCATTTACGCCTGGCTTTATATCCCGATTGCGATTTTGATCGTCAATTCGTTTAATGCTTCGCGCTTCGGCATTAACTGGCAGGGCTTCAGCGGCAAGTGGTATCACCTGCTGGTTAACAACGACAGCCTGATCGAAGCAGCGCGCCATTCGCTGATCATGGGCGTACTTTCCGCCACCTTTGCCACGCTGATCGGCTCGCTGACCGCGGTGGCGCTTTACCGCTATCATTTCCGCGGCAAGCCATTTGTCAGCGGCATGCTGTTTGTGGTGCTGATGTCACCGGATATCGTGATGGCGATTTCGCTGCTGGTGCTGTTTATGCTGCTCGGCATCTCGCTCGGTTTCTGGTCGCTGCTGTTTTCGCATATCACCTTTTGCCTGCCGTTTGTGGTGATCACCGTTTATGCCAGGCTAAAAGGCTTTGACGTACGCATGCTGGAGGCGGCGAAAGATCTGGGTGCCAGCGAAATGACCATTTTACGCAAAATCATTCTGCCGCTGGCGATGCCAGCAGTGGCAGCAGGCTGGCTGCTGAGCTTCACCCTGTCGATGGATGATGTGGTGGTCTCGTCATTTGTTACCGGGCCAGGATTTGAGATCCTGCCGCTGAAAATTTACTCGATGGTCAAGGTCGGCGTGTCGCCAGAGGTTAATGCGCTGGCTACCATCCTGATGACCCTGTCGCTGCTGCTGGTTGCCTGTAGCCAGCTGCTGCTGCGTGACCGCACGCGGCGATAACTATGTAGCCATGCCGGGCGACACGCACGGCGATGAATAAGAGGAAACAGAATGAAAACGTGGCGTTACTGGCTGACCGCGGGCGCACTGGCCGCGGGTTTATCCACCGCACAAGCGTCGGATGACAGCAAAACCCTCTACTTCTATAACTGGACGGAGTACGTGCCGCCGGGTCTGTTGGAGCAGTTCACTAAAGAGACCGGCATCAAGGTGATCTATTCCACCTACGAGTCGAATGAAACGCTGTATGCCAAGCTGAAAACCTGGAAAGATGGCGCGTACGATCTGATTGTGCCATCGACCTACTTTGTGGCGAAAATGCGCAACGAGGGGATGATTCAGAAGATCGACAAAAGTGCGCTGAGCAACTTTCATAATCTCGATCCTAACCTGCTTAACAAGCCGTTCGATCCCAACAATGACTACTCTATTCCTTACATCTGGGGCGCGACCGCGATTGGCGTTAACAGCGATGCCATCGATCCAAAAAGCGTCACCCGCTGGGCGGATCTGTGGAAGCCGGAATACAAACAGAGCCTGTTGATGACCGATGACGCGCGCGAAGTGTTTCAGGTGGCGCTGCGTAAACTGGGACTTTCCGGCAACAGCACCGATCCCAAAGAGATTGAGGCAGCGTATAACGAGCTGCGCAAGCTGATGCCCAACGTGCTGACCTTCAACTCCGACAATCCGGGTAATCCGTACATGGAAGGCGAAGTGAATCTGGGCATGGTGTGGAACGGTTCCGCGTATGTAGCGCGCCAGGCGGGCACGCCATTGCAGATTGTCTGGCCGGAAGAAGGCGGCATTTTCTGGATGGACAGCCTGGCGATCCCGGCTAACGCGAAGAACAAGGCGGGCGCGCTGAAGCTAATAAACTTCCTGTTGCGTCCCGATGTAGCAGCGAAAGTGGCGGAAACCATCGGCTACCCCACGCCGAACCTGGCGGCGAAAAAGCTGCTGCCTGCCGAGGTGGCGAACGATCCGTCGCTCTATCCGCCAGAGGCGGTGATTCAGAAAGGTGAATGGCAAAACGATGTCGGTGAAGCCAGCGTGCTCTATGAGACGCTGTTTCAGAAGTTGAAAGCGGGACGATAAGCGGTAAAGCGGCCACGGGCAGCTCGCCCGTGGCCGTTAGGTTATTCGCTGGTGGCAGGCTCAGGCCGCAGCGCCTGCAGCATCGCTTTCACATAGGCCGGCACCACTTCACTGGCCAGGCCATATTTTTTCTCTTCAAACTCGCTGCCTACCTGACTCGGCTCAAGGTTGAGCTCTACGGTCAGCGCACCGCGCAGTTTAGCTTCATGCACAAATCCCGCCGCCGGATAGACGTGGCCGGAGGTGCCGATGGCGATAAACACATCCGCCTGCTCCAGCGCCTGATAGATCTGATCCATGCCCAGCGGCATTTCACCAAACCACACCACGTGCGGGCGCAGTACCGATGGAAACTGACAGCAGTGACAGCGATCGTCTTCGCTGACATCGCCATTCCACTCCAGCACCTGGCCGCTGCTGGCGCAGCGCACCTTCAGCAGTTCGCCATGCATGTGCAGCACGCGCTGGCTACCGGCGCGCTCGTGCAGATTATCGATATTTTGCGTCACCAGCAGAAAATTGTCGCCCAGCACCGACTCCAGCTCGGCCAGCGCCAGATGAGCGGCATTGGGCTGAATGTCCGGCTGCTGCAGCTGCTGACGGCGCGCGTTGTAAAATGCCTGTACCCGTTGCGGATCGCGGGCGAATCCTTCCGGCGTGGCCACGTCCTCAACGCGATGATCTTCCCACAGGCCGTCGGCGGCACGGAAAGTGCGGATTCCCGATTCGGCCGAGATACCGGCGCCGGTAAGGATCACCACTTTAGGTTGCGGATGCGCTGCCAGTTCTGCCGTACGGTCGCGTTCAAAGATACGCTGACGGAACCGCTGATGCACCTTGCGGCGGTTCTTCTTATAGCGGGCGAGTCGCACGCGGCGACGGGGTGTACGCATAAACGCTCCTTAGATTCGCAAAACAGCCGGGACTCTGCATGCCCGGCGGCGAGGTTAACCACGATCGTTCACATCATACCGACTACTGCTAGCAGACGCATTGAGAGCCTGCTGATTCTGAGCGGGCGACTCAGTGCCCGCTCAGCACGCGCGCTGGATCGATACGGCTGGCACGGCGAGCCGGATACCAGCTCGCCAGCAGGCTTAACAGAATGGCGGTGATCAGCACCGACACCACATCCAGCCAGTGCAGCTCCGACGGCAGAAAATCGATAAAGTAGATGTCGCCGGAGAGGAAAGCGTGACCGAGCAGCGCTTCCAGCCCACCCATCAGGCGCGTCAGGTTCAGCGCCGCCAGCACGCCAGCGACCACGCCGCACACGCTGCCCAGCAGACCAGCCAGCAGGCCGTACCAGATGAAGATGGCGCGAATCAGGCCATCTTTCGCTCCCAGCGTACGCAGCACGGCGATATCACTGCTTTTGTCTTTTACCGCCATCACCAGCGTGGAGACGATGTTAAAACAGGCAACGCCAATCACCAGTACCATCGCCAAATACATGATGGCGCGAATCATCTGAATATCGCGGTACATATAGCCGTAGGTGCTGGTCCAGTTGCGAATATAGACATAGGCGTTGGTGACTTTACCGGCGTCACGCACCAACTGACTGGCGTTAAACGGATCGTTCATTTTCAGCGCCACGCCGGAAACATTCTCGCCCATATCAAGGTACTTCTGCGCGTCGGCCAGCGGCACCAGTGCCAGGCTGTGATCGAGCATGCCGCTGAGCTGCAAAATGCCGCTGACCTGCAGGCGAATGCGCTTGGGCTGCAGCAGCTTGTTCTGTCCGTCATGATTGGGAATCAGCAGCGTTAACCAGCTGCCCTGCTTCAGGTTCAGCGATTTCGCCAGGCCGCTACCGATAATAATTTGCTGTTTACCGGCGCTGAACTGCGACCAGGCGTTGTTCTGCACAAACGACGGCAGCGCGCTCAGCCGACTCTCCTGCTGCGGATCAACGCCTTTGACCTGAATCGCCTGCAGCTTCGCCGCGCTCTCCACCAGCCCGGTGAAATTCACATACGGCGCCGCGGCGGCAATGCCCGGCACCTGCTCAATGCGGCTGATCATCGGCTGCCAGTCGGCCAGCGGCCCGTTTACCGGCTCGATTTCGCCGTGCGGCACCACCGCCAGAATGCGGTTGTTCAGCTCGCGTTCGAAGCCGTTCATCGCGCTCAGGCCCACGATCAGCACCGCCACGCCCAGCGCGATACCCACGGTGGAGATCACCGAAATCAGCGAAACCATGCCGCCGCGGCGGCGTCCGCGGCTGAAGCGTAAGCCCAGCAGCAGGGATAACGAGGGGGTCATTACAGGCTCTCCGTCAGGGTAAGCCGATCGCTGAGCTGACCGTCGCGCATCTCCTGCTGACGCTTCAGTCGTTTCGCCAGCTGCAAATCATGCGTCACCACCAGAAAGGCGGTGCCCTGACGCACGTTTAGCTCGCCGATCAGATCGAAAATCGCATCGGCGTTGCGCGCATCCAGGTTACCGGTTGGCTCATCGGCCATCACCAGTCGCGGGTTATTGACCAACGCACGGGCAATGGCCACGCGCTGACGCTCACCGCCGGAGAGTTCTGAGGGCCGATGCAGGGCACGTTTTTCCAACCCGACCGCCGCCAGCATGGCGCGGGCGCGCTCCTCTACTTCCGCCCTGGCCACTTTGCCAATCAACAGCGGCATCGCCACGTTTTCCAGCGCGTTAAAGTCTGGCAGCAGATGGTGAAACTGATAGATAAAACCGAGTTCGCGGTTGCGCAACTCCGCTTTCGCCGCGGATGACATCGCATTCAGCGACTGGCCGTTGAAAATCACATCACCGGAGGTCGGCTTATCGAGGCCGCCCAGCAGATGCAACAGCGTACTTTTGCCTGAGCCCGAGCTGCCGACAATCGCCATCAACTCGCCCTGCTGCATGCTGAACGCCACGTTACGCAGCACGTCAGTCTGCACGCTGCCTTCCTGATAGCGTTTGCACAGATTGTCACACTGCAACAGAATCGAATTACTCATAGCGTAAAGCCTCAGCGGGTTGGACGGCGGCGGCGCGCCAGGATGGATAGAGCGTAGAAAGCAGCGCAACGATCATCGTCGTCAACGCAATGGTCAGCACCTGCATCGGTGAAATGGCGACCGGCAGCGAGGCGCCATCAAGGAACAGGCCGATCACCGGCAGCAGTTGATTCAGCTGGCTGGCAAGCAGTACGCCAAGCAGCGCACCGAGTAGCGCACCAATGATGCCGGCGCTGGCGCCCTGCACCATAAACACAGTAACAATTTGCCGACGGGTCAGCCCCAGCGTTTGCAGAATCGCCACTTCGCCCTGCTTCTCCATGATCACCAGACCGAGCGAGGTAATAATGTTAAATGCCGCCACGGCGACGATCAGGCTAAGCAGCAGGCCCATCATGTTTTTCTCCATGCGCACCGCCTGGAAGAGATCGCCTTTGCGCTCGCGCCAGTCTTTCCAGACCAGACCCGCAGGCAGCGCCTGCTGGCTGACGCTGTCAACCTGCAGCGGCTTGTCGAGCCACAGCCGCCAGCCGGTAACGTTACCGAGCGGATAGCGCATCAGGCGCGAGGCATCCTGCTGGTTAACCAGAATTTGATAACCATCGACTTCGCTGTTGGCGGCAAACGTCCCCGCCACGGTGAACAGACGCTGGCTTGGTACACGGCCCATCGGCGTAAACTGACTCACGGATGGCACCATCAGGCGCAGCTCGTCGCCGCGTTTGATACCCAACTGACCCGCCAGCTGTTCGCCGAGAATGACCTTGTAGCTGCCCGATTGCAGCACGTTCTGCTGAACGTTGATCAGGTAAGGCGTCAGCGGATCGCGCTCGTCCGGCTGTACGCCCAGCATTACGCCCACCGCCACGCTGTGCGCGCTTTGCAGCACCACCTCGCCGGTGGTCAGCGGCGCACTGCGGCTGATGCCCTGCAGCTTCAGCGCGCTCACCGGCTGCTGCTGCGGATTGATCGATCCCTTTTCGCTGGTAATCAGCGCCTGCGGCATCAGCCCTAAAATGTTGCCTTCCAGCTCCTGCTCAAAGCCGTTCATTACCGACAGCACGGTGACCAGCGCCATCACGCCCAGCGTAATGCCGATCGTGGAGAGCCAGGAGACAAAGCGACCGAAGCGGTCAGCGGCGCGGCCACGCATGTAACGTAGCCCAATAAATAGTGCGACAGGTTGATACATGAGATCCGTCTTGTAGGTCGAAGGCGTAAGCGATGGCATGGATGATAAAGGAGCCTTTTGTTTTATGGAACCTTTAAGCCGCGGTGCCAGGCCGGAAGTTACTGCAGAATGGTGCATTTTCTCTTTAGCGGATAAAAATGCAGCGGCCCGCGCTTTTTTTCACCGTCCGCGGTGGCGTCGCGCTACACTTTTAGTACGCGGCGCGCCGCCTGATCTGGCGCAGTGCCGCCCGGCAAGCGTGGTTTTATGCGTTTACAGGAGGATTGCCGATGTCCAGGTATCCCAAAGGCAGCATCGTCAAACATAAGTCAGGTGAGATTCGCGGCGAAGTCGTTAACGTTTTTCAACAGGGCGACGCCCCCGGCGGCTGCGGCTATTACGTAAAATGGGATGATGGCAACCACAGCTATCATCCGGAACAGGAACTGAGCTGGGCGAATGTCGATCGGCCCCGCATGCACTATGCGGGTCGATCGGGCAAATAGCGCTTACGCTTGCTCTCTTCTACAGTTAGCGCAGGGCAAAAACTGCCTGGAATCCCGACGCCGCGGGTGATCCCTGCGGCGTATTATGGAATCATACAGCCTGCAAAATCACGAAGAGATCGTCAAAACGACTATGCCTGAACAGACTCGCTATTCCCTTCCCACCAGGGCCGGAGACCAACGTCAGCTTGGTCAGTTGACCGGCGCCGCTTCTGCCGTTGAATGCGCCGACATTATTGAACGCCATCAGGGCCCGGTATTGCTGATTACGCCCGATATGCAAACCGCCCTGCGCCTGCATGATGAGATCCGGCAGTTTACCCGTGAGCCGGTGAACAGCCTCGCTGACTGGGAAACGCTGCCCTATGACAGCTTTTCGCCGCATCAGGAGATCATCTCTTCGCGCCTGTCCACGCTTTATCGCCTGCCGGGCATGACGCGCGGCCTGCTGATTGCGCCGGTGAACACGCTGATGCAGCGCGTCTGTCCGCACAGTTTTCTGCACGGCCACGCGCTGGTGATGCAAAAAGGCCAAAAGCAGTCGCGGGATCTGCTGCGCGACCAGCTGGAGCAAGCAGGTTATCGGCATGTCGATCAGGTGATGGCGCACGGTGAATACGCCACGCGTGGCGCGCTGCTCGATCTCTATCCGATGGGCAGTGAGCAGCCTTACCGCATCGACTTTTTTGACGATGAGATCGACAGCCTGCGTCTGTTCGACGTCGACAGCCAGCGTACGCTGGAAGAGGTTGAGGCGATTAACCTGCTGCCCGCGCACGAGTTTCCCACCGACAAAGCGGCGATTGAGCTGTTTCGCAGCCAGTGGCGCGAACATTTTGAGGTGCGTCGCGAAGCCGAGCACATTTATCAGCAGGTCAGCAAAGGCACGCTACCTACCGGCATTGAATACTGGCAGCCGCTGTTTTTCAGCACGCCATTGCCAACCCTGTTTAGCTATCTGCCCGCCAACACGCTGGTGATCAACAGCGGCGATATTGACAGCGGCAGCGAACGTTTCTGGCAGGATATCAACGCCCGCTATGAAAATCGCCGCGTCGATCCGATGCGCCCGCTGCTGCCACCGGAATCGCTCTGGCTGCGCCCTGACGCGCTGAACAGCGAACTGAAACAGTGGCCGCGCGTTCAGCTGCGCAGCGAAACGCTGGCGGAAAAAGCGGCCAACACCAATCTTGATTATCAGCCGCTGCCGCCGCTTGCCGTGCAGGCGCAGGCCAAAGCCCCGCTCGACGATCTACGCCGCTTCCTTGAGCAGTTTGAGGGCGCCACGATTTTCTCAGTAGAAAGCGAAGGTCGCCGCGAAGCGCTCCAGGAACTACTGGCCCGCATTAAGCTGGTGCCCAAAGCGATCGGCTGCATTGATGAAGCGGGTAATCAGGGTCAATATCTGATGATCGGCGCCAGCGAAAACGGCTTTATTGACGCTCTGCGTCAGCGGGCACTGATTTGCGAAGGCGATTTGCTTGGCGAACGGGTGAGCCGTCGCCGTCAGGAGAGCCGCCGTACCATCAATCCTGACGTATTGATCCGCAACCTCGCCGAGCTGCATCCGGGCCAGCCGGTGGTGCATCTTGAGCACGGCGTCGGCCGCTATATCGGCCTGACCACGCTGGAAACCGGCGGGATTACCGCAGAATATCTGATGCTGGCCTACGCCGGTGACGCCAAACTCTACGTGCCGGTATCGTCGTTACACCTGATCAGCCGCTATGCCGGCGGTGCCGATGAAAATGCGCCGCTGCATAAACTGGGCAGCGATGCCTGGTCGCGCGCGCGGCAAAAAGCTGCCGAGAAAGTGCGTGATGTCGCCGCCGAGCTGCTGGATATTTACGCCCAGCGCGCTGCCAAAGTGGGCTTCGCCTTCAAGCACGATCGTGAACAGTATCAGCTGTTCTGCGAGGGTTTTCCGTTTGAAACCACGCCGGATCAGGCGCAGGCGATCAACGCCGTGCTGAGCGACATGTGTCGGCCACTGGCGATGGATCGGCTGGTGTGCGGCGACGTCGGCTTTGGTAAAACCGAAGTGGCGATGCGCGCCGCCTTCCTGGCAGTGGAAAACCACAAGCAGGTGGCGGTGCTGGTGCCGACGACCCTGCTGGCGCAGCAGCATTATGACAATTTCCGCGATCGCTTTGCCAACTGGCCGGTGCGCATCGAAATGCTCTCCCGTTTCCGCAGCGCGAAAGAGCAGACACAGGTGCTGGAGCAGGCGGTAGACGGCAAAATCGATATTCTTATCGGCACGCACAAGCTGCTGATGACCGATCTGAAATGGCGCGATCTCGGCCTGCTGATTGTCGACGAAGAGCACCGCTTTGGCGTGCGCCACAAGGAACGCATCAAAGCGATGCGCGCCGACGTCGACATTTTAACCCTGACCGCCACGCCAATCCCGCGCACGCTGAATATGGCGATGAGCGGCATGCGCGATCTGTCGATTATCGCCACGCCACCGGCGCGTCGCATGGCGGTGAAAACCTTTGTGCGCGAATTTGACGATCTGGTGGTGCGCGAGGCGATGCTGCGTGAAATTCTGCGCGGTGGCCAGGTTTACTATCTCTACAACGATGTGGAAAACATTGAGAAAGCCGCGCAGCGGCTGGCAGAACTGGTGCCGGAAGCGCGCATCGCCGTTGGTCACGGTCAGATGCGCGAGCGCGATCTGGAGCGCGTGATGAACGATTTCCATCATCAGCGTTTCAACGTGTTGATCTGCACCACCATCATTGAAACCGGTATCGATATTCCTACCGCCAATACCATTATCATTGAGCGTGCCGATCGCTTTGGTCTGGCGCAGCTGCACCAGCTGCGTGGCCGCGTCGGTCGTTCGCACCATCAGGCCTACGCCTGGCTGCTGACGCCGCATCCAAAAGCGATGACCACCGACGCCAAAAAACGCCTTGAGGCGATCGCCTCGCTGGAAGATTTAGGTGCCGGTTTTGCGCTGGCAACGCACGATCTGGAGATCCGCGGCGCCGGTGAGCTGTTGGGTGAAGATCAGAGCGGCCAGATGGAGACCATCGGCTTTACGCTCTATATGGAACTGCTGGAAAGTGCGGTGGATGCGCTGAAGGAAGGCCGCGAGCCGTCGCTGGAGGATCTGACCAGTAACCAGACCGACATTGAGATGCGTATGCCTGCGCTGCTGCCGGAGAGCTACATTCCGGACGTCAACACGCGGCTGTCGTTTTACAAACGCATCGCCAGCGCCGCCAGCGAAGCTGAACTGGATGAGCTGAAGGTCGAGTTGATTGACCGCTTCGGTATGCTGCCTGACCCGGCGCGCAACCTGCTCGATATCGCCGCGCTGCGCCTGACCGCGCGCAAGCTGGGCGTGCGACGCATCGAAGCGAGCGAAAAAGGCGGTTTCATCGAATTTGCCGAGAAGAACAAAGCCGATCCTGCCTGGCTAATTGGTTTGTTGCAAAAGGATCCGCAGCAGTGGCGACTTGATGGCCCGACGCGCCTGAAGTTTATGCGTGACCTGGGTGAACGCAAGGTACGCATGCAGTGGGTGCGCGACTTTATGCAGCAGCTGCAGCAGAACGCCGCCGCCTGACCAAAAAAAAGGACGATTCGCGAGAATCGTCCTGTTTGCTGTGTTTCCCAATCGGGAAAAAGTCTTTGCCGCTTATGCCTGGTTGTTCAGCACCAGCTGGCCATTACGGTCAACCGGAATGCGTGTGCCAGGATCGTTTTCCATCCGCACTTTGCCCTGCTGGTCGCCAATCTTATAGGTGACGTCATAGCCCAGCATTTTTTCCTGCTTGTCGTACACGGTACGACAGCGTTTTTCCGAGGTCGTGTAGGTATCATTGTTCTGCAGGCTGCCCTGCGCCTGGTTACCGGCAAAACCGCCCGCCAGTGCACCCGCTACTGTGGCCACATCGCGTCCGCGTCCGCCGCCAAACTGGTGGCCGACTACGCCGCCCGCCACTGCACCCAGAACCGAACCGGCGATGCGGTGCTCGTCCTGTACGGCACGACGATGGGTTAGCGTTACGTTCCGACATTCCTGACGTGGGTTCTTTAACGTCTCTTTGATCGGCGTGGCTGACAGCACCTGCGCATATTGCGGGCCGCGATCAAACACGTTCATACCGGCGACAGCCGCAACGCCTAACGCTGACACCACACCAATACCGATACCCGCTAACATTGATTTATTCACAGGAAACCTCCTGAAGCAGTCGCCATTACTTTTATTATCTTCATTCATCAACGCTCACATCCTGTAGAGGGCGCTGGCAGTGCCATCGGACACCACGGTGAATAAATCGGTGTAATGATCGACCAAATTGTTACCGCGCAATACTGTTCGCTGAAAATCCCTGCAGACTAAACAGAAGCGGTGTGCGCGACGCACCACATTGCTTGTCAAAAATTCTTACAGATGAAGCGGCAACGCGACATCAGACAAACGGACGAAATGCAACAATTGGGGTTAAGTTATCGCCTTTAGGATGTTTCCTGGCAACAGATCCGCTTAAAAATAGAAAAAGCCGTTTGTGACATTGTCACAAACGGCTTGATTAATTGCTTTTGCTTATAACCGGCGGCGTTTAGTGCAGCTTCAGCCGTGGGCGAATCGCCCGGTTGAGACTGCCTACCAGCATCATCAGGCCGGTTTTGAAATAGCCGTGCAGGGCGATCTGGTGCATACGATAGAGCGAAATGTAGACGAAACGCGCAATACGTCCTTCCACCATCATCGAACCGCGCATCAGGTTCCCCATTAGGCTGCCCACCGTACTGAAACGGGAGAGCGAAACCAGCGAACCGTGATCTTTATAGACGTAGGCCTTCAGGCTCTGGGCTTTGCGCGCCGCGAGAATATTGTGCAGCACCAGTGAAGCCATCTGATGCGCAGACTGCGCGCGCGGTGGCACAAAACCGCCGCCCGGCAGCGCACAGGAGGCGCAGTCGCCAATGGCATAAATGCTGTCATCCAGCGTGGTTTGCAGCGTCTCTTTCACCACCAGCTGATTAATGCGGTTGGTTTCCAGACCGCCGATGCCTTTCATGAAATCAGGCGCTTTGATACCCGCTGCCCAGACCATCAGATCGGCATTGATGAACTCACCCGATTTGGTGTGTAAACCGCCTTTTTCGGCGCTGGTGACCATGGTTTGCGTCAATACGCGCACGCCGATTTTGGTCAGCTCCTGATGCGCAGCCGCAGAGATGCGCGGCGGCAGCGCAGGCAGAATCCGCTCGCCCGCTTCCACCAGCGTGACGTTCAGCGCCTTGCTGTCCAGCCCTTTATAGCCGTAGCTGTGCAGCTGGCGTACTGCATTGTGCAGCTCCGCAGAGAGCTCCACGCCGGTGGCGCCGCCGCCAACAATTGCAATGTTGACCTGCTCTTCCGGCGAGCCGCTGGCGGAGAACTTCAGGAACTGGTTGAGCATCTCGTTGTGAAAACGGCGTGCCTGATGGGGGTTATCGAGGAAGATGCAGTGATCTTTCACGCCCGGCGTGCCGAAATCGTTGGAGGTGCTGCCCAGCGCAAACACCAGCTGGTCGTAGGCGAGATCGCGTTCGGGCACCAGCACGGCACCGTTGGCATCGAGGATTTCCGCCAGCTTCAGGCGTTTGCTCTCGCGATCAACATCGGTGAGCGTGCCAAGCTGGAAGCTGAAATGGTGATTACGCGCGTGCGCCAGATAGCTTACGGCGTCGATACCTTCATCCAGAGATCCGGTAGCCACTTCATGCAGCAACGGTTTCCATAAATGGCTGTGATTACGATCGACCAGGATAATCTCCGCTTTTTTCTTGCGGCCCAGTTTATGCCCCAGCTGGGTAGCCAGCTCAAGGCCGCCGGCACCACCGCCGACAATCACTATGGTTTGAATCGGTGTAGTCAAAAAAGACCCCCTTAAGATGTGAACCAATCGTTAACTAAAGGTTAATAAAAACCTTAGTAAACATAGGGTTGGCGAAGCTAAATCGCGAGCTGATCGCAGAATAGCACGCCCTTCACTCCTGTTCATGAGAAAATTGATGCAGGTCATTGTTTCGCTGGAAACTCAGAATAAGACCAATAAATCAGCAACGCACAGGGTTAAAACGCACGCGGGCATGAGTCATTTATGGCGTAGCGTAGCCTGGGATGGTGAGCACGGCGAGCGAGGCGCTGCCGTGCATTGAGGGGGGAATTAACGTTGCTGCTGTTCGGCCTTGTGCGCCAGCCAGCGTGACTGCAGCGTGCTGAGCTGCTGCTGAGTAGACTGCCAGCGGCTGCTGGCGCGCAGCTCATCGCGGCTATAGTGCTGACGATGCCAGAGCTGAGGCACCCGGCTGGCTGGTGCCGCCTGCAGATTATCCAACACGCTGACCGCACCGGCGCGGTTGTTGCACACCAGCACCATGTCGCAACCCGCATCCAGCGACACCTGCGCTCGCTCGGCGTAGCTGCCGAGCACCGCAGCGCCCTCCATCGACAGATCGTCTGAGAAAATCACGCCGTCAAAGCCCAGTTCGCCGCGCAGCACGGTTTTCAGCCAGTGCGGCGATCCGCTGGCGGGCAGCGCATCAACCTGATGATAAATGACATGTGCCGGCATGATGGCATCCAGCGCCTGCTCGTCAATCAGCTGACGGAAAATCGCCATATCATGCGCCCGGATAGTGGCTTCATCACGCGCATCGTACGGCGTCTCTTTGTGCGAATCTGCAGTGACCGCACCGTGGCCGGGAAAATGTTTGCCGGTGGTTTTCATGCCCGCTTCATGCATGCCGGCAATAAAGTGACGTGCCACCTGCAGCGCAATCGCCGGGTCCTGATGAAACGAACGGTCGCCAATCGCGGCGCTGATGTGGCCAATATCGAGCACCGGCGCAAAGCTGATATCGATATCCATGGCGATCATCTCTGCCGCCATCAGCCAGCCAGCGCTGTGCGCCAGCGCGTAAGCAGCGTCGCCCTGCTCCAGCGCGGCAAACGACTGCATGGCAGGCAGTGTGGTAAAGCCGTCGCGGAAACGCTGCACGCGCCCGCCTTCCTGATCCACGGCAATCAGCAGGCGATGGCGCGACGCGGCGCGGATTTGCCGTACCAGTTCGCGCAGCTGCTGCGGATCGTGGTAGTTGCGGCTGAACAGGATCAGCCCGCCAGTCAGCGGATGCTGCAGAATCTCACGCTCTTCGGCATCCAGTTCATAATGTTGCACATCCAGCATTACTGGCCCGGGGATCAGGCTTTCCATGTTTTTACTCCAACAATCAGATAATTTCGCCAGCGCGAACCGCTGACGATAAATGAGACTGGCCCAGCTGCTGCCAGGCGTCCTGCGCGGCGGTAATCAGTTGGGCATCCTGACTCTGCTCAGCGCGTAGCTGATACCAGCTGGCAGCGAGCAGTTCCAGCCACGGCTGCCAGCGAGCCGTCTGCTGACGCAAGACGGGCAGCGACAGGCGGGCCAGTTGCGCATAGTCGCGCAGCCAACAATCGCGCTCGCCGCTGGCGTACAGCAGGCTGGCCAGCTCCAGCGCGACGTCGCCGTCACCAGCATATTCCCAGTCAATCAGCCGTAGCCCCTGTGGCGTGTGCAGCAGATTGCCCGCGTGAATATCCATGTGCAAGGGCGCCAGGCGCAGCGGCTGCGGCTCCCCGCGCATCTGCAAACGGCGTAGTGCGCGCTGCCAGCGATAGTGGCGCTGCTCGCAGAGCTGCCAGTAGCGCTGCAACAACGGCAGCAGGCGTAAACGATAGCCGGTCAGCGGCTGATGATGCAGCCGGTTCAGCAGCGGGAGCAGCGACGGGCGTAGCGTATTAAGCGACGCCGTGACCGGTTCCCCTGCCTGCCACGGCAGCAGCAGCCATTCGCGGTTCACCGCCAGCGGCGCAGCTACCATGCCCTGCGCACTGAGTTTTCGCAGCAGGCGAAACTCGCGCTGGCGATCGACCAGCGGCAGCGGATAGTCGGGCTGACGGCGTGCCAACAACCGGCCATTTTCCCAGACAATTTGTCCGCTTAAGCCGGTCAGGCCAGCCAGCGGCAAAAAATTACCGGCGACCAAAGCCGCCGGTAAATGTTGGGTCAACAGCTGCTGCAGCGCGGGATCAAAACTGCGCGTCACCGTTGCCTGACCAGATAATTTCGCCGGTTTGCACCAGCATTAGCTGCATCTGAAGCTGTGGCGCTTTGATGTCGCCGTCGGCGTTGCTGTAGAGCACATATTGCGCGCCAACGTAGCGCGCCAGGCCCACCGCTTTGCTGCGTGAGTTCAGGCTATCTTCTGGCGACAGACCCAGCGTCTGCTTCGCCTGCGCCAGTTGCTGCGCCGACACCAGCGTGAACTTGCCGTTGTTCGCCAACGCATTCTGCAATGCGGCGGTGGCTTTATCAATTTGCAGGCTGCCGTTAGTGCTGTTTTTCACCCGATCGACCAGCAGCACGCTGCCATCGGTCACGCCTTCGGCTTTCAGCATGCTGGCTACCAGCGGCTGAACGCTGCTGTCCCAGTTAATGGAACGCAGTTTTGGCGGCTGCGGCACGTTTTCAACGGGTTCAGGTTGTTGGATCGGCGGCGGCTGTTGCACTGGCGTTTCGGGCGTGGCGGGTTCAACCGGTGCCGGTGGCTGTTCGGTGGTGCGCTGGTTAATACAGCCGCTGAGGAACAGCGCCAGCGCCAGAATGCCGGAAAGTCTTGTGATACTGCGAGTCACGATATTACTCCTGTAACCATAAATAGAGGCGCGCCTTGCTGGCGGTGAGATTGCCGACCTGCGAGGCGACTTCTACACTGCTGTGCGCCGGAACCCGGCTGACGCGCGGTCGTTCATAAGGCAGAATTTCCAGCCCTTTATCGTCATACCAGTAAAAGCGATACCAGACGTCTACCGGCGTTTCGCGTTGATTATAGAGCACGCTGGCGGCCCGCTGCTGGCCATCACGTTCGCCAATCACCGGATCGTCAGTGATGATGCCCGCCGATAGCACCGCAGATTCCATCACCAGGCTTTGTGCGGTGTTGATCATCGGTTTATCGCTGCTGCAGCCGGTGAGCATCAGCGCCGCCAGCGGCAGCGCGAGTAAAAATGCGCGCATCGAATGCGATGCCTTAGACACTCAGCATCGGTCCCAGGGGTTTGCCGCCCACCAGGTGCATATGAATGTGATACACCTCCTGGCCGCCGTGCTGATTGCAGTTGATGATCAGGCGATAGCCCTCTTCAGCAATCCCCTCCTGCCGGGCAATTTTGGCCGCCACGGTGATCATGCGGCCCAGCGCATGCTCATGCGCTTCGAGCGCGTCGTTGCTGGTGGCGATCAGCACGTTAGGCACAATCAGCACGTGAACCGGCGCCTTCGGGGAGATGTCACGGAACGCGGTAACCAGTTCGTCCTGATAGAGGATATCGGAAGGAATTTCACGTCGAATGATTTTACTGAAAATCGTTTCTTCAGCCATGGGGCAGATCCTTAGCAGGGAATAAGTTACCGCTGAGTATGAGTGAGAAGTTCATTTTCTTTCAACCTCAGCGGCTATTTTCTTTCGCCAACTGGCGAGCATTGCAGCGTTGCGCTGCTTATCATCCTTTTCTGCCGTCCGCCCTGACATAAATTAAAACAGCGTTTCATAAATTATGATTCCTGACGGGTTTTTCTTCGTGATTTTGCCATTACTATTGCGCATCTTGCCAAATCACGAAGGTTTCACCGCTGGCCGCGCCTTATTTTTGAATGATTCCGATTGTGATGTACGGATACCGGCCCCCGTTTCGACACAGGAGTTTTCCCATGCGCACACGCAAAATCGGACTGGCACACTATCTGGCTTACGGCTCCGGCGATTTTCTCGGTGCCGGCACCACCGCCCTGACCGCTGCCTGGCTGCTCTATTTTTACACCACCTTCTGCGGACTGACGCCGATTGAAGCGACATTTATCTTTGCTATGGCGCGCGTACTGGATGCGGTGATCAGCCCGCTGATGGGCTTTCTCACCGATAACTTTGGCTCGACCTGGCTCGGCAAGCGTTTTGGCCGCCGTAAGTTTTTTATCCTGCTCGGTATTCCGCTGGTGTTTAGCTACAGCCTGATGTGGCTGGCTGATATGAACTACTGGTGGTACCTGCTGACCTATCTGCTGTTCGACATCGTCTACACCATGGTGCTGGTGCCTTATGAAACGCTGGTGCCGGAAATGACCGATGATTTCAAAAAGAAAACCAAGTTCTCGGGCGCGCGTATTGCGCTGGCGCAGCTGTCGGCGATTCTGGCGGCCTTTCTGCCCGGCATCCTGCTTGGCTATCTTGGTAAAGATAATCCGCACTCCTTTTTCTGGGCCAGCCTGGTGTTCTCCTGTATCTGCGCGCTGGTGCTGACGCTGGTCTATCTGTTTACCTGGGAACGGGCGCCAGAGGATTTTTCTGCGGAATCACGCCGCGCCGAGGAAGACAAACAGCAACTGACCTTTGCGCAGAGCATGAAACGATTGTTTGTCGAGCTGAGCTCAACGCTGCGCATCCGCATCTTCCGGCAGCATCTCGGCATGTATCTTGGCGGCTACATCGCGCAGGATGTGTTTAATGCGGTGTTTACCTGGTACGTGGTGTTTGTGCTGATGCAGAGCGCCCAGATCGCCGCCAACCTGATGGGCACCATGGCCGTGCTGCAATTTATTGCAGTGATGGCGATGATTCCGCTCTGTATTCGTCTTGGCCCGGCACCCTCTTATCGGCTGGTGGTGGTGCTATTCGGACTGAGCGCCATCTCTTATGCGGGCCTGTGGTTTACCGGCATGAATGACAATATGGCGCTGCTGGTGGTGATCTCTGCGCTGGCCGGACTGGGTCGCGGCGGCATCAACTACGTGCCGTGGAATATCTACACCTACATCGCCGACGTTGATGAGGTGATCACCGGCCAGCGTCGTGAAGGCATTTTTGCCGGCATCATGACGCTGACCCGCAAGGCGTCGCAGGCCGGTGCGGTGATGTTTGTTGGCATTGTGCTGCAGCTTTCGGGCTTCGTTTCCGGCAAGCCGGTGCAGGCTGAAAGCGTGGGCCACACCATTCTGGCGATTCTCAGCATTGGCACCGTGGCGGTACTCGCCTGCGGCTTTGTTATCTCGCTGCGCTTTAAGCTCAATCTGCATACGCACGCCATCCTGCGCGCCGAGACGGTGAAGATGCGCGATGCTGGCCGACCGCTGCCTGAGGCCATCACACCGCAGGCACGCGCGGTGGTGGAAGAGCTGGCCGGCCTGCCGTACGAAAACCTGTGGGGCAACAACAATATCGGCTTTCTTAATCGTAACCGGCCTGCCGCGCCGCCGCTTGCCACGCATCGCCCCGTGATTCTCACTTTTGACCCGCTAACTGATAAACCGGAACAGAGACCATGACAATATTTCCTGTGAAACAGAGCGCACTGCTGCGCCAGCCTGACTTCCTGTTACCGCGCAGCGAGCTCCTGCAGCTGATCGCGAAACTCACCGACAATCTGGTCAACATCACCGATGAAAGCGGCGAATTTTTGCTGCGCCTCGACGACGGTCGGGTGATCGATACCAAAGGCTGGGCCGGTTGGGAGTGGACGCACGGCATCGGCCTGTATGGCATGTATCACTATTATCAGCAGACCGGCGATCGTCAGACGCTGCAGATCATCGACGACTGGTTTGCCGCCCGGCTGGCCGAGCCGCTGCCCACCAAAAATGTCAACACCATGTGTCCTTTTCTGACGCTGGCTTACCGTTACGAGGAGACGCGCAATCCCGCCTGGCTGCCGGTGCTGGAGCGCTGGGCGGAATGGGTAATGTATGAGATGCCGCGCACCCGCCACGGTGGCATTCAGCATGTGGTGTACAACAATGAAAACCATCAGCAGCTGTGGGATGACACGCTGATGATGAGCGTGCTACCACTGGCGAAGATCGGCAAACTGCTGGGCCGCGATGACTACGTTGAAGAGGCGACCTTTCAGTTCCTGACCCATGTGCAGTATTTAATGGATCGCGAAACCGGCCTGTGGTTTCACGGCTGGAGCTTTGAGGGTAACCACAACTTTGCGCGCGCGCGCTGGGCGCGGGGCAACAGCTGGCTCACCATCGTAATCCCTGACTTTCTTGAGTTAATGGCCTGGCCGGAACAGCACGCGACGCGACGCTTTTTGCTGCAGGTGCTGGAGGCGCAGGTCAGCGCGCTACAGGCGTTGCAGCATGAGAGCGGCCTGTGGCACACCCTGCTCGACGATCGCGACAGCTATCTGGAAGCCTCGGCCAGCGCCGGTTTTGCTTATGGCGTGCTGAAAGCGGTACGCAAACGCTATCTGCCACCGACGTTTCTACCGATGGTGGAAAAGGCGCTACATGGCGTAACGGCGCAGATCAATGCTGAGGGGGAGTTGATGCAGGTGTCGTTTGGTACCGCGATGGGCAACGATCTGGATTACTATCGCCAGGTGCCGCTGACCTCGATGCCCTATGGTCAGGCGATGGCGCTGCTGGCGCTGACGGAATATCTGCGCGTTTATCTGTAAAGGCAGCTTACCCGTCACTAAAAAGAAAAAGAGCGAGATCAACTCGCTCTTTTTTTGTTAGCTGCACAACCGCTGCGGCTTACTGATTACGCATGTATTCGTCCATTTCAGTTTTCAGGTTATCTGATTTGGTGCCGAAGATCGCCTGTACGCCAGAACCGGCCACCACCACACCCGCCGCGCCAAGACGCTTCAGGCCTGACTGGTCAACCTTGCTCACGTCCGCCACGCTGACGCGCAAACGGGTAATACAGGCATCCAGGTTAGTGATGTTCTCTTTGCCACCAAACGCGTTAACCAGGTTAGCTGCCATCTCGTTGGATGAACCGGTGGTCTGCTCTGAGGTCGCCTCTTCGCGGCCCGGCGTTTTCAGGTCAAATTTCGCAATCATCACGCGGAAAATGGTGTAGTAAATCAGGCCGTAAATCACGCCGACAATCGGGAACAACCAGATTTTGCTGCTGTTGCCGCTAAGCACGACAAAGTCGATCAGACCGTGCGAGAAGCTGGTGCCATCGCGCATGCCAAGCAGGATACAGATTGGGAATGCCAGGCCAGCCAGAATGGCATGAATTGCATACAGAATCGGTGCCACGAACATGAACGAGAACTCGATCGGTTCGGTGATGCCGGTCAGGAACGAGGTCAGCGCTGCGGAGATCATGATGCCGCCGACTTTGGCACGGTTTTCAGGCTTAGCGGAATGCCAGATTGCAATCGCTGCCGCAGGTAAACCGTACATTTTGAACAGGAAGCCGCCGGAGAGTTTACCTGCGGTTGGGTCACCTGCCATATAACGTGGGATGTCGCCGTGGAATACCTGACCTGCGGCGTTAGTAAACTCACCAATTTGCATCTGAAAAGGGACGTTCCAGATATGATGCAGACCGAACGGTACCAGCGAACGCTCAATCACGCCGTAAATACCAAATGCTACAACCGGGTTCTGATAGGCCGCCCACTGGGAGAAAGTCTGGATAGCGGTACCTACCGGTGGCCAGATGAACGACAGCACCACGCCAAGGAAAATTGCGGTCAGACCAGAGATGATCGGTACAAAGCGCTTACCGGCAAAGAAGCCCAGATACTCAGGCAGCTTGATACGATAGAAGCGGTTGAACATGTAGGCCGCGATCGAACCGGCAATGATCCCGCCCAGTACGCCGGTATCCGCCAGGTGTTTGGCTTCAATCTCCGCCGCAGGCATGTGCAGCACCAGCGGTGCAACTACCGCCAGCGTTTTAACCATGATGCCATAGGCCACCACGGCAGCCAGCGCCGAGACGCCGTCGTTATTGGTAAAACCGAGTGCAACACCAATCGCAAAGATTAACGGCATGTTGGCGAACACTGAACCGCCCGCTTCTGCCATCACATGTGACACCACCAGCGGCAGCCAGCTGAAGTTGGCAGAGCCTACCCCTAACAAGATCCCGGCAATCGGCAGCACCGATACCGGCAGCATGAGCGATTTACCGACCTTCTGCAGGTTTGCAAATGCATTTTTAAACATAATGTGAAACTCCTGAGTATGAGTGCTTTTTCCGCGATTTCACGGGTGGCAACAGGCGGGAGAGACCCTTGCCGGAGGAGACGTTGGTGCGCCTCTTTGATTTATTACGAAGTGTAAAATAATTCACTATCCGGTAATTTGATGGCTATCACGTTTCGCTCAACATGCGCGTCTTTAATTAGGATATTTCTGGAGATTACGCCAGTTTTTGTGCAAAAAAAATGCGCAGGCTGCGATTCAACCCGCACATTTCTCGCAGCAATCTTCTTTATTACGCGCAATAAAATTAATCAGCCGCCGAGTGACGTCATCGGAACATGAAACAGCGTGGAGAAGTTCTGCGTGGTCGCTGCCGCCAGCGTCTCGATATCCACCCCTTTCAGCACTGCCATGTATTCCGCCACATCACGCGTATAAGCCGGCTGGTTTTCTTTGCCGCGATACGGCACCGGCGCCAGATAAGGTGAATCAGTTTCCACCAGCATCCGATCCAGCGGCACATAGCGCGCAGCGTCACGCAGGCTTTCGGCATTGCGGAAGGTCACGATGCCGGAAAATGAGATGTAGAACCCCATATCCAGCAGGGTGGCGGCGGTGGCGCGATCTTCGGTAAAGCAGTGCAGCACCCCCCCGCATCCTTCCACCTGCTCTTCCCGCAAAATCGCCAGCGTGTCTTCACGCGCGTCGCGGGTGTGCACAATAACTGGCTTATTCAGGTCGCGGCCAACACGGATATGCTCACGGAATGACGCCTGCTGGCGCGCTTTCGTTTCCGGCTGATAGTGGTAATCAAGGCCGGTTTCGCCCATTGCCACCACGCGCGGATCGGCCGCCAGCGCACGCAGCTCAGCAAAATCGTATGTCTCTTCCTGGTTGAGCGGATGTACGCCACAGGAGAGCGCAATATTTGGCCGATCGCCAATCAGCGGCTTCATCGCTTTGAAACCAGGTAAGGTGGTGGAGATGGCCAGCATAAACTTCACATCACGCGCGGCGGCTTTCGCCACTACATCGTCCAGATCGGTGTGCAACTTTTCATAGTCCAGGCCGTCGAGATGACAGTGAGAATCCACTAAAAACATAATTGCTCTCTTTGGTTTAGCCGGTGCGTGCGGGCTTCAGCCGCAGGCTCCAGTTCAATAATTGTTCAGTCAGCAGCAGTTCGCGATTGACCGCGTTGATCTGTAGCAGCCGATCGCGGCAGCGCGTCCATTCCTGCAGGCTGGCGGTTAGCGCACTGGCGGGCATTTGTCCGGCCAGCGAAGCGACCAGCGCCTGACGATCGCAGTTGCTGATAAACTCACCTGCACCCTGCTGCCATTTCAGCGCATCCACTAACAGGCTGATTAACCACGCCAGCCGCTGGGCATGATCGTCATGATTCAGCAGCGGCAGTAACCGCATAATGTCGTGCTGGATAGCGTCAGACAGCGCGTCACACAGACCGTTACGCGCCTGCCAGCTACGCGCCTCCAGCAGGGTCAGTGCCGCGCCAGGCGCACCGGCAGAGAGCCGCAGCGCCGTCAGGGCGGCCTCCGGTGCCACTTCCTGCTGCCTGGCCAGCCAGGCCTGGCTTTGTGCTTCATCCGGGGGCAACAGCGGCCAGCTCAGGCAGCGGCTACGAATGGTAGCCAGCAGGCGCGATGGCTCGCGACAGCTAAGAAAAAACCAGGTTTTGGCCGGTGGCTCTTCCAGGGTTTTCAACAGGGCATTAGCGGCAGCCTCTGTCAGCTGCGCCGCGTCGGGCAACCAGACAATCTTGGCGCCGCCCTGTTGGGCAAAGTTGTAGAGCTTTTCATTTACCGCTCTGACTGCATCAATGCCCAGCGAGCTTTTGCCTTTTTCCGCTTCCAGCCGGTACCAGTCAGGATGAGTACTGGCCATCATCAACTGGCAGCCGTGGCATTCACCGCAGCTTTTCAGGCCATCAGGGCGCTGACACATTAACCAGCGGCTGATGCCCCAGACCAGCGCCTCATCCCCCATGCCCGGCAGCGCAGAGATCAACAGCGCATGGTGCCCGCGGCCCGCCTGCAGTTGGGCGACAATTTGCCGGTAAGGCTGGTTCAGCCACGGATACCAACTCATGCAGATTGCTCAGCCAGCCAGCGCGTAACGGCCTGCTCAAGTGACAATGTCACTTTTTCCAGCGATTGCGTGGCGTCAATGGTGCGGATGCGAGCATCGTCAGCGGCCAGCTCAAGGTAGCGCTGGCGCGTGCGTTCAAAGAACTGCAGTGATTCCTGCTCGATGCGATCCAGTGCGCCGCGGGCACGGGCACGGGTCAAGCCAATCTCTGGCGTAACGTCGAGATAGAGCGTCAGATCGGGTTGAAAATCGCCCAGCACCGTGGCGCGTAAGCTGGCCATTAACTGGTTGTCCAGGCCGCGTCCGCCGCCCTGATACGCCTGCGAGGAGAGATCGTGACGATCGCCTATTACCCACGCGCCACGTGCCAGCGCCGGTTTGATCACCGTCTCGACCAGTTGCACGCGTGCCGCATAAAGCATCAGTAGCTCCGCTTTATCGGTCACCTGCTCGCCTTCAATGCCCTGCTTTACCAGCTCGCGTAATTTCTCCGCCAGCGGCGTGCCGCCCGGCTCGCGCGTGAAGACCACATCACTGATGCCATGCTGGTTCAGCACGCGCACCACGCAGTCACGCGCGGTGGTTTTCCCGGCGCCTTCCAGTCCTTCAATTACGATAAAGTTACTTTTCATTCTTATCCTTCATTGTCAGACGCCAGGCCTGCACCGCACGATTGTGATCGGCAAGATTGGTGGTAAAGGTATGCCCGCCCTTACCGTCGGCGACAAAATAGAGAAAATTAGTTTTCAGCGGGTGCGCCGCCGCCTCCAGTGAGGCCTGGCTCGGCATGGCAATTGGTCCCGGCGGCAGGCCGTTGATCACATAGGTGTTCCAGGCGGTAGCGGTATCAAGATCCTTGCGCGTCAGCGTGCCGGCATAGCTTTTTCCCATACCGTAAATTACCGTGGGATCGGTTTGCAGCCGCATGCCAATACGCAGGCGATTAATAAATACCGAAGCCACTTTGTTGCGTTCTTCGGCCACTGCGGTCTCTTTCTCGATAATCGACGCCATGGTCACCAGCGCGTTCGGCGAATCGTAAGGCAGGTTATCCGCCCGATGCTGCCAGATATCATCCACCACTTTTGTCATGCGTGCATGCGCGCGTTGCAGCAGCGCAACGTCGGTAGTGTTAGCGGTGTAAAGCCAGGTATCGGGATAAAACCAGCCCTCAAGACGATCGGGATCGGTTTTCAGCGCGGCCGCCAGTGTGCTGGCCTGGTCGTCGCTTAATGTGTGTTTGATATAGGGTGCGGCGCGCAGCTGAGCCAGCCACTCGCTAAGCTTATTGCCCTCTACCAGCCGCAGTGGAAACTGCGCCTCTTTGCCGCTGGCCAACAGTTGCAACAATTGACGGACGTTCATTCCGGGCGTCAGGCGATAGGTACCCGCCTTGAAATTAGCCAGCTCGGGTTCCAGCTTCAGCAACGCACCGAACCACACGCTTTTTTTAATGATGTGCTGACTTTCCAGCTGTGCTTCCAGCACGACGCGGCCGCTCCCGGCAGGCAGCGTGTAGATTTTCTCCTGCGAAAGGGTCAGCGGGCTGGTGGCAAGCGACGTAATCTGCCAATAGCTCCAGGCCGCGGCGGCGGCGATAATCACGATGAGCGCACTGATGACGCGCGTTTTCCTGGTCATAAAAGATCCTGATAACAGCAAGCTGCAAGCAAATGATAAAACTGGCGTGATGCATAATGTGTATCGTCTATCTGCCGCACCGGCAAAATCGGCATCAGGGCGTTGCAGATCCAGACTTCATCGGCGGCTTTCAACCGCCCGGGCATCACTTCCACAATCTGACAATCCAGCGACATCTGCGCCATGACCGACAGCAGATGCTGACGCATTACGCCATCGACGCCGGCATGCGCGATGGAAGGGGTAAATACCTGCTCGCCTTCTCGCCAGAATAAATTAGCCGCACAGCATTCCACCACCACACCTTGGGTGTCAAGCACCAGCGCTTCGTCAGCGCCCGTCTGCTCAAGCCGTGCGCGAATCAACACCTGCTCCAGCCGGTTAAGGTGTTTGATACCCGCCAGCAGTGGATTACGTGCCAGCTGAACCGGGCTGGTGACGAGGCAGGCGCCCTGCTGCTGCAACGGCAGGTAATGCGCCGGTAAGGTGGAGAGCGTCAGAATACGCGTCGGCTGCTGACAACCGGCCGGGCTGTAACCCCGACCGCCAGCACCGCGGCTGATAATGACTTTCAGCACCGCATCCTGCGTCGTCGCTGCCAGCGTGCACATCTCCTGTTCCAGCGCCGCCCAGTCACATCCCTCAATCAGCAGCCGTTCGCAGCCCAGACGTAGCCGCTGCAGATGTGCCGTAAGCAGCTGAACCTTGCCCGCCTTGATCCGGGCGGTAGAGAAACTGCCGTCACCAAACTGGACTGCCCGATCGTTGGCGGCCAGTGTGGCTTGCGGTTTGCCATTTATCCAGGTCATGAGGTGATTCCGAAAAATAAAGTGCTGGTCATAATATGAAAAAGGCCCGCTAAGCGGGCCTTGATAACGCGTTAACGTTTTACACTCTGCGGAAAATCAGCGAGCCGTTGGTGCCGCCGAAACCGAACGAATTACACAGCGTGTATTCCAGATCGCTGACCTGGCGCGCGGTATGCGGAACAAAATCGAGATCGCAGCCTTCATCTGGATTATCCAGGTTGATGGTTGGCGGAATCGCTTTGTCGCGCAGGGCGAGGATCGAGTAAATCGACTCAACCGCGCCCGCTGCACCCAGCAGATGGCCGGTCATCGATTTGGTCGAACTCACCATGACCGTCTGTGCAGCCGCGCCAAACACGGTTTTGACCGCGCGCGCTTCTGCTTTATCACCGGCTGGTGTTGAGGTGCCGTGGGCGTTGACATAGCCAATCTGCTCAGCATTGAGCTGCGCATCTTTCAATGCGTTTGTCATAGCCAGTGCCGCACCGGCGCCATCTTCTGGCGGTGAAGTCATGTGATATGCATCGCTGCTCATGCCAAAACCGACCAGTTCTGCGTAGATTTTTGCGCCGCGCTTTTTCGCGTGCTCGTACTCTTCCAGCATTAAAATGCCAGCACCATCACCGAGCACGAAACCATCGCGATCTTTATCCCATGGACGACTGGCCGCTTGCGGATTGTCGTTGCGGGTGGAAAGCGCGCGTGCAGCACCAAAGCCGCCCATGCCCAAAGGCGTGCTGGCTTTCTCAGCGCCGCCCGCCAGCATCACATCTGCATCGCCATAGGCGATAATGCGTGCCGCGTGACCGATGTTATGCACGCCCGACGTACAGGCCGTCGCAATCGAGATGCTGGGACCTCTCAGTCCGTACATGATGGTCAAATGACCGGCCACCATGTTGACAATGGTTGAAGGCACAAAGAAAGGACTGATTTTGCGCGGGCCGCCGTTGACCAGAGAAGCATGGTTCTCTTCGATCAAACCGAGGCCGCCAATGCCCGAGCCGATTGCTGCGCCGATACGGTCTGCATTTTCCTCGGTCACTTCAAGACCGGAATCCTGCATCGCCTGCATACCGGCAACCACGCCATACTGAATGAAGGCGTCCATCTTGCGCTGATCTTTGCGCGAGATGAAATCCTCACAATTAAAATTCTTTACTAAGCCAGCAAAGCGCGTTGCGTAGGCACTAGTATCGAAATAGTCGATTGGGCTGATGCCACTCTGACCGGCAAGGAGAGCACTCCAGGTAGACTCTACGGTATTGCCGACAGGAGACAACATGCCAAGACCGGTCACAACTACACGACGCTTAGACACGTTCGTCCTCCAGGGAGGGAAAGTTAACACGATAACAGAAGGGACATAAAATTCAGGCGGTCAAAGTGACCGCCTGATGGTGTTCAGTAAGCCTTGATCAGGCCTGATGCGAGTTGATGTAGTCGATCGCAGATTGAACGGTAGTGATTTTTTCTGCTTCTTCGTCTGGAATCTCAGTGTCGAACTCTTCTTCCAGAGCCATTACCAGCTCAACGGTATCAAGAGAATCAGCGCCCAGATCTTCTACAAAAGAGGCCGTGTTAACAACTTCTTCCGACTTAACGCCCAGCTGCTCGCTGATGATTTTCTTAACGCGTGCTTCGATGTCGCTCATACTATTAAATTTCCTATCAAAACTCGCTTTCGCGATGGTTTTCGTAGTGTATAAAATGTTGAAAAAGATGCAACTAAATCCCGGCTGGTCAAACCACGATTTTGCGCTATTTTGCGGCTTTTACCGTGAATAACGCAAATAGTTTTCGCAATTATCAGACCATATACATTCCGCCATTGACGTGCAGCGTCTCACCAGTGATGTACGCGGCCTCATCAGAGGCTAAAAATGCAACGGCGTTGGCGATTTCTTGCGCCGCACCGAGACGACCGGCTGGCACTTCTGCCAGGATACCGGCACGTTGATCTTCCGTCAGTGCTAACGTCATGTCAGTTTCAATGAAACCCGGTGCCACGACGTTAACGGTAATGCCACGTGACGCCACTTCGCGCGCCAGCGACTTACTGAAACCAATCAAACCCGCTTTAGCTGCAGCGTAGTTTGTCTGGCCAGCATTTCCCATGGTTCCAACAACGGAACCGATGGTAATGATACGGCCCACACGTTTTTTCATCATTGCACGCATCACCGCCTTGGACAGGCGGAAAACAGAGGTCAGATTGGTGTTCAGGATATCCTGCCACTCATCTTCCTTCATACGCATCAATAAATTATCACGTGTGATGCCTGCATTATTGACCAAAATGTCCACTTCGCCAAATTCAGCACGAACATTTTCCAGTACGCTTTCGATTGATGCGCTATCGGTGACGTTCAGCATCAGGCCTTTGCCCTGCGAACCCAGGTAAGCGCTGATGGCATCTGCGCCGCTCTGGCTGGTCGCGGTGCCGATCACTTTAGCGCCACGGGCGACCAGTGTTTCTGCAATTGCACGACCAATGCCGCGACTTGCACCGGTAACCAGCGCGATTTTTCCTTCGAAGCTCATGTTTATCCTCTTATGCTTGCTCAAGCGCCGCTGACAGACTGGCTGGATCGTTCACAGCAGCAGCCGTCAGGGTATCCACAATGCGTTTGGTCAGACCGGTTAACACTTTGCCTGGGCCTACTTCCAGTAACGATGAAACGCCCTGCGCTGCCATATATTCAACGCACTCGGTCCAGCGTACCGGGCTATAAAGCTGACGCACCAGTGCACTGCGAATCGCCTCTGGCGAGGTTTCACAGATGACGTCAACGTTATTCACCACCGGGAACTGGGGTGCGCTGAAGGTAATGTTTTCCAGCGCCTGCGCCAGCTTATCGGCAGCAGGTTTCATCAAGGCGCAGTGCGAAGGCACGCTGACCGGAAGCGGCAGTGCACGCTTGGCGCCTGCGGCTTTACAGGCAATACCGGCACGCTCAACCGCTTCTTTATTCCCGGCAATGACCACCTGGCCCGGCGAATTGAAGTTAACCGGCGAGACAACCTGGCCCTGCGCAGACGCTTCACACGCCTGGCGGACCGCATCATCGTTCAGTCCGATAATCGCCTGCATGGCGCCAGTGCCTTCAGGCACGGCTTCCTGCATCAGTTTACCGCGCAGCTCAACCAACTTCACCGCTTCGGCAAAGTCGATCACGCCCGCACATACCAGCGCCGAGTATTCACCCAGGCTATGGCCAGCCATCATCAACGGCTGCTTGCCGCCCTTCTCCTGCCAGAGACGAAAAATAGCAACAGAGGCCGCGAGAAGTGCAGGCTGGGTCTGCCAGGTTTTATTCAGCTCTTCGGCTGGACCTTGCTGAACCAGCTGCCACAAATCGTAACCCAGGGCCGTGGAAGCGTCCTTAAAGGTCTGCTCAATCAGCGGGTTTTCCGCGGCCAGTTCTGCCAGCATACCCAGGGTTTGTGAACCCTGACCTGGAAATACCATAGCAAATTGCGTCATTTTCAGTTCCTGTTGATTAAAAACGAACCAGCGCTGAGCCCCAGGTGAAACCACCACCGAAGGCTTCCAGCAGCACCAGCTGTCCGCGCTGAATACGTCCATCGCGAACCGCTTCATCGAAGGCTGCCGGCACAGAGGCCGCAGAAGTATTGCCATGACGATCCAGCGTCACCACGACTTTATCCATGCCCATACCGAGCTTACGTGCGGTGGCGCTGATAATGCGTAGGTTAGCCTGATGCGGTACCAGCCAGTCAAGCGCTTCGCGTTCGAGGTTGTTGGCCTGCAACGTTTCATCAACCACGTGCGCCAGTTCCGTTACCGCAACTTTGAACACTTCGTTGCCCGACATTTTCAGGTAGGAAGGCTGATCCTGCTGTGAACGATCCTGATAGGTCAGCGACAGCAGCTCACCGTAGCGGCCATCAGCGTGGAGATGCGTAGAGATGATGCCTGGCTCTTCGCTGGCACCTAATACCACCGCGCCCGCGCCGTCACCGAACAGAATGATGGTGCCGCGATCTTCAGGATCTAACGTGCGGGTTAATGCATCAGCACCGATAACCAGTGCATATTTCACCGCGCCGTTTTTGATGAACTGATCGGCAACGCTTAATCCATAGGTAAAACCTGCACAGGCGGCCGCCAAATCGAAAGCGGCGCAATCCTCAATGCCCAGCTGTTGCTGGATCATGCAGGCTGAACTTGGAAAAGCGTGGCTGGATGATGTGGTAGCAACCACAATCAAACCGATATCTTTTTTATCGATACCGGCCATTTCCAGTGCGCGTTCAGCAGCGGCAAAGCCCATGGTTGCCACGTTCTCATCAGGTGCAGCAACGCGACGCTCGCGAATGCCGGTGCGGGTGACGATCCACTCATCGGACGTTTCAACCATCTTTTCCAGATCGGCGTTGGTCCGCACCTGAGCGGGCAAGTAGCTGCCCGTACCGATTATTTTCGTATACATGTACGCTTAATCACTCCTGACTAATACCGCTTTCAGGCGCGCGGCAATCCTGTCCGGAAGCTGCCCACGCACCGCCTGCTCTGCCTGTTCAATAGCAACGGCGAACGCCTGCTGATTCGCAGCGCCGTGGCTTTTAATCACCGTCCCGCGCAATCCTAACAGGCAAGCGCCATTATACCGATCGGGGTTAAGGTGGCCAAAACGCGCCATCAGACGCCGTTTAATCCAGCGCCCAAGCCATTTTGCCCACCACGCCCGTTTTTCGCCTTCGCGCGACTTCAGCAGCGAAAGAAACATGCGCACAACGCCTTCCATGGTTTTCAACGTGACGTTGCCGATGAAACCATCACAGACCAGAACGTCACATTTACCGGTCAGCAAATCGTTGCCTTCCAGATAGCCGACATAATTGATGCCGGGTGCCGTTTTGAGTACCTCCGCGGCGGCACGAATGCTCTCCAGCCCTTTGGTCTCTTCCTGGCCAATGTTAAGCAGCGCCACGCGCGGCTGTGTAATGGCCAGTACTTCTTCGGCCATGACTGCGCCCATCACGGCAAACTGTACCAGCATTTCGCTGTCAGAACCGACGTTGGCGCCCAAATCGAGCACAACGGTTTTGCCATGATGTTGATGAGGAAGCACCGACATCAACGCCGGACGATCAATTCCTTCCAGCGGCTTTAAAATCATTTTTGCCAGCCCCATCAGCGCACCGGTATTTCCGGCGCTGACGCAGGCGGCGGCCTGCCCCTCTTTCACCAGCTCCAGCGCAATACGCATAGAGCTACCGCGGCTTTGACGTACAGCCTGAGCAGGTTTGGCATCACTGGCGATAACCGATTCGGCAGGAATAACCCGCAGACGCGCCAAAATGGCAGAATCAGCTTTAGCGAGTAATGGCGTGATGTTGTCGGGATTGCCGACCAGAAGAAGATACAGCTGCGTATGAGAGGCCAGTGCCTGCAATGCAGCAGGCACCGTCACGCAAGGACCGAAGTCCCCGCCCATGGCGTCGATAGCCAGGGTCAAACGTGTCAAAGTATCGCCTTGCGAAGCCGCAAGTATTACTTAGCGATAACCTTGCGACCGCGGTAGTAACCATCCGCAGTGATGTGGTGACGCAGATGAGTTTCGCCTGAAACTTTGTCTACGGAAAGAGCGGCGGTGGTCAGAGCATCGTGCGAACGACGCATGCCACGTTTTGAACGGGTTGGTTTATTCTGTTGTACGGCCATGGACCTTACTCCTATTACTTACGCTTTAAACTGGCTAATACGGCAAATGGATTTGGTTTTTCCGCCTCTGCAGGCAGTTTGCCAAAAACCATGTCCGCGTCGGACACTTCACAGTGTTCAGAATCATGAACCGGAACGACCGGCAGGGCGAGAATAATTTCATCCTCAACCGTTGCCAACAGATTGATTTCACCAAACTCGTTGACCTCAATCGGTTCGTACGCTTCCGGCAGTGCTTCTGCCTGTTCGTCGGTGACGACAGGACTGAAACAATACGAGACGTGAACATGATGTGCGAAAGGCTGATTACAGCGCTGACAAGACAGCGTGACATCCACATCAGCAGTTCCTTTCAGAACGGCCAGACGTTGATTGTCCACCGCGAATGTCATGTCACATTCCACATCACTGTCCACACTAACAACTGAGTCGGCAACACGCTCCACCTGTTGAGAGGTGTAAATGCCTTGATAATCGAGGCGTTTTTGAGCGGTGCGAACCGGATCAAGTGTCAGGGGTAATTTTACCTTTTGCATAGGGCGCGCATATTAACTTTGTAACGTTAGAGAGTCAAAGAAAAAGGCCGTTAAACAGCATCTTTCAGCCAATATTCGCATCCGGTGCGGCGCACAGTTTAAAATGCCTTTACCCGATACGCTATATATTCGTGAAAAAAAGATGACACCATTAATACTTGCTTCAACTTCGCCATTTCGCAAGGCGCTATTAGCTAAACTCGAGCTGCCTTTTATATGTGCTGCGCCCGAGGTGGATGAAACGCCCTTCCCCGACGAAACCGCGGCTGCGCTGGTGCAGCGTCTGGCGTTGGCCAAATCGCAGGCGCTGGCGGCGACCTATCCCGATCACTGGATCATCGGTTCCGATCAGGTTTGTGTGATCAATGGCCGCATCATCGGTAAACCGCATAGCGAGGCGCGTGCGCGTCAGCAGCTGGCTGATGCCAGCGGGCAGGCGATCACCTTTTATACTGGCCTGGCCATCAGCCATGCTGCTACGCACCGCTATAAGGTCATCTGTGAACCCTTTACCGTGCATTTTCGCGCGTTGTCAGCGGCAGAAATTGCTGGCTACGTCCGTAAAGAGCAACCGTTGCAGTGCGCAGGTAGTTTTAAATGTGAAGGTCTGGGCATTGCGTTATTTGAAAAGCTTGAAGGGCGTGACCCGAATACGCTGATTGGACTGCCGCTGATTGCGTTGGGTGAACTACTGCGTGAGGTGGGCATTAATCCGTTATTAAACGATTAAGCGGGGCCGCAGCCCCTGCTCATTACTGTGCCTGCTGGCGTAATACTTTCAGGCACTGCTTCAGGCGCTCATCGAGCGGCGCTTCCATACGCATGACTTCACCACTGTTAGGATGGGTAAACGTCAGCGCGGCGGCATGCAGAAAAAGCCGATTCAGACCGGTAGTGGCCAGTTGGCGATCAAACTCCTGTTCACCATAACGGTCATCAAAAGCGATGGGATGACCGGCATGCAGCGTATGGACACGAATCTGATGCGTTCTGCCGGTAACCGGACTCGCTTTCACCAGCGTGGCATGCGCATAGCGCTCTTCCACTTTAAAGCGTGTTTCTGAAGGCTTACCTTCGCTGTTCACCCGCACCACGCGTTCGCCGCTTTGTAAAATATTTTTCAGCAGCGGCGCCTGTACCACTTTCAAATGCGACGGCCAGCTGCCGCGGACCAGCGCCAGATAATCCTTCTGCATGCCCTTCTCACGCAGTTGCTCATGCAGGGAACGCAGCGCCGAGCGTTTTTTTGCCACCAGCAGCACGCCAGAAGTGTCGCGATCAAGGCGATGCACCAGCTCAAGGAAACGCGCTTCAGGACGCAGCGCACGCAAGCCTTCAATGACACCAAAGCTCAATCCGCTGCCACCATGCACCGCGGTGCCGGAAGGCTTGTTCATCACCAGAATCCAGTCATCCTCATAAAGGATAGCGTCGGCCAGCGAGGCCACTTTCGCCAGCTTCGGCGAAACGGTCTGCTCATCACGTTCGGCAACCCGAACCGGTGGAATGCGAATTTCGTCGCCCGCCACCAGCTTATATTCAGGTTTGATGCGTTTTTTATTCACCCGCACTTCGCCTTTACGCAAAATGCGATAAATCATGCTTTTGGGCACACCTTTTAACTGAGTGCGCAAAAAGTTATCGATACGCTGCCCTGCTTCATCAGCAGAAATAGCAACGATTTGTACCGCGGGAGGATTCGTTTTCATGGCGGCGATTCTAAATAGGGACCGTGCAGAGCGCCACCTCTTTTTCTGGCTTGAGCTTTTTCCTGGTTGGCGTCACGCCTGATAAAAGCCCGGATTTTATGCGGTTTGCGGGAAAGCCCTGCAAAATAAGTGCATTAAGCAGCAATAAACTTCACATACCGATAAAAGTCACCTTGCTATAACAAGGTTAGCAATGGAATAATGCTAATGCTTTTCGCTCGCAATTAAGAGCGAAGATAATAGCGAAATAATAATTTAGCCGGATTGAACATACACGCAGCAATGGCGTAAGACGTAATGTTAAATCAGGCACTTAGCGGGCTGCGGGTTGCAGCCTGGACGATTAGACGGGATATGCTTTTTCTGGTGCAGTTCAGTAGCCTTTCCCTCAGAAGCGCTGTTTTTTTAACTTAAAAAGCAGGCTGCCGATTTTGCGCCCCTGGAGCTGGCGACAACCGTGAGGTTGACGGCCTTGCAATGAGACACGGGGCCACCGGTTTACTCTCGTCCAGCGTTACCATGCCCGTAGCTTTGTCACTCATGTAAGAATAACGAGTAAGTTACGATGAAAAGAATGTTAATTAACGCAACTCAGCAGGAAGAGTTGCGGGTCGCACTGGTTGATGGACAACGTCTCTACGATCTGGATATCGAAAGTCCAGGGCACGAACAGAAAAAAGCCAACATCTACAAAGGTAAAATCACCCGCATTGAACCCAGCCTTGAAGCCGCGTTTGTTGATTACGGCGCTGAGCGTCACGGCTTCCTGCCTTTAAAAGAGATTTCCCGCGATTACTTCCCTGCTAACTACAACGCCCATGGCCGTCCAAATATCAAAGACGTGCTGCGTGAAGGTCAGGAAGTTATTGTTCAGATCGATAAAGAAGAACGTGGTAATAAAGGCGCGGCCTTAACCACCTTTATCAGCCTGGCAGGCAGTTATCTGGTTCTGATGCCTAATAATCCTCGTGCTGGCGGTATTTCACGCCGTATCGAAGGTGACGATCGCACCGAATTGAAAGAAGCGCTCTCCGCCCTGGAACTGCCTGAAGGCATGGGTTTGATCGTGCGCACCGCGGGCGTCGGCAAATCAGCCGAAGCGCTGCAGTGGGACCTCAGCTTCCGTATGAAGCACTGGGAAGCGATCAAAAAAGCGGCCGAGAGCCGTCCAGCGCCCTTCCTGATCCATCAGGAAAGCAACGTGATTGTCCGTGCCTTCCGTGATTATCTGCGCCAGGACATCGGCGAAATCCTGATCGATAACCCAAAAGTGCTCGAACTGGCTCGCCAGCATATTGCCGCGCTGGGCCGCCCCGATTTCAGCAGCAAAATCAAACTCTACACCGGTGAAATTCCGCTGTTCAGCCACTATCAAATTGAGTCGCAGATTGAGTCCGCCTTCCAGCGTGAAGTGCGCCTGCCATCAGGTGGCTCAATCGTTATCGACACCACCGAAGCGTTAACCGCTATCGACATCAACTCCGCGCGTGCTACCCGCGGCGGCGATATCGAAGAGACCGCCTTTAATACCAACCTGGAAGCAGCCGACGAAATTGCTCGCCAGCTGCGTTTGCGTGACCTTGGCGGCCTGATCGTAATCGACTACATCGACATGACGCCGGTTCGCCATCAACGCGCGGTGGAAAATCGCCTGCGTGAAGCGGTTCGCCAGGATCGTGCCCGTATTCAGATCGGCCACATCTCACGTTTCGGCCTGCTGGAGATGTCACGTCAGCGTCTCAGCCCGTCGCTGGGCGAATCCAGTCACCATGTTTGCCCACGCTGTAGCGGCACCGGCACCATTCGTGACAACGAATCGCTGTCGCTCTCGATTCTGCGCCTGATTGAAGAAGAAGCGCTGAAGGAGAACACCAAAGAAGTTCACGCTATTGTCCCGGTTCAGGTTGCCTCTTACCTGCTGAATGAAAAGCGTGACGCAGTAAGCGCCATTGAGAAGCGTCAGGGCGGCGTGCGCGCGATTATCGTGCCAAACGACCAGATGCAAACCCCGCACTATTCTGTACTGCGCGTGCGTAAAGGCGAAGAGACACAGACCCTTAGCTATCACCTGCCGAAGCTACATGAAGCCGAAATGGCGATGCCGTCAGATGAAGAGCACGCTGAGCGTCGTCGTCCGGAGCAACCGGCTCTGGCCGCGTTTGTGATGTCTGATGCACCGCCTGCGCCGGTTGAAGCGCCTGCGGTCACTGAAGCCCCGGCGCCAGCGGTTGTGGTTGCTGAGCCACAAAAATCGGCTGCACCTGCCAGCACACATCAGGGTGGCTTTATGAGTCGCCTGATGGGCGGCCTGAAAAAGCTGTTTGGTAGTGAAGAGAGCGCGAAACCTGCTGAGCAGCCAGCGGCTGAAGAAGTGGCTACCGCCTCAACAACAGAAAGCAGCGAGCCGCAGCGCAATACCGAGCGCCGCAACAACAATCGTCGTAATCCACGTCGCGATCGTAATGACCGCAACGACCGAGGCGACCGCGGCGACCGCAATGAGCGCATGCAGCGCGATCGCAACGGCGAACAGACTCGTGAAGGCCGTGAACCGCGCGAAGCACGCGAGCCGCGTGAACCTCGCGAAGCGCGTGAGCCACGTGAAGCCCGTGATGACAATCGCCGTAATGGCCGTCGTCAACAGCCAGCGCAGGTCGAAGCCCGTGATGAAACGCCGTCAGCACCGCTGAGCGAAGAAGCGCGTAAGCAGCGTGAAGAGCAGCAGCAGCAGCAGCGTCGTGAACAGCGTGCCGAGCGCCAGCGCCGTCGTCAGGAAGAAAAACGCCTGCAGCAGGATGCGGAGAAAGTACAGCAGCCGGTTGTTGCCGAAGCCGAACCTGAAATCGTTGATAGCGAAGCGATGCAGGAAGAGCAGGTTCAGGTGATGACGCGTCGTAAGCCACGTCAGCTGAGCCAGAAAGTTCGCGTGCTTAATGCCGCCGAGCTTGCCGCTGAAGCAGCTGAAGCAGAGGCCGCTGCAACTGCAGCCGCTGAGTCAGTTGCATCTGACGCTGAGCAGGAGATGCCAACGCCGGACGTGCAGGACGAGGACAACCGTGAAAGCACGAACATGCCACGCCGTTCACGCCGTTCACCGCGTCATCTGCGTGTCAGTGGTCAACGTCGTCGTCGCTATCGCGATGAGCGTTACCCTGGTCAGTCGCCAATGCCAGTTACCGTGGCTGCCGCTTCACCAGAAATGGCATCAGGTAAAGTGTGGATTAGCTATCCGGTTGCGCAGGCAGATGAGCCCGCTCAGCAGGTTGAGCAGCACAGCACGCCTGATTACCAGGCAGAAGAGACCGCCGCAGCCGTTGCGCTACCTGCTACTGACGCCTTACCGGTTGCAGTAGCAGAAGCTGAGCCGGTAAAACAGGCTGAGCCGCAGGTTGAAACCCTTGTACCCGTCGTGGCAGCTGAAGAGACCGCCGCTATCGATGCACCGGTCAATGAGCAGCCTTCAGTGATTTCCGCTGCTGACGAAGCCACCGCGCAGACCATCGCCGCGCAGGCCGAGCCCGCTGATGTGAACAGCGCATCCGCCGCTGAAGCACCGGTGGCTGAAACCCAGCCGGTTGCATCAGCAGCTGAACAGCCGCAGGCTACCGCCAGCGACGTTGCTCAGCAGAGTGCCGCTGACGTTTCCTCACGCGTTGAGCAGCAGGTTGAAGAAGTGCTGGCTGCGCCTGTCGCCGCTACTGAAGCACCGGTAGTGACCGAGCCGCATGCGCCGGTTCCGGCCCGCGATGAGCCGGTTAACACCGCCGTTGCGGCCACCAGCTTCAAGCTCCACGCTACCGCGCCGATGACCAAAGCACCGGCACCGGCCTGGCAGCCAGAGCCTGTGCGTCAGAGCGACTGGCAGCGTCCAGCTTACGACTTCGAAGGCAAAGGCGCAGCTGGCGGTCATTCCGCTACGCATCACGCGACTGCACCTGCGACACGTCCGTAAGCGTACTGAACGCGTTAAAAAGCCCCGCTTCGGCGGGGCTTTTTTTATGCCTGCATAACGCTAAGGCGCTGCGTATAACCTGCATACGACAAGCTGGCTCTGCCATACAGCCGTGACAGGCGTCTGCCCACTCGCCCTGTCACTTCTCTGTAGCAACCGGCGTGGTGCTACTTGCTGATTGCAACGCTGAGCCGAACCTGAAAATTAAGCAAAAAAAATCCCGCGGGCTGACCAGCAGACCGCGGGAAAAACTGAGCGCACCCGGTTAAAGTACGCTCAAAGAGTTATTTTCAGGAGTTCAGCTTAAACAATGACAATGCGGACATATCGGTAAAGGTTTTATAGGCCGCCTGCAGCGCGGTCTGCTGCATGGTGTACTTAGAGATCGTTGCAGCCGGATCTGCATCCTCCAGATTGCCCCTCTGCGCTTCATAAATCACGCTGCGGTCACCCGCCTGAGAGTCCAGCGTATCCAGTTCAGTAAGCTGCGTACCGATTTCAGAACGCACGCTCAGCACGTTGTTCAGCGAATTGCTTAGTCCGCGGTTGGTTTTATCCATTGCGGCGGAAACCGCTGTCTTTGTAGCATCATCGGCACTGGCGAGCGGCGTGCGCAACGCGCTAATGGCGCTGTCGAGCATTTTGAACAGGTTGGTCTCACTGGCGCTGCCGTCTGGCTCTTTTTTGGCATTGCTGGGGATTGAGGTGAAAACATCGTCGCCGGTATGGCCTATGGTCATGGTGCGGCTGGCGTCAACTTTCTGCGTTATAGCGTTAGTGCCGCCGTTATAAGCAATATCGCCGGTAGCGTCAGCGGCAAACGGCGCGGCGTCGGTTTTATAACCGGCGAACATATAACGGCCGCTGCCATCTTTACTGTTTGCCAGGTTGAGTAGCTGATTGCGAATACCTTCCAGACGGGTGGCAACCGAAGCGCGATCGCCATCGCTTAGCGTACCGGTGGAGCCAAGGACGATCTGCTCCTGTGCGCTGGTCACCGCACCGGTAACGCCTGCCAGCGTGTTCTCTTCCAGTGACAGGCTCTGCGTCGCAAAAGAGCGCGACGTGGTGTACTGGGCATCCCTCGCCTGCGTTTGTGACAGCACCACCGCCCGCGAAGCCGCGACAGGATCGTCAGAAGGATTGTTAACGCGTTTGCCGGTAGCCAACTGCTCGCCGGTTTTCAGCCAGGAGGACTGAGAATCAGAAATTCCCCGAACCTGCTGTTCATAAATCATCGTGGTACTAAGGCGCATGGTGATGGTTCCTTAAACTGTGCGGTTAAGCGGCAATACCGATTAACGAATACTCATCAGTGCATCAAAAAGCGAACTGGCGGTCTTCAGCACCTGGGCATTCGCCATGTAGTACTGCTGATAACGCGTCAGGTTGGCATATTCTTCATCGAGGTTAACGCCTGAAACCGATTGCTGGCGGTCGCTCAGCTGGGTCACCACGTTTGCCTGCGTAGTGCTGGCGGTTTCCAGCGTGCTGGTTTTATTGCCGACAATGCTCACCAGACCGGCATACGCCTGCGTCAGCGTGGCATTGCCGTTAACCAGGTTCGCATCCTGCAGGCCCAACAGCGCCTGCGCATTGCGGTTATCGCTCTTGCCGCCCGGCTCACTGGCAGCCGCAATCTCCGATTCACGCGTAATAGCAACCGACATACCGGTAATGGCTTTTTCCACCGGCTTCACCAGGAAGCTATCTTTGGCTTTCACATCACCGGTGATGTTCAGATCCAGACCTTCAAAGCTCAGCGTAGTGCCGCTGGCGCCGCTGGTCACGGTTGGTGTCACGCTGACGCCATCTGACATTCGGGTCACGTTCCAGTTGTTATTGGTATCGAGGCTCACCGTATAGTTGGATGCCTGTAGCGCGGAGGCGTTGCTCCAGCTGGCGGTCATCATGCCGGTGCCCTGATTTTTGGTATTATTTAGCGCTTCCGGGCCGCCGATAGTAAAAAAGTCAGTGCCGGCATCGCCCTGGCTGTCAAAACCTTTGGCGTGCTGCTCATTGAATTTGGTGGTAAAGGCGGCAGCAATTTGACCGAGCTGATTGCGTGCGCCGTCCAGATCCTGCGAACGGAACGCCAGCAGACCGCCCAGCGAGCCGTTGGTGAGCAACTTCTCAGGGATCTGCACATTGCCCGCGGCGTTATCCACGTAGCCAACGGTGATCCGCGCCGGATCGCTGCTGGAAGGCATGGCCACCAGCGACTGCACCGAACTGCCCGACACCAGCGACATGCCGTTAGCCATCGAGACGTTATAACTGCCGTCCTGCTGAGAAACGGTCACGCCTACCAATTTATTCAGGCTATTCACCATCTGGTCGCGTTGATCCATCAGCGCATTGGGCGTTGCGCCGCCGCCAACCGCCTGCAGCTTAGCAATCTGCTTATTCAGGTTAGCAATCTGGCTGGAATAGCCATTGATCTGCGATACCGTTGCCTTCACATCAGTGTTAACGCTGTTATCGAGGTTATTCAAATACTGCGCCGAGGTCTGGAACTGATTCACCAGGCCACTGGCATTGCTGAGCAGGGTCTGACGTGCAGAAGGATCTTCCGCGTTGCTGACCACGCCCTGGACGTTTTTAAAGAAGGTTTGCAGTGATTTAGACAGATTGGTCGTTGAGGACGATAACAGATCGTCAATGCTCGAAATCTGGCTGTACTGCGTGGCAGCCGCGCTGCTCTGGCTGCTGGCAGTACGCAGCTGCGAGGTGATGAACTCATCATATTCGCGGGTTACACCGGTCACTGTGACTCCGTTGCCATAATAGGCGCTGCCGTTGAGCGTGCTCTGCGCCTGTGCCAGATTAGTGGTCTGACGTGAGTAGCCCGCCACCGTATAGTTGGTGATGTTGTTACTGGTGGTAGAAAGTGCTGACTGAGCGGCGCTCAAACCGCTCATGGCGGAGTTAATCAAGCTGGACATTTCAGTTCCTTATCTGTCGGCAACGTTGACCGGCATTGAACAAAAGGTTGCGCCAGTCGGCGAATCGCCCACCTGGCCTTCTAAATTTATCGGCCTGCGCAGTGAAAACTTGAGCAGGGAATCAGAATAAATCGCCCATATCCTGGCCGTAGGCTTTGACCACTTTCTCGCCCATCTGCTTGAACTGCTGAATCATGCCCACCAGCTTTTGTGCATACTTCGGATCGGTGGCGTAACCCGCCTGCTGCAACGCCTGCGCGCCCTGCTCCGCCGACTGCGCGGTGGTCACCGCGGCATAGCGCGGATTGTTGCTGAGCAGCTTGACGTAATCGGTGATCGCTTCGAGATAAGAGCCATAGACGCGAAACGAGGCGCGCACTTTTTTCGCCGCGCCCTGCTCATATTCCGTGGTCATGATATCGGTGGTTTCGCCATGCCAGCTGCCGCCCGCTTTGATGCCAAACACATTGAAGCTTGGCTGGCCGTCGCGGGTCAGAATCTGCCGTTGTCCCCAGCCCGACTCCAGCGCGGCCTGCGCCAGAATCAGGTGGTGAGGAATGCCGCTCTGCGCGCTGGCGATTTTCGCTGGCTGCGACAGCTGGGCGATAAAGTCGCTGCTGTCACCGCCCAGCGGTTTCACCGGCAGCCGCGGTACGGCGCGACGCACCGTCTGCTCCAGCTGCGTCTGTACCTGCACCTGTGCCTGACTCATTGGCATCGGCGTCAGCGTGTTAAGCACCACCGAGTTGTCGAGCTTCATCGGTACGGTACCCGCTTTCGGATCGAGTTCGGCAGCTGGCTGCATCTGCTTAACGATAACGTCCGCCAGCCCTAACCCGCGGTTGCCAATCTGCTGTGCCATCTGCTGATCGTACATAGAGGTGTACATGCGGGTGGAGTCGCTGTTGAACAGGCCATCCTTGGGCAGCGCTTCGCGCATACTTTTCATCATCATCTGCACAAACATGCCTTCGACCTGCTTCGCCACCTGTAACGCTTTGCCGTTGGGATCTTTGCTGGCATCGCGTTTCAGGTCGTTCAGTGAGCGGCTGTCATAAGCCGCATTCATCAGCGTTTGTGTATTGCTCATCAGATAATTTCCAGTTTGGCGCGCAGGCAGCCCGCGCTCTGCATTGATTGCAGAATCGACATCAGTTCCATCGGCGTGGCACCCAGCGCATTCAGGGCGCGCACCACGTTATTCAGGTTGGCACTGGCGTTAACGCGTTGCAGTGCGCCGCCTTCCTGACGCAGATCGATCTGTGTTTGCGGCGTCACCACCGTCTGACCACCGGCCAGCGGCGTATCAGGTTGGCTGACATTCTGCTGCTGGTTTACGGTGACTGACAGGTTGCCCTGAGCCACAGCACAGGTGTTCAGCGTCACTTCGCGGTTCATTACCACCGAGCCGGTACGTGAGTTGATGATCACTTTGGCATCTTCTACCGGCACCGAGACATCAATGTTCTGAATCTCCGCCAGCAGGCGCACCTGAGAGCTGTTATTAGCCGAAACACGCACCTGCACGGTACGGGCATCCAGCGGCACCGCTGAGCCATAACCGCCGCGGCTGTTAATGGCATCAGCAATGCGCTGCGCCATGGTGAAATCTTCCTGGTTAAGCTGCAGGTTCAGGGTCTGCTGTGTGCCGAAGTTATTGGCGATTTCACGCTCAATGGTGGCACCGGCGCTAATACGACCGCCGTTCAGCTGGTTGACCTGCACGCTGCTGCCGCCGGCTGAGGCGCCCGCACCGCCGACCAGAATGTTACCCTGCGCCAGCGCATAGACCTGATTATCAACCCCTTTCAGCGGGGTCATTAACAGCGTACCGCCGCGCAGGCTTTTGGCGTTACCCATGGAAGAGACCACTACGTCGATGGTCTGTCCCTGGCGGCCAAACGCCGGAAGCTTGGCGGTGATCATCACCGCCGCCACGTTTTTCAGCTGCATGTTGGTGCCCGCAGGCACGGTAATGCCCAACTGCGACAACATGTTGTTCAGCGACTGGGTGGTAAATGGCGTCTGTGTCGTCTGATCACCGGTGCCGTCGAGGCCAACCACCAGACCGTAGCCGATCAGCTGGTTGTCGCGCACGCCCTGCACGCTGGTCAAATCGCGGATGCGGTCCGCCTGCGCCAGCGTGGAAAACGCCAGCAGCAGGGAGAACAACGTACGCGTTACAAAATTCATTTTCATGCAAACCTCTTACATCGGTGAGATGTTCAGGAAGAAGCGCTGCAGCCAACCCATGGTCTGCGCTTCATTGATATAACCATTACCGACGTATTCAATACGGGCATCGGCCACCTGGGTAGAGACCACCGTGTTGCTACCGCTAATCGTGCGCGGATTAACAATGCCGGAGAAGCGAATGAACTCCGTGCCCTGATTAATCGCAATCTGTTTCTCACCTACCACTTTCAGGTTGCCGTTTGGCAGTACCTGAATCACGGTCACGGTGATGGTGCCGGTAAAGGTGTTGTTCGCCGTTGCGCCACCCTTGCCGCCGAAGTCGGTGGTACCCGAACCTTCGAGGTTGGTTTTGTTGCCACCCAACAGGCCATCCAGCGCGCTCGGCACGGCGGTAAGGCCAAACGTGCTCTTGCCGTCGCGGCTGGCGTTGGCGGAGGAGCTCTTGCTGGCGCTGACGTTTTCCTGCAGCGTAATGGTCAACGTGTCACCGATGTTACGTGGACGGCGATCCTCGAACAGCGGCTGATAGCCGTAGTTCATCGGCATCACGCCCTGAAAAATTGAGCCGTTAACGACGGGCGGCGAAGCGGGCAGCGGCTGGGCCGTTGTCGCGCCTTCCACCAGCGCCGTACGGGGAACTAATGCGCAACCGTTAAGGGTTAGCAGCGCCATCGCTACCAACCAATGTCCAGGCTTTTGAGTTACATGCTTCGCCACGGATTAAGTACCTTTGTTCATCTGTTATAGAGGCCAACTCACGCTGGCCGGTCGGTCAGGATTACAGCTGTGACAGCTTCTGCAGCATCTCGTCGGAGGTGCTGATCGCCTTGCTGTTGATTTCATACGCGCGCTGCGTCTGGATCATGCTGACCAGTTCTTCCGCCACGTTCACGTTTGAAGTTTCCACATAGCCCTGATAGATCACCCCGGCGCCGTTCAGGCCAGGTGTGCTTTCCGTTGGCGTACCGGACGCCTGCGTCTCCTGGTACAGGTTCTCACCGATACTGTCGAGGCCGGAGTTGTTGATAAAGGTGGTCAGCGTCAGCTGGCCGACCTGCGCCGGTGCTGCCTGACCCTGCTGCGTCACGCTTACCACGCCGTCACGGGCAACGGTAATACTTAACGCGTTTGCCGGTACGGTAATCGCAGGCTGCACCGGGAAACCAGCGTTGGTTACCAGCTGACCGTTCTGATCCACCTGAAACGAACCGTCACGGGTGTAGGCCAGCGTGCCGTCTGGCATTTGTACCTGGAAAAACCCCTGACCGTTGATCGCCACATCTTTCGAGTTGTCGGTCTTGGACAGGTTACCCTGACTGTGCAGGCGCTCGGTGGCCACCGGACGAACACCGGTACCAATCTGCAGGCCTGACGGCAGCGTGGTCTGCTCAGAAGACTGTGCGCCAGGCTGGCGCATGGTCTGATACATCAAATCTTCGAACACCGCGCGCGAACGTTTAAAACCGTTGGTGCTAACGTTAGCCAGGTTGTTGGAGATAACGTCCATATTGGTCTGCTGAGCGTCAAGACCGGTCTTAGCGATCCATAAAGAGCGAATCATGATTTTTCCTTAGCCTTAGCTCATGTTGAGCAGCTGGTTAGCTTTCTGTTCGTTTTCATCAACGTTTGAGATCACTTTCATCTGCATCTCAAAACGGCGCGCGTTGCTGATCATGTCGACCATGGTTTCCACCGGCTTGACGTTGCTGCCTTCCAGCACGCCCGGCATCACCTTCAGCGTGGCATCAGCTTGCAGCGTGGCACCGCGCTGTGCCTGTGCCGCTGCGGTCGGGCGAAACATACCGTCATCACCGCGTGTCACTTCCTGACCGGTGGCTTTCACCAGCTTCAGGCGGCCCAGCTGCACCGTAGCGTTCGGCGCATCACCGCCGTTCAGCACGGTGATCGAGCCATCGGCAGCGATGGTGATTTCAGCGCCCTGCGGTACCGCAATCGGTCCGCCGTCGCCCATCACCGGGTTGCCCTGGATGGTGAGCTGACCGGTAGAGCTGATCTGAATGTTACCGTTGCGGGTATAAGCTTCACTGCCATCCGCGGTGCGTACGGCCAGCCAGCCATCCTGCTGTACCGCGACGTCCAGCGGACGTTCGGTATAGTCCATGGTGCCCTGAGACATGTCGGCACCCGGCGTGGAAGCGGCAACCAGCGTACGCGTTGGCAACGACCAGCCTTCGACCGGTACGGCGCGCAGCGCATTCAGCTGAGCACGAAATCCTGGAGTAGCGGCGTTGGCGAGGTTGCTGGCGGTTACCGCCTGCTGATCCATCGTCTGACTTGCCGCGCCCATGGCGGTATATATCGCGTGATCCATAGTGCAATCCCGTTAGCGAATTAACGCAGGTTAACCAGCGTGTTGAGGATCTGATCCTGGGTTTTAATCGTCTGCGCATTCGACTGGTAGTTACGCTGCGCAACGATCATGTTTACCAGCTCCTGGCTCAGGTCAACGTTGGATGATTCCAGCGCGCCTGCGGTCAGGTTACCAAGGTTACCGGTGCCAGCGAGGCCTACCAGCGCCTGACCAGAAGCGCTGGTTGAGGACCAGACGTTGTCGCCATCTGACTTCAGGCCTTCCGGGTTAGCGAAGTTCGCCAGTACGATTTGTCCCAGTACCTGGGTTTTCTGGTTGGAGTAAGTGCCTACCAGTTTGCCGTCGTCGTTGATCTGATAGCTGGTCAGGTCACCCGGTGCATAGCCATCCTGCGTTGGGTTACCAAAGGTGTTAGCGCCGGTGTTCTGCTGCAGGCTGCCTGCCATATTCAGGGCATACGTCTGTGCATTAGAGCCGTTCAGTGCGCCCATGTTCAGCGTAATCGTCGGCGCTGAAGTCAGGGTGCCGTTGTTATCAAAGCTCATACGGAATGGCGTTGGTGCCACTGGCGGAGTCGCGCCTGGGTTGCCTGGATTGGCATAGCTGGCGGTGCCGGTGCTGGAGTCAATTGGGTAGACGTCCCACTGGTTGTCAGCAGACTTCGCGTAGTAAAGGTCCATCTTGTGCTCGTTACCCAACGAGTCAAAGGTGGTCATACTGGTTTTAACGTTATAGGTGTCCGGGTTAGTCGGATCGAACGCGCCACCGGTCTTCACTTTGTCTGACGAGTTCAGGTTGGCGATCAACGCACCTTTGGTAGTGGCGCTGGCGGTCATCTGCTCGGTCGGCACGCGCAGCGCCGTTGGGTTAACACCGGTCTGTACCGTGGCTGGGTTGCCGGTTGCCGGATAGCCGGTCAGCTGCAGGCCCTGCATGTTGACGATGTTACGATCGGCATCGAGTGTAAACTGGCCGTTACGTGAATAGTGCACGCCGCCCGCTGCGTCAGTCATGCGGAAGAAGCCCGCATCGCTGATCGCCACGTCAAGACCACGGCTGGTAGTGGTTGGCGTGCCGTCTTTAAAGTTCTGCGTCACCGCGGCCACTTTCACACCCATACCGACTTTTGAACCGGCAAAAATGTCGGCAAAAGAGATGGAGCTTGATTTAAAGCCAGAAGTCGCGGAGTTGGCGATGTTGTTGCCAATGACGTCGAGATTACTGGATGCTGCGTTTAAACCGCTGACTGCTTGAGAAAAACCCATGATTCATTCACTCCTGAGAAAGTGTTAAGTCGTTAGAGAATTTGACGGACGTCATCTAATGTGGCGTTACCCATCGTTCCAAGATCTAATGTTGAGCCCGTGGCGGCGGTGGTAATGCCGTTGACATAGGCGTAGTTCAGTGGCTGCGCCACCAGCTGGTTGGTACCACTGGACGCTGCCAGCGCTACCTTGTACTTGCCATCCGGCGCCGTGGTGCCGTCGGTCATGGTGCCGTCCCAGGAGAACGTATGCGTCCCGGCGGTCATGCCACCCAGATCCAGGGTGCGAACCACGTTGCCGCCCGCGTCGGTAATCGTCGCGGTAGTGGCGGTTGATGCGGTGGCCAGGTTGATGCCAAACGGCGTGGTTTCGCCCTTGCCTACCAGAACCTGGTCGCCATCAATCATCACGCCACGTCCAATCAGAGCAGAAGACTGCAGCGACTGACCGCTGGTGATTTGGCCAGAGATCGAGCCCAGCGTGGTATTGAGTTTCTCAATGCCGCTCAGGGTGTTGATCTGCGCCAGCTGCGTGGTGAGCTGGCTGTTATCCATCGGATTGGTTGGATCCTGATTTTTAAGCTGTGCCACCAGCAGGGTCAGGAACTGATTCTGTAAATCCGCCGAGCTTTTATCCTGACTACCGGTTGCCGTAGCGACCTTGCTGGTATTAAGAGGATCATTCGCGTTAACCGAAATGCCCATGTTGTTCTCCGTTATTGACCCATCGTCAGGGTTTTCATCATCATCGATTTCACGGTATTCAATACCTCGACGTTGGCCTGGTAACTACGCGATGCCGACATGGTGTTGACCGTTTCACCGATCACATCAACGTTTGGCATTTTGATGTAGCCTTTGGCATCGGCCATCGGGTTACCCGGGTCATACACCAGCTTGGCTGGCGTCGGATCATCAATCACCTGTGCGACGCGAACGCCACCGGTGGCCTGGCCCTGAGCCGCATCGGTCTGGAACACAACCTGCTTGGCCACGTAAGGCTGGCCATCGGGTCCGGTTACGCTGTCGGCGTTGGCCAGGTTACTGGCGCTGACGTTAAGGCGCTGTGACTGTGCAGTCATTGCCGATCCGGCAATATCAAAAATACTTAATAAAGACATAATTATTGCCCCTGAAGTACGCTCATCATGCCTTTGATCTGGCTACTGATGAGGGTCAAATCGGTCTGATATTTCAGGCTGTTATCCGCAAACTGCGTACGCTCGCGGTCCATATCTACCGTGTTGCCATCCAGCGCAGGCTGGTCAGGAATACGGTATTGCAGATCCATCGACGCCGCCTGGTTAACCTCAGCCGGAATATGGCGTGCCGACGTCACCGCCAGCGACATGCTGCTACCTTCCGCCCGGCCATTCTTCATTACCCGGCTCAGTTCACTGGCGAAGTCGATATCACGCGCCTGATAACCTGGGGTATCTGCGTTGGCGATGTTGGATGCGAGGATCTCCTGACGCTGGGCGCGCAGGTTAATCGCCTCAGTGCCAAATCTCAGTGCTGCATCCAGTTTGTCGATCATGCTTCCTCCGGCATTCGAAATTTCGAGTTGACAGCATAAGGGCGAAGGCACAATCGCTATCGACGGAATAGCGCTAAAAAGCGTCGCTATTTGTCGCCTTGAGTTTTGGTAATCATCGGTAGAATCCTCACCATAATGATTTCGGGGGTGTGACCATGCGTAACATAATAATGCTGCTTAGCGGCCTGCTTCTCGCAGTGCACAGTGCCAGCGCGGCCGATCTGACCAGCCAGTTAACGCAGTTTTTTCAGGCGCGTGACGCTGAGCATGCGCAAGGTATGCAGGTGGTGGTTCGCACGCCGCAGAATCAATGGCCCGCCTGTGAGGCGCCGCAGTTTTCGCTGCCGGGTAACAGCCGCATGTGGGGCAACATTAGCGTGGCGGCGAATTGCGGCCAGACGCGTCGTTATTTGCAGGTGCAGGTGCAGGTCTCCGGCAACTATGTGGTGGTCAGTCACCAGGTCGCGCGTGGCGCAACCTTAACCCTCGCCGATCTGGAAGTGAAACAGGGGCGCCTCGATACCTTGCCGGCGCGCATCGTCGATACGCCGGAACAGCTTGCCGATGCGGTTGCCATGCGCGATTTGGTGCCAGGCCAGCCGGTAACCTTAATGATGGTGCGCCAGCCGTGGCGCGTGCAGGCAGGTCAGAATGTGATGGTCATTGCGCAGGGCGACGGTTTTAACGCCAGCGGCGAAGGCAAAGCGATGAATAATGCCACCGCCGCACAGCCGGTGCGGGTCAGAATGAACAATGGGCAGGTGGTGAGTGGACGCGTCGACCCTAATGGGAATATTCTGATAACGCTCTAGGCGATTAAAGAACAGTGCTGTTGTGCCGATAGAGTAAGCAACAACGAGATTACTCTATAATTTCCATGCGGCAATAACCGCCTGAACCTGACAGGAGCTTCATTATGAGCATCGACAGAACTCAACCCCTGAAACCGGTAACGACCGTCCAGTCACGTGACAATAATGATGCGCAAACTGCTAAAGTGCGCACCGCTGCTACCCCCGCGAAGGCGACAGAGAGCAGCACCGCCGCTCAGGTTAGCCTGAGCAATGCACAGGCTGAACTATTGAAACCGGGCAGCCAGGACATTAATACCGCTCGCGTTGAGCAACTCAAAACGGCCATCCGTAATGGCGAACTGAAAATGGATGCCGGCAAAATTGCCGATGCGCTGATTCAGGACACCAAACAGTGGCTGGGAAACAATTAAGTTTTACAGGATAACCGTGCGCCATGAATAACCTGCAGACTACGCTGAATAAGATCCTGGAAGTGTTGTCATCGTTACATGCGATCATGAATGAAGAGCAGGAAATGCTCTCGGCGGGTCGCATCAATAGCAGTCAGCTGCAACGTATTACCGAAGACAAAACGCTGCTGCTGACTACGCTGAACTATCTCGATGAGATGCGTAAGACCACCGAGAAAAGCGAAGGCGCGCAGGCACCCTATCGCGATCGACAGGAGATGGCGCTGCGCTGGCAGGAAATTCAACAGCGTACCGAGCGACTGCGTGACACCAACACGCACAACGGCATGCTGCTGGATCACCAGATGCACTTTACTGAGCATGCGTTGGCGGTGTTAAAGCCGCATCAAAGTCAGCCTTTTTATGGCCCCGATGGCCAGGCGAAAGGTCATGTCATGCTCAGCAGAAAAGCGTAATCGGTACAGGCGGCCCGCAGGCCGCCTCGCCTTCCCTTATGCTGAAGTCCGGCGATTAAAATCGCGCAGGCGGAATCCCATCAGCCCAAGCATGACAAAATAGCTGCCGCCACCCACCGCACAGACCGCTGCCAGACGCAGTAATCGCCACAGCATGCTGCCGTTTTCCCATGCTGGCATCAGCATCAGCACACCCACCAGCACCGCCGCCATTACCACCACCGACAGCACCAGACGCAGCAAAAAGCTGTGCCAGCCCGGTTGGGGAATAAAGATATTTTTCTTACGCAGCTGCCAGTACAGCAGCGCGGCGTTCAGGCAGGCCGCCAGGCCAATCGACAGCGCCAGACCGGCGTGCTTCAGCGGACCGATAAAGGCCAGGTTCATCAACTGGGTACAAATCAACGTCACGATAGCGATTTTCACCGGCGTTTTAATGTCCTGACGCGAATAGAAGCCAGGTGCCAGCACTTTCACCACAATCAGTCCGGTTAAGCCCACCGAATAAGCCACCAGCGCACGCTGGGTCATCGCCGCGTCAAAGGCAGTGAATTTGCCGTACTGAAACAGCGCGGTGGTCAGCGGGCCGGAAAGAATGCCCAATGCCACCGCACTCGGCAGTGCCAGCAGCAAGCAGAGCCGTAGCCCCCAATCCATCAGGCGCGAGTAATCATCGTGATCGCCGCTGGCGAAGCTTTTGGCCAGTGACGGCAGCAGAATGGTGCCGAGCGCTACGCCGAGCACGCCGGAAGGAAACTCCATCAGGCGATCGGCGTAATACATCCAGGAGACCGAACCGGACACCAGAAAAGAGGCGAAGATGGTATTGATAATCAGCGAAATCTGGCTGACCGACACGCCCAGAATCGCCGGTCCCATCTGGCGCATCACTCGCCAGACACCGGCATCTTTCAGGTTCAGGCGCGGCATCACCAGCATGCCGATCTTTTTGAGGTGCGGCAGCTGATAGCCGAGCTGCAGCACGCCGCCCACCACCACCGCCCACGCCAGCGCCATCACCGGCGGATGGAAATGCGGCGCGGCAAACAGCGCAAAGCCGATCATGCTGACGTTCAGCAAGGTTGGCGCAAACGCCGGCACCGAAAAACGGTTCCAGGTATTGAGGATCGCCCCCGCCAGTGAGGCGAGCGAAATCAGCATGATATAGGGGAAGGTCACGCGCAGCAGCGATGAGGTCAGCGCAAACTTATCGGCGGTGTCGGCAAAACCCGGCGCGGTCACCATGATCACCCACGGCGCGGCGATCATGCCGAGAAAAGTGATGATCGCCAGCGCCAGCGTCAGCAGGCCCGCAACGTAGGCTACAAACACCCGCGTCGCCTCTTCACCCTGCTTGCTTTTGTATTCCGCGAGGATCGGCACAAAGGCCTGTGAGAAGGCGCCCTCGGCAAAAATGCGGCGCAGCAGATTAGGCAACTTAAAGGCAACAAAGAAGGCGTCGGTAGCCATACCGGCACCAAACACGCGTGCAACAAGCGCATCCCGGGCAAAGCCCAGCACGCGCGAAAACAGCGTCATAGAACTGACCGCTGCCAGCGATTTCAACAGGTTCATGGTTTACTGCGCATCCTGAAAGTAAAAAAAGAAGGGGCAGCGCAGGGCTGCCCGGGCGATAGTCTACTGACACCGCGCTAAATAACCACTTTCGATTGTGAGCAAAGGTTATTGCTGCGCGTGTGCCTGCCAGATGGCTTCCACCATGCGCTGCGCCACCAGCGCCTGTTCACCGCTGGTCTGCGGCTGAGTCTGATTTTGTACGCAGTGAATAAAATGGTGCGCCGCACCCTCAAATCCGCGCTGCGTTAGCACGTTTTGCCAGCCTGGCGCAGGCTCCGTGTGAATAATACCGTTACGTTCCTGACGCCATTCACGCATATCGGCGATCTCGGTCACCGCGCCGTCGCTGACCGCCAGCAGAGTTTCGCGCTGGCTGCCCGCCCGACGATGCATACTGGCGGTTAATCGTGCGTCGCCTGCGGCAAACAGATGCTCGGCGTAGCGCATCTGCCCGCTGCTGTTGGTGAGCAGCTGGCCCTGCAGCAGCGTAACCTTGCCGCCGCCCAGCCAGATCAGCGTATCCAGCAAATGCAGGTAATCATCCAGCAGAGTGAACTGCAGATCGTGATCGATGCTGTCGCTGCGGTGTTTGTCCATGCGCAGCGACGCCAGATCGCCCAGGTCTGCTTTAAGCTGCAGATAACGCGGGGCAAAACGCCGGTTGAAGGCGACCATCAGCTTGCGCCCGCGCGCTGCGGCCAGTTCCACCAGCTCTTCCGCTTCGGCCAGCGTCTGCGCCAGCGGTTTGTCGACGCAAACGTCGACACCTGCCAGCAGCAGGGTTTTTACCACTTCGTAATGCGAAGCGGTGCTGCTGTGGACAAACACCGCGTCGCAATCAGCCGCCAGCGCATCCAGCCTGGCGTAGCTGGCGATGCGATAACGATCGCACACCGGCTGAGCTTTGGCCTGATTCGGTGAAAAAGCGCCCATCAGCTGCCAGCTGTCGGCGCGGCTCAACACCGGCAGCCAGGCTTTCTGTGCGATGTTGCCTAAGCCGACCATGCCAATCTTAATCGTCATAACGTGCACCCTTTTCCGCCATCAGCGCAGCCAGTTGCTGCTTTATTGTTGCCATCTCCTGCTCCAGCTGGGTCACGCGCTGCGCCATATCGCTCTCTTCCACCGCCATGACCGGCTCGGCTGACGGCGTGACGTCGGGCTGCCCGCTGAACAGATGCGCATAACGGCTTTCGCGTTTACCCGCCTCGCGCGGCAGACGCAGCACAAAAGGCCCATCTTCACGGCTCGCCAGCGTTTCCAGCGTGGCTTCCACTTCGGCCATGTCGCTGAATTCGTGCAGTCGGCCGCTGCGGCTGCGCAGTTCGCCCGGCGTCTGCGCGCCGCGTAGCAGCAGCAGCGTGACGATAGCCACCTCGCCAGCGGTGAATTTCAGATCGCCAAAAGCGGAGTTGCAGAAGCGCTGCTCATATTTCACCACCCGCTGGCCAAAGCCGCTTTGCGTGCTCAGCAGATGCTTTTTAACCAGCAGGTCGAGCGTGTCCTGCACCTGGCGTTCATTCAGCGTTAGCACCGGATCGCGGTTGGATTTCTGGTTACAGGCGGCCAGCACGCCGTTGATCGATAGCGGATACTGATCCGGCGTGGTGACCTGCTTCTCCAGCATGGCGCCAATCACCCGCGCCTCGTGGGCGGATAAATCAATTTTCATTTCACGTCCCTTAAAGGGTTAACTACCGCGCCGCTCTGACGTCCATTCTCGCCAGGTCAGCGCCGTTAACACATGGTCCTGCCAGCGCCCGTCGATCAGCAAATAATCTTTGGCGTAGCCCTCTTTCTCAAAACCCAGACGCGCCAGCAGGTTACCGCTACGCGCATTGTGCGGCATGTAGTTTGCCATGATGCGATGAATTCGCTGCTGACGCTGCATATAGCCGATGGCGGCCTGCAGCGCTTCAAACATCAAGCCCTGCTGCTGCCATTTTTCGCCTAGCGAGTAACCGAGATAACAGGCGTGGAACGAGCCGCGTAGCACGTTACTGAAGTTGGCGACGCCGCGCACTTCGCTCTCCTGCTCATCCAGCAGGATGAAATAGTAGGCGCTGCCCTGACGATGCATATCGGTGATCAGCCCCAGCCGTGCCTGCCAGCCGGAAGGATAACAGTGGCTCTCATCACGCACTGGCTCCCAGGGCTTGAGGAAATCGCGGTTCTCCGCATAGTAGTCAGCCATTCGCCAGGCATCACGTTCATGAACCAGCCTGACCACTAAGCGATCGGTGGTAAGACGTACCCGGGGAGCAGCAGAACGGTAGCCAAACATTTTCTCTCCTGAAGTTGTGGCCTGCAAAACGCATCGGTGATAGTGGACGCAATGGGCAACGGCGGCGACAGCCAGCCGGGAAATCTCCGCGCCTGCGGTTAACTATAACCTTCAACAGGCACAAGGGTAAAACCACAGTTTCACTTTCGTGAGGCTGTCGCAAACAGGACAATTCTTACCCACCACACGGCGAAACCCCTGAAAAAACCGCCCGCAGCTCAGCCGCTTAACCGGTTTCTCTTCGTCTGCGTTTGCCGTGCTGTTGATGGTCATCTGTCTGGCTACAACCGAAGCCGGTTTGACCTGCGCCCGTTCTCTTCCATACTTTATTGAGGCCATTACCAGGCCTGTGACCAAATACAACAAGGAGACGCTAACGTGAAATTATACATTTACGAACATTGCCCCTTTTGCGTAAAGGCACGCATGATTTTTGGTCTGAAGAATCTGCCGGTGGAACTGATCGTCCTGTCCAACGACGATGAGGAGACGCCGCGCCGCCTGATTGGGCAGAAAATGGTGCCGATCCTGCAGAAAGCGGATGGCAGCGCCATGGCAGAAAGCATGGACATTGTGCATTTTGTGGATAACAGCGACGGCCAGCCACTGCTGACCGGCGGCACCAATGCCGCCATCGCCGACTGGCTACGCCGGGTCAATGGCTATGTTTATAAACTGATTACGCCGCGCGTCGCCGAGGCACCCTTTGCCGAGTTTGATACGCCGGAAGCGCGCGCCTACTTCAAAAACAAAAAGGAAGCGACGATGGGCGATTTCAGCGAGCTGAAAAGCCATTCGGCCGGCCTGATTAAAAATATCAATGATGATCTGCGCCAGCTCGACAAGCTGATCGTGCAGCCCAACGCGGTTAACGGCGAACTCTCTGAAGATGACATCAATCTGTTTCCGCTGTTGCGCTCGCTGACGCTGGTCGCCGGCGTGAATTACCCGTCGCGCGTGGCGGAATACCGCGACAACATGGCGAAACAGACGCAGATTAATTTGCTCTCCTCTATTGCGCAGTAACCTGCTGCGGGTGGCATTCTGCTGCCCGCTTTTCCCCCTTCCCAATCCTCTTCTTTACGCCTGCACCTGGTGACAGCGTGTCCGGCTTGAGGCAAGCTATGCGCCCTCACTATTTACTGACCAGATGAGCGTGCAATGAAAAAGATTATCGCCGGGGCATCGATGCTGCTGCTGATGCTCTGCCTGAGCGGCTGTAACAAGCTCACGCAATACACCATCAGCGAACAGGAAATCAACCAGGCGCTGGCGAAACACAATAACTTTGAAAAAGAGGTTGGCGTATCAGGGCTGGTCAACGCGCATATTGTGCTCTCTCAGCTCAACAGCCAGATTGGTCGTCAGGAGCCAGGCAAAGTGACGCTCACCGGCCATGCCGCCGTCAACATCACTTCGTTGTTTGGCCCGCAGCAGGCGGAGATGCTGCTGACCATGCGTGCTCAGCCGCGCTTCGATCGCCAACAGGGCGCTATTTTCCTGCAGGATCTGGAGATCGTGCAGGTCGATGTGCAGCCGGAGAAAATGCAGCCGGTGCTGAAAACGCTGACGCCCTATCTGAACCAGTCGCTGAAAAGCTACTTCAATCAGCAACCGGCCTATCTGCTGAGCAGCGACCGCAGCAAGGCTGAAGCGCTGGCCAAACGCTTTGCCACCGGTATCGAAGTGAAGCCCGGCGAGTTAATCATTCCTTTTACGCAATAAAGTGATAGCCGCCCCGTAAAGGGGCTTTTTTATGTGATGGAGATATAAATGAGGTGCAATCGATTGCCTTGCCCCTTATGCTTATGTCCCGGCATAAAGTATCCCTGACATTTATCCTCGCCGGAGCCTGATTGATGACCGCACAACCCCAGCAACTACAGATTCGCCGCCCAGACGACTGGCATATTCATCTGCGCGATGATGCGATGCTGCATACCGTTTTGCCCTACACCAGTGAAGTCTGTGGCCGCGCGATTGTGATGCCCAACCTGGTGCCGCCGGTGACCAGCGTGGCCGCAGCCCGCGCCTACCGTGAACGCATTCTGGCTGCGCTGCCACAACAGCACCGTTTTCAGCCGCTAATGACCTGCTACCTCACCGATTCGCTGGATGCAGCAGAAGTGGAGCACGGTTTTCGTGAAGGCGTGTTTACCGCCGCCAAGCTCTATCCGGCGCACGCCACCACCAACTCCAGCCACGGTGTAACCAGCATCGCCGCTATTGCCAGCGTGCTTGAACGCATGCAGGCGATCGGCATGCCGCTGCTGATTCATGGCGAAGTCACCGACGCCCATATCGATATTTTCGACCGTGAAGCACGCTTTATTGAAACGGTGATGATCCCGCTGCGCCAGCAGTTTCCGGGCTTAAAAATTGTTATGGAACACATCACCACCCGTGAAGCGGCGCAGTATGTGCTGGAAGCCAACGACCTGCTTGGTGCCACCATCACGCCACAGCACCTGATGTTTAACCGTAATCACATGCTGGTGGGCGGCGTGCGGCCGCACCTCTACTGCCTGCCGATCCTCAAGCGCAATGTGCATCAGCAGGCGCTGCGTGACGTAATCGCCAGCGGCAATCCGCGCTTCTTTTTGGGCACCGACACCGCGCCGCACGCCCGCCATCGTAAAGAGTCGAGCTGCGGCTGCGCGGGCGTGTTCAATGCGCCTGTGGCGCTGCCTGCTTACGCCACGGTGTTTGAAGAGATGGGCGCGCTAAGCCACTTTGAAGCATTCTGCTCAGAAAACGGCCCGCGCTTTTATGGCCTGCCGCTGAATGAAGAACGCATTACGCTGGTGCGCGAAGCCTGGACGGTGCCCGAGAGCATTGCGCTGGGCGAAGAGAGCCTGGTGCCGTTTTTAGCCGGTGAAACCCTGAACTGGCGCGTCGCGCTGTAAATCTGACGGGAAGGTATCCGCCTTCCCGTTGTCTTCCGTTTCTTTCACTTGCGTGCTGCTGAACAATACTGTACAAATAGACAGTATATTCACGGAGGTCCTCATGCGTGTTGAAATTACCGTAGCAAAAACGCAGACGCTGCCGCCGGGCGCACTGGATGCGCTGGCAGAAGAACTGACCCGACGTTTGAACGAACATTTTCCCGACGATGAAGCGCACGTCAGCGTACGTTACGCCAGCGCCAACAACCTCACGGTGATGGGCAAAGGGAAAGAGGCGCGTGAGCAGGTGAGCCATATTCTGCAGGAAACCTGGGAAAGTGCTGACGACTGGTTTCCGCAATAACCGTTTTATTTTGTGCTGTTTTGCCGGGTGTCGCCATCCGGCTTTTTTATCCCGCTGCCTGCCTCGCCAGATCGCGTATCGCGATATAGACTCTTTTCATGCCTTCACCTATTCTTGCGCCTGTGATGACTTACAGGAGGTGTCTACCATGACCTATGAAAATCCCGAAGAGGCGATGACCTTTGGTGAATTACTGACGCTGATCGGCGATCAGCAACGCCGTTTGACCGTACTTGAAACTGCCTTTTCCTGGCTCCCCTTCTGCCTTGACGAACGTGCCAGCCAGCTGCTGTCGCACAGCATGCGTCTGGAATCGCAGAATCAGGAAAATGATGCGGCGCTGCAGACCCATTATGCCCGCCTCGCCGAGGCGCTGGAAAAGCGCACCGGCAGCAGTAAAAGTGAACCTGTTATTGAATAATTAATTGGCTTATTTATTACGCTAATTATTTTTTTATGCGGTGTTCTCACCGCATGAATATTTTCTTTATTCCTGCGCAAAACTATTTTATTGTGCCCTCGCAGTCCGGGTGTTTAACCCGTGTTATAATTAGCTCGCTGCTGTCAGAAAAAAGCCCGCATTGACCTCAATAGTACACTTCGTTTAACGAGTAATAAGGAGGTTATAATGGATAAGAACAAAGATGTTATTCAGACACATCCACTGGTTGGATGGGATATCAGTACTGTTGACAGCTATGACGCCATGATGCTTCGCTTGCATTCACTCTCTTCCCAGGAACAGCAGGAAGATGACGCTGACATTGGCCCAACCTACTGGATTACCACCGACGTCGCCCGACAGTTTATCTCTATCCTTGAAGCTGGCATTGCAAAAATCGAATCGACCGAGTTCCACGATCGTGACTACAAGAAACATTAAGCATTTCTGCAGGCTAAAGACAGGCACCCACCGCGGGTGCCTTTTTAATGCCCGCTATCTTTTGTTATGCTCCCGCCATGGCAGTAGCGCTCAGGAGTAGAGAATAGATGGTTTATGATTTGATCGTGGCAGGAAGCGGATCGGTAGGCGCAGCGGCGGGCTATTACGCCACCCGCGCTGGCCTGAAGGTGTTGATGATTGACAGCGCGCATCCGCCGCATCAGCAGGGCAGCCATCACGGCGAAACCCGGTTGATTCGTCATGCGTACGGTGAAGGCGCTCGCTATGTGCCGCTGGTGCTGCGCGCCCAGACGCTGTGGGACGAGCTGGAGCAGCTGAGCGGCGAGCGTATTATGCATCGCAGCGGCGTGATCAACCTGGCACCCGCCGACTCCACCTTCCTGAATAACGTTATCGAAAGCGCCAACGCACATCAGCTGAATGTGCAGGTGCTGCAAACCGAGGAGATTCGTCAGCGCTGGCCGCAGCTCAACGTTCCCGATGGCTATCTCGGCGCGTTTGAAGCGGATTCCGGTTATTTGCTCGCTGAGCAGGCGATTCGTAGTTACATTCGCCTGGCTGAACAAGCGGGCTGTGCGCAGCTGTTTAACTGCGGCGTCGACAGCATCGGCACCGAAGGCGATCTGCAAACGGTTACTACTGGCGACGGCGTTTTTCACGCCCGTAAGCTGCTGATCAGCGCTGGCACCTGGGTCAATCAGCTGGTGCCCGGCCTGCCGGTTCGGCCATTGCGTAAAGTCTTTGCCTGGTATCAGGCCGATGGCCGCTACAGTGAAAATAATAAGTTTCCGGCATTTACCGTTGAGATGACCAACGGCAGCCAGTTCTACGGTTTCCCGGCGAAGGATAACGCGCTGAAGGTCGGTCGCCACGACGGCGGCCAGTGGATTAATACCCCGCAGGAGCGTACACCGTTTGGCAGTTATGCGGCAGATGGCAGTGAAGCCTTCTCGTTTTTGCGTCAGTTTTTGCCCGGTATTGGCGTTTGCCTGCACGGCGCGGCCTGCACCTACGATAATTCTCCCGATGAGGATTTTATTATCGACCGGCTACCTGGCCACCCTAATCGATTAATTATCACCGGCTTAAGCGGTCACGGTTTTAAATTTGCCAGCGTGCTGGGCGAAATTGCCGCGCAATTTGCGGCCGATCAACCCACCACTTTTGATTTAGCGCCCTTCTCACTCAATCGCTTTTCCTGAACCGCGTTCTGCAATAAAAAAAGGCGCACCTGAGTGCGCCTTTTTTATATTTGGCGTGTGTGCCACGCCTGACCAGCCTGTTTCAGGGCTGAGCTTAATGATTCTTCTGCTGACGACGCAGCTTAATTTTCTTGATAAGCGATTCCGCTTCCGCTTCTGAAGCTACGGCAGGTGCCGAACCGTGCAGCGGCTTACGGGCGCTTTCGCGCATAAAGAACACGGTAATCAAGCCAATCACGGCCGCGCCCATCAGATACCATGCTGGCATCATCACGTTGCCGCTCTTCTCCACCAGCCACGCGGTCATCAACGGCGTGGTGCCACCAAACAGCGAAACGGAAATGTTGAAGCCGATCGCCAGCGCGCTGTAGCGCACATCGGTGGCAAACAGTGACGGCAGCGCCGACGGCATAGTCCCGCTGAAGCAGGTGTGGATAATGCCCAACATCATCAGTCCGACAAATACCCACAGCAGATTGCCGGTGCCGATCAACCAGAAACACGGCAGCGCAAAGATCAGCAGGCCGATTGCGCCAAGGGCAATAACCGGACGGCGGCCAAGATGGTCGTTCCAGTGACCCCAGAACAGCGTCAGCGGCATCATGACAAACATGACCACCAGCACCAGCAGCAGGCCGCTCAGCTCGCTCATGCCCAGAATACCGGTGAGATAACTTGGCATGTAAGAGGTCAGCATGTAGTTGGAGACGTTAAACAGCAGCACCAGACCGATACACTTCAGCATCTGCGCCTGATATTTGCGCAGCATCTGCCAGACACCGATCGGTGGCTTTTCATGCTCGCGCTTATCCTGCTCTTCCATGTGCTTCTGGAACGCAGGCGTTTCTTCCAGCTTCAGACGTACGTAAAGACCAAACAGCCCTAATGGTGCGGCGATAAAGAACGGTACGCGCCAGCCCCATGACATCAGCGTTTCGGTGGACATCGCCGCCGTCATGCCGGTCACCAGTCCCGCACCGAGCAGATAGCCGCCCAGCGTCCCGAACTCCAGCCAGCTGCCCATAAAACCGCGGCGTTTATCGGTAGAGTATTCCGCAATAAAGGTTGCCGCACCGCCATATTCACCGCCGGTGGAGAAACCCTGTACCAGACGCGCGGTCAGCAGCAAAATCGGCGCCAGAATGCCGATGCTGGCGTAGCTGGGAATCAGACCGATACAGAAGGTACCAATCGCCATCATGATCATGGTGATCGCCAGCACTTTTTGTCGGCCAATGCGGTCGCCCAGTGGCCCAAAGAACAGGCCGCCGATCGGACGTACCAAAAAGGCCGCCGAGAACGCCCCGAAGGTGGCGATCAGCTGCGCGGCCTGGCTGGCGCCAGGAAAGAAGATTTTACCGATGGTCACCGCAAGATAGCTGTAAACGCCAAAGTCGAACCACTCCATAGCGTTGCCGAGGGCCGCAGCACCGACCGCGCGACGCAGCATTTTGCGGTCAACGATGGTGATATCGTCAACCGTCAGTTCTTTCTTCGGCTTCTTATTCCAGAAGTGCTTTTTGCCAGCGGCAAGGTTATCGCCCATGTTATGCCTCATATCAGTGATGATGATGCAGCAGCATAGCTTTCGCCGTCTTGATCCCACTGTGGATGGAGAAAGCTATATCGCAGCGCTTTGTAATGAACTGAAAACTATCGTAAACGGCATAGCGCGAACATGCAAATTTGGCGGCATGAATCACCACTAAGTCGTGTAAAGCCAGTTTTTTACTCCGGCTCGCGCGTTTTCAACTGGCAAGCGTAGCGTAAATTCTGCGTTTCACCGGCACGACACCTACCGTTCGCACAGAAATCCAGCAGCGCTGATTTACAAACACTGACACTACGGCAAAAAACAGCCTTTAATCATCAATTTTTTTGATGCAGATAAATAATTGCCGCAAGCCCGACACAGGCAGATGATTCAAAAATGAGACGCTGGTTTTACATAATTTCTGATAATAAATCCGCGTAAAAATCATTTTTTCTGAATAAGAAAAACTAATTTATGAAGAAGCGTAATTATCGTTGATTTTCTGCAATGAGCTGGTCATTCTCGCAGCATCATGTGAGGGAGAACACGACAATGAAACACACTTCTGCGCCCGGTGCGTACAGCCATTTCACCATTCTGTTGCACTGGCTAGTGGCCTTCGCGGTTTATGGCATGTTTGCGCTGGGCCTGTGGATGGTCACGCTCGGCTACTATGACGGCTGGTATCATCAAGCGCCTGAAATTCATAAAAGTATCGGCATTTTACTGTTCATTGTCATGATCGTGCGTGTGGTGTGGCGGTTTATCTCACCCCCTCCGCCGCCGCTGAGCAGCTATTCACCGCTGGTGCGTATTAGCGCGGTGGTCGCCCACCTGTTGCTCTATACCCTACTGTTCGCCATTTTTATCAGCGGCTACCTGATTTCAACCGCGGATGGCGATCCTATCTCTGTGTTTGGCTGGTTTACCGTCCCGGCCACCCTGGCTGGTAGCGGCGAGCAGGCGGATCTGGCTGGCGACATCCATCTCTGGCTGGCATGGACCGTCGTGATCATTTCGGTGCTTCATGGCCTTGCGGCCCTAAAACACCATTTTATCGATCGCGACATCACCCTGAAAAGGATGCTGGGATTCCGCATCCACTGATCTCTGGAAAGGAAATACTATGTTAAAGAAGACGTTGACCGGCATGATTGCCGCCTCGCTGCTGATGAGTTCCGCTGCTGCGCTGGCCGCCGATTACAAAATCGACAAGGAAGGCCAACACGCCTTTGTTAATTTTCGTATCCAACATCTGGGCTACAGCTGGCTTTACGGTACCTTCAAAGACTTCGACGGCAGCTTCACCTTTGATGAGAAGACCCCTTCTGCAGACAAAGTGAACGTCACCATTAACACCAACAGCCTCGATACCAATCATGCCGAACGCGATAAACATCTGCGTAGTGCGGACTTCCTGAACGCAGGCAAATTCCCGCAGGCCACCTTTGTGTCGACCAGCGTGAAAAAAGATGGCGATGAACTCGATATCACCGGCAACCTGACGCTGAATGGCGTGACCAAACCGGTGACGCTGGAAGCGAAAATGCTCGGCGAAGGCAAAGATCCGTGGGGCGGCTACCGTGCAGGTTTTGAAGCCGAAGGTGAAATTGTGCTGAAAGATTTTAATATCAAGAAAGATCTCGGCCCGGCATCGCAGAAGGTGCAGCTGATTATCTCGGTGGAAGGCGTGCGTCAGTAATCACGACGTTTGTCAGTAAAAAGGCCGACATTGTCGGCCTTTTTTATGCGCTATTTTTCCTCAGGTGCAGGAATCGCCATCGTGACGTTCAGCAAGCCGCGCGACTTGTTGAAAATTTTATTGCCGTTTTCACGACCGGCACGACGCGCACGTTGCTCTTCCGGCGGTAGCGCCAGCTCTTCCATACAGACCGGGCTACAGCAGTGCTGAAACTTTTCGGCGCAGCTCGGGCACTGAATAAACAGCAAATGACAGCCGTCGTTTTTACAGTTGACGTGGGTATCGCACGGCGTGCCGCACTGATGACAATGCGCCAGCACGTCATCGGAGATGCGCTCACCCATCCGCTCGTCAAACACGAAGTTTTTGCCCTTGAAGCGTACCGGTAAACCCTGCTCGCGAGCGCGGCGGGCATACTCAATGATGCCGCCTTCAATGTGCGCGACGTCGTCAAAGCCGTTATGCAGCATCCAGGCGCTGGCTTTTTCACAGCGGATACCGCCGGTGCAGTACATAACAATCTTTTTGTCTTTGTGCTCCTGCAGCATCTCCACCGCCATCGGCAGCTGATCGCGGAAGGTGTCGGCAGGAATTTCCATCGCCTTGTCGAAATGGCCCACTTCATATTCATAGTGGTTGCGCATATCTACAAATACCGCGTTGGGATCGTCGAGCAGCGCGTTGACTTCCGCCGCCTGCAAATAGGTGCCGACCTGCGACGCGTCGAAGGTCTCATCGGCAATGCCGTCGGCCACGATGCGATCGCGCACCTTCAGGCGTAGCACCCAAAAGGATTTGCCATCATCATCCAGCGCAACGTTCATGCGCAGGTTGTCCAGCGCCGGATCGAAAGCGTAGAGCTGCGCTTTCATCTCTTCGTAACGGCTGGCGGGCACGCTGATCTGCGCATTGATGCCCTCATGGGCAACGTAAACACGGCCAAACACCTTTAACGCGGTAAAAGTGCGATAAAGCGCATCGCGAAAGGCTTTGGGATCGGCAATGTGAAAGTATTTATAGAAAGAGACGGTGGTACGCGGCTCGGTTTCGGCCAGCATGCGCGCCCGCAGCTCTTCATTAGATACAAGGTTATGTAACACTGGCATGGTGTACCTTTTCCTGTGTAATAAGCGAAAAACGCGCACATCATACCTGAATGAGAATGAATGCACAGCGCCGGGGCGGACTTTCTTCACCGCCGCACGTGAGGTTAAGCGGCTCGCTTGACGCCCTGCAGAGCGCTCACTATAAGTTAGCCAGCTAATAAAAAATGAGGAGAGCCCATGAGTCAGCTATTTTCGCCGTTAGAGATTGGCAAATTGTCACTGGAGAACCGCATCGTGATCGCCCCGATGTGCCAGTATTCAGCTGAACAGGGCCGCGCTACCGCCTGGCATCGCATTCACCTGGGAAACCTGTCGCTGTCGGGCGCCGGGCTGCTGATCGTTGAGGCCGCCGCCGTGCAGGAAGATGGCCGCATTACGCCGCAGGATCTCGGCTTGTGGAACGATGAGACTGAAGCCGCGCTGGCTGATGTACTGAAAGATATTCGGCAATACAGCACCATGCCGCTGGGCATTCAGCTGTCGCACGCCGGTAGAAAAGCCTCTACTGATGTGCCGTGGCGCGGCGGTGGTTTTTTAACGCCCGAGCAGCACGGCTGGCAAACTAAAGCGCCTTCTGCGCTGCCGTTTAATGATGGCGACGGTACGCCGCACGCCCTCTCGCTGGCAGAGTTGGATGAAGTGAAGCAGGCCTTCGTCGAGAGCGCCAAACGCGCCGATCGTCTGGGCTTTGAGCTGATCGAAGTGCACGCTGCACATGGCTATCTGCTGCACCAGTTCCTGTCGCCGCTGGCGAACAAGCGTGACGATAACTACGGCGGCTCGCTGGAAAACCGCATGCGCTTCGTGCTGGAAGTGTTCAGCGCAGTACGCGCCGCGGTGCCGGCAAGCAAGCCGGTGGGCGTGCGCATCTCCGCTACGGACTGGGTGGAAGGCGGCTGGGATATTGAGCAGTCGGTGGCATTAAGCCAGGCGCTGGAAGCGATCGGCTGTGATTACATGCACGTGTCGAGCGGTGGTTTAGCGCCGCAGCAGCAGATCAGCGTCGGCCCAAACTATCAGGTGCCCTTTGCCGAAGCGGTAAAAAAAGCGGTAACCATTCCGGTGATTGCCGTTGGCCTGATCACCGAGCCGAAACAGGCAGAAGCGGTGCTGCATTCGCAGCAGGCGGACGCCGTCGCGCTGGCGCGTGGCATGCTGTACGACCCGCGTTGGCCATGGCACGCCGCCGCCGAGCTGGGTGAAAAGGTGCAGGCGCCGCCGCAATACTGGCGTTGTGAACCGCATGAAGTAAAAGGATTGTTCAAACAGTAATCAGGAAAGCCAGCCAGTCGGCTGGCTTTTTTGCATAAAATGGGACATTTCCGCTGATGGTTTTGGCCTGGCTTAAAACAATGGCACAATAGGTTATTAACATTGAAAAAAGCGCCGCGGCGCTAACAATAATAACTGGATTACCATGACTCAATTGCCTCAATTCAGGCGTGCACTTTTACATCCTCGCTATTGGCCAACCTGGCTGGGCATCGCCCTGCTCTATCTCATTGTGTTGCTGCCCTATCCGGTACTTTACTGGCTCGGCTGTGGATTAGGTCGCCTGTCGCGACGCTTTCTGGGTCGTCGTGTGGCCATTGCCCGCCGTAACCTGCAGCTCTGCTTTCCCGCGATGCCAGAAGCCGAGCGCGAAGCGATGATCAAACACAATTTTGAATCGGTCGGCATGGGCCTGCTGGAAACCGGCATGGCGTGGTTCTGGCCTGACTGGCGCATTCGCAAATGGTTTCAGGTAAGCGGCCTCGAACATATTGAAAAAGCCCACGCCGAAAAGAAAGGCGTGCTGCTGGTGGGCATTCACTTTCTGACGCTGGAACTGGGCGCACGCATTTTTGGCATCTATAACCCCGGCATCGGCGTCTATCGGCCGCACAACAATGCGCTGCTCGACTGGCTGCAAACCTGGGGCCGCATGCGCTCCAATAAAAGCATGCTCGATCGCAAAGATTTAAAGGGCATGATCCGCGCGCTGAAACAGGGCGACATCATCTGGTACGCGCCCGATCACGATTACGGCCCGCGCGCCAGCGTGTTCGTGCCGTTCTTCGCCGTGGACGAAGCGGCAACCACCAAAGGCAGTTACGTACTGATTCGCACCGGTCAGCCAGCGGTGATTCCGTTTGTGCCGCGCCGCCTGCCGCATGGTCGCGGCTACGAAATGGTGATTTTGCCTGACGTCAGCGATATTCCGCTAAATGATGAGCGTGAAACCGCGGCGCGCATGAACAAAGTGGTGGAAGATGCGGTGTTGATGGCACCGGAACAATATATGTGGCTGCACCGCCGTTTCAAAACCCGTCCACAGGGCGCCGCTAAGCTTTATTAGTGAAATAGTCTTTATATTTAAACAGCTCAATATCGCTGCGCAGACCGAGCTTACGCAGCGCCGCCTGTTTCTGCCCGCTGACCGTTTTTCGGCTGCGGGCAAACTTCACGGCAATCTCCGTCACGCTGAGTCCATCAAGATAACAGCGCAATACCTCTTCTTCCCGCGGCGACAGATCGCGCATCATGGTCAGCAAGGCTTCGCCGCTGCCTGGCGTCAGCGGTTCATCGGGCTTGTGCCGATCGTCGCTGTGCGCCTTCTCCAGCGCGTCGCGCATATCCTCACTGAGATAACGCTCGCCCTGTGCCACTCGCCGAATCGCCTGTAACAGCTCGCTCTGCTCTTTGCTTTTGCCAATGAAGCCACGTACGCCCGCCTTCAGCAGCAGCTGTACCACCGCCACGCTCTCCAGCGAGGTGGAGACCAGAATCTTCAGTTTGTCGTGGCGCGTTAACAGATGCCGCACCATCTGCAAACCGTCAATTTCATCATCTGCCAGCAGGTAATCCAGCACCAGCACATCAACCGTGACGCTTTGTAGCGCCGTCAGCATCTCCTCGCGTCGACCATATTCGCCCACCAGCTGCATATCGCGTTCCGACTGCAGCGTAAAACGCAGTGCGGTACGAATCGAGGGATGATCGTCCAGAATAGCAATGCAGTAGGGCGAAAGCGGCGCGGTATACATGATGAATCCTTTTAATGATGAGGCGCGGTGTACAATAGTACCTATTTGCCTCAGCGTGTGCCTGATTAAAGATTAATTATATTAATCACGCTAAGCTGGCGGCCTGCCGTTCGGCTGACTGCCCTGGAGTGCGCTATTGTGATGCCCTTTTTCCGCCTGCTGGTGCCGCTGCTGTGCCTCTGCTTTGGCGCAGCCGCGGCCAATAACAGCAGCCTGCTGGCACGTGCCGAGATTCCGCTGCCGGAAGTGAGGTTCAGCGCGACAAGCCAGCAGTGGCTCGCTACCCATAAGGTGCTGCGCGTGGGCTATTGGGCTACGCCACAGCCGCCGATCTCACTGGATCGTAAGGCAGATCAACTGGAAGGCGTCAGCGCCGAGTTTTTACAATTGGTCAGCGCGGCATTTGATCGCCCGATAAGGCTGACCCGCTACGAAAACAGCCAACGCGCGCGCGACGCTTTGCAGGCGGGCAACATCGATATGCTGGCGTTCTGGTCGACAGACAACGATTTTTACGACGGAATGCTTCACTCCTTGCCGTGGATGCTCGATCGTGACCTGCTGGTGCAGCGACTCAGCAGCGATCCCGAGGACGATTTACGTCAGCAGCGCCTGATGTACGTCGAAGGCAGCACCGCGCCCCTCAACCTGCAACAGCGTTGGCCGAAAGCAACGCTGCAAACCGTTTATTCCGTACTGGAAGGTTTACTGGCCATCCGCCACGACAGCGACACGCTGATGTGGGGCCACGCATCGGTGATCAACTATTTTTTACAACAGCGACGTTTTTACGAGCTGACCAGCCGTGAACCCGCTGCACCTGTTGCAACGCGCTGGACGTTCAGCGCGCGCGCAGACAACGATGCGCTAATTAACGCGGTTGATGCGGTACTGCGTGCCCTGCCGGTAAACAGCTACACCGCCATTAATGAATACTGGGGCGTGGGCCTTGAGCACATTCCGGTGCGCGTGCCATTTGCGCTGAGCCCCGACCTGCAGCACTGGATTGCACAGCACCCGCAGATCAACGTCTATTTTGCTCGTACCCACCTGCCACTCAGCTATATCGATGACGACGGCGATGTCAATGGGCTGAGCATTAACCTGTTAAAAATGATCGCTGCCCGTAGCGGGCTGAACTTCAACTTTGTGCCGGTGGATAATGCCATCACGTTGAAAACAGCGCTGGAACAGGATGCACAGGGCATGCTGGCGGTAGCCGATCCTGCGGACACCAGCAATCAGCATCTGCTGTTCTCGCGCGCCTATATGCAAAGTCCGTGGGTACTGGTGGCGCGAAAGGATGCTCCGGCGTGGCGATCGCTGGCCGATATGGCGGGCAAAAAAGTGGCGGTCTATCAGCCTCTCGCGTTTGTCGACTCGCTGACCAAACGCTTTCCCGCAGTGAAGTTTGTCCACACCGATTACGCCTTTCGCACGGTAGAACAGCTCTTTACCGGCCAGATTGATGCGGTGGTACTGCCGGAACAGATCACCAGCTATCTGCTGAAAATCTATCTGGGCGATCGCTTTCGCATCCTGATGCCTGCGCCGGTATCGCCTTCGGATATCACCTTTGCTACACGCGACCACAATACGCCGCTGATGGAGATTTTAAATCAGGGGCTGCTCGCCTTTCCGCCGCAGGCGCTGAACTTACAAATGTCGCAGTGGATCAGCGATGCTGGTCCGGCGCGCCTGACGCCGTGGAGCGATTACCGCGATTATGTCGTGCAGTACGCGCCGGTGGTGGCGTTGATTGTGCTGTTCATCTTCTGGCGTAACTACATTCTGAAGAAGAACCTGCACGAGCGGCGCAATAATGAACGGGCACTGCTGGAGGCGCGCGAACGGGCGGATAATGCCAACGAGGCCAAAGGCCGTTTTCTGGCGCAGATGAGCCACGAAATTCGCACGCCGCTGAATGCGCTGGTTGGCCTGCTGGATCTTGAGCAGCGCGGCCTCAGCCAGCCCGCGCAGCATCAGCACAATATTCAGGCGGCGGCGGACTCTTCCCGCGCCCTGCTGCTGCTGGTGGGCGATATCCTTGATTTGGCCAAAATAGAATCGGGCACGCTGCAAATGCGGCCGCAGCCGGTATCGCTGACCCGGCTCACCGAACAGATTATTACCCTGTTCCGCCCTCAGGCGGCGGAAAAAACCATTACGCTGGAGTACGACTGCGATGTGCATCAGCCCTGGGTGCTGTTTGATGCGCTGATGTTCAAGCAGTTGCTCTCTAATCTGCTAAGCAATGCCATCAAATTCACCGACCAGGGTGAAGTCAGCGTCGCGCTGTATCAGGGGAAATCGGCGGATGCCGCTCAGGGTCTCTATATGCTGGAAGTCAGCGACAGCGGTATCGGCATGAGTGCGGCGCTGACGCAGACCATTTTCGAGCCTTACGTGCAGGGCGAAACGCTGCAAAAAGGCACCGGCCTCGGCCTGAGTATCTGTCGCCAGCTGGCGGAGTTGTGTGGCGCAACGCTCAGCGTGGAGAGCGAACCCGACGAAGGCAGTACCTTCATGCTGCGCTTTACGGCACCCATCACCGCACCGGTCGAGCACGCCGCGCCGCTGGCGCTTTCGCTGCAGCTCAATAAACGTGTGCTGATTGTTGACGATCACGCGCCGAGCCGCCTGCTGCTGTCGCAACAGCTGGAGCTGGCGGGCTGCGACGTCACCACCGCGGAACAGGGCGAGCAGGCGTTGTGCATCTGGCATAACAGCGCGCCGTTTGACGTGGTGATCACCGACTGCCATATGCCGGTAATGGACGGCTTTACTTTTGCGCAGCGGCTACGTGATGCCGAGCGTCAGGCGCAGCGCGCACCGGTCAGGCTGTTGGGACTGACCGCCATGGCGGAGCAGCACATTATTGAGCGCGCTCAACAGGCAGGCATGGATGGCTGTCTGTTCAAACCGCTGGAACTGGAGGAACTGCTGCGTCAGGTAGGCAATCAGACCGCGCCGCCGCAGGTGATCGCCCGTATTCAGGCGCTGGCAAAAGCTGACCAGCATGCCATGCAGGAACTGGCCGCCACAACGCGTGAGCAGAACCGCCACGATATCCAGCGCCTGGCCGCCGCCATTGCCCAGCAGGATGCGCAGGCGGTGGCGCAAATTGCGCATCTGATCGCTGGCGGCGCACGCCTGCTGCATCTGGACAGCCTGTTTCACTGCTGTCAGCAGCTGGAAACGGCGGCGCGACACACGCAGTGGGCGGAGATTGCCACGCTGTATGCGCAACTGGCGCAGCAGATTGAGGCGCTGGATCTGACGCTACAGCAGCAGATGACGGCTGGCGACGAACAAGAACCGTCTCAAAACCGCAGCTGATCGCCGCAGAGCCTTGAGTATCACGTAAAAGTTCACCATGATGCGCGCCAGTTAGGAATATTCTTAGATGGGGTTCTATGCGGCGTGTTATCAGGACTGTGGTTTGGCTTACCTTTTTCAGCTTTACCTTTACCGCTCAGGGTGAGCACGCGCCGGTGGAACTCATTAGTCGCACCTCGATTGCTCAGGGCGATCCGCAACTGACCGCTGCCTCAAAAGCCTGGCTGACCGCTCATCCGGCGTTGCACGTGGCGATCTGGGGCAATGCGCATCCGCCGCTGCTCCAGCAGCCAGCAGAATCGCAGTGGGAAGGCATCGCAGCGGATTACATCAACGCCATCGCTCAGGCATTAAAAAAACCGGTTATCGTCCACCATTATCCCGACTTCCACGCTGCCCGGCAGGCGCTGGCACGCGGTGAAGTGACGTTGCTGGCGCTCTATTCGCCCGCCCTCAACGAAGAAAATCAGTGGTTAGTTTCGCAGCCGTGGATTCTGGATAATCTGGTGGTCATGCACGATCGTCGTCTGACCCGCCAGGATCAGGCCACAATGTCCTTCAAAACGCTGGGTATTATTCAGCGTGGCCTGCTGGAAGCGCGCACCCGCCTGCACTGGCCGGAGATTACGCTGAGTTCCTGGCATCACTATGCGAATGCCGTCGCCGCGTTACAGTATCAGCAGATACATGGCGTGCTGCTTAATCGCGCCACCGCGCAATCGCTGCTGCAGTATGGGCATTCCGGCGATCTACGCTTCTTTGCGCCGCCATTTTTACAGGATCTCTCACTGAGTTTCGCCACCGATCGCGCCCATGAGCCACTGATGGACGCTGTTAATCAGGTGCTGACCGCCATGCCGCTGGCAGCGAAAATTCGTATCGCCAGTAACTGGGGGCTGGATGCCTCTTTTGTCACCCGCTATGACCCGCTGAACCTCAGCAAAGAGGAGAAACAGTGGCTGCAGCAGCATCGCAGCGTGGATGTGGTGCTGCCGCGTGCGGTCGCGCCTTTCAGCTACATTGATCGCTATGGACATCAGACCGGGCTGGTACAACCTTTGCTGACGCAAATTACCCAGCGCAGCGGCATTGTCTTCCGCACCCTGACAGCAGGCGCAGCGGATCACGCACCGACCACCCTGCTGGTGGCCAGCGTGGCACATCTGTCGCCGCATAATGATGCGCAGCTTTCGCGCCCTTACGCCCGCTCGCCGTGGGTGCTGGTCACCAGCCACCAACAGCCTGCGCGCCTGCTGCAGCGAGACGCGCACTTCACCGTCGCCATTCCCGCAGTGGAAGGATTGGCGCAGGCGCTGCTGACGCACTATCCACTGCTGCATATCGTAACGGCGGAGGATGCCAAAGCCGCTTACGGTCTGCTGGACCGCGGACGAGTGAACGCCGTAATCGACATGCAAATCTCGGCGGAATATTGGGTCAATCACGACTATCCCAATCGCATGAAGCTCACTGCACCACTGCGCATGGCGCCTGCCGCGGTGGCATTCCGCCTGCAGCAGGGCGATCCCATGTTGCTGGCCATCATCAATAAAGTTCTGACTGAGACCTCGCCGCAGGAGCAGCAGCGCGAACTGGCCAACTGGCAACATGGCCCGGAGATGACCGCCTACCTGATTTGGGATCTCTACAGCCGTTACTTTTTGCAGGCGGCCGCGGTAGCGTTGCTGATTATCGCCCTGATTTACTGGCGCAACCGACATTTACAGCAGCGTTTGCAGATTAAACGCGACTATGCGCGTCAGCTGCAGCTGGCCAAATCTGATGCCGATCACGCCAACGCAATGAAAAGCCGCTTTTTATCGCGCATCAGCCATGAAATCCGCACGCCGCTGAATGCGCTTACCGGCCTGCTCGAGCTGGAACATCATCAGATCAGCGCGCCGGAACAGCGGCAGAAAAATATCGCCGTTGCCTGGCAGGCGGCCAATACCCTGATGGCGCTGGTGGGCGATCTGTTGGATCTGGCGCGTATCGAAGCGGGCAAGCTGGAGATCTCGTTACAGGAGGTGGATCTTGCCGCCGCGCTGGAAAATGCCCATCAGCTTTTCGCTGCTTCAGCGGAAGAGAAAGGCCTGCAGTTGCAGCTGCGTTGCGACATCACGCAGCGCGTGGTGCTGTTTGACGGCACTAAACTGCATCAGATCCTGTCTAATCTGCTCAGCAACGCCGTGCGCTACAGCGACAGCGGCACCATTTCTCTCTCGCTGACCCAGCAGGCAGGCAGCGATCGCTATAGCCTGTGCGTGCGCGACAGCGGACCGGGCATTACCGCTGCCCAGCAGCAGGCGATTTTTGAGCCGTTCATCCGTCTCGATAACGATCATCCGGCACAAGGCACCGGGCTGGGACTGAACATCTGCCGGGAGCTGACCACCCTGCTCGGCGGCGAACTGACGCTTGAAAGCGAGGAAAATGTTGGCAGTACCTTCTGCTTTAGCTTTACCGCGGCGCCCGCATCGGCACTCGCCAGCGAGCGTTTGCAAACGGCCCACGCCAGGGTGACACCGCTGCGGGTATTAATCGTTGACGATCACCAGCCCAATCGCCTGTTGCTGAAACAGCAGTTGGCCGCCGCCGGGCATCAGGCCATCGAGGCCAGCGGCGGCGAACAGGCGCTGACGTTATGGCGAGATCAAACGTTTGATCTGGTGATAACCGACTGCCACATGCCGGGTATGGATGGTTTTGCGCTGGCCCAGGCGATACGTCAGACCGAGCAGCAGCACGGCGTTGCGCCCTGCCCGCTGTTTGGTTACACCGCGCAGGCGGAAGAGGCGATGAAGCAGCGCGCGCTAGCGGCGGGCATGGATGATTGCCTGTTCAAGCCGCTGCGTCTGGCCACCCTGCTGGCCTGCGTGAATCAATATGGTCCGCGCACGCCGCTGCCGGAGGAATCTGGCGTGCTGGCGACCCTGAAAACCATGACCGGAAACGATCCGCAGGCGCTGGCGGAGATTGTCGCCACGCTGATCGAGGCGAACCGGCAGGACAGCGAACGATTGCAGCAGGCTTTTCAGCAGCAGCAGCTGGAGCGTGTAGCGTCACTGGCGCACCGGCTGCTCGGCAGCGCCAGGATGGTGCAGCATCAGGCACTGATCGCCCTCTGTTCACGGCTGCAAAAGGCGAACACGTTAACCGTCGCGGAGCGGTCGGATGCCGTCGCCGGGTGCGTGGCGCTGCTGGCGGCGCTGGAGCTGGAGCTGCAACCGGCGTTAACCTGCGATGCGTAAGGCGAGCGCTGCTGGTCAAATTTATCGCAACCCCTGCAGATGACGGTTTATTCGCGAAATTTTAAGCTATTCTTTCCGGGAATGATTTTAACCTGCCAGGAGAAAGACAATGGACGACGAGTTCAAAGTAGAGCGTGATATGTACAGCACCTTAGAAGAAGCCATTGATGCAGCACGTGAATTGTACCTTGAAGAAAATCCGGACACGGACGAAGACGAGGCCAGCGTTGCCCAGTTCAACCTGCAAAAGTTTGTCATGCAGGATGGCGACATCATGTGGCAGGCAGAATTTTTCACTGATGAAGGCAGCGAAGGCGATTGCCTGCCGCTGTGCAGTGGCGAAGCGGCACAGGCTATTTTTGACGGTGAGTTTGACGAGATTGAACTGCGTCAGGAGTGGCTGCCGGAAAACACGCTGCACGAATGGGATGACGGTGAATTTCAACTCTCTCCGCCGGAAGATACTGAAGAAGGTGCTGCTGCGGCCGACGAATGGGCTGACGATAATACCGACGCGGATAACCGCGCCTGATTATTCGTAAGGCCCGTGGTGGGCATCCACTGGTAACAGCAGGGTGTCCACCACCAGTGATAACGGAAGATCGATAATGGTCAAAAAGCGCCACGGTCCGTCCTGCACATCCCATTGCACGCCCGGATAGTATTGATTTCCCTTCCCCTGCCCCGGAAACGTGCGGCTAACAATGCTGCCACATCCGCTGAGCAGCGTGATACATAATCCCGTAATCAGTAAGCGACGTAAAATCATGAGGTTATCCTGCCTGTCGGCGCGGCATGGTAATTCACCGGCGAAAAATCGTCTCTTCCCGGCATCAGAGGTGGGGATATTATCGGCAAATCGCGATAAAACTGCATAAAAAAAGCGGCATCGCTGCCGCTTTTTCATCTCTCCAGCCCGATTAATCGCGCGGTTGGCCTGCTGGCAGCGCCAGCGGATTCAACTGCAACGTACGGTACTGCTCGATCCATTCATGATATTTATCCGCATTCTGCCACAGGCGATAGTGCACCCGCGCCAGCGTGACCGGATCGCTCAGCAGCACCAGACGCTGATCGCGCGTGAGCTTAGCTGGCGCATCGCTTAATGCCTGATCGACATGACGATCGCGTGCGTGCTCCAGCAGATCGCTCTTCAGGTGACGCGAGGTCGCCATGGCGGTGGCCAGCGCGTTAAATGATGGATGGAACAGCGCATGCATAAAGCCATTTTTCAGCACGCGTTCGCGGTTCAGCATCAGATAACGATCGGTATCCAGCAGTTCTTTCGGCGGATCGTACTCTTCCGGGATCAGGAACAGCTGCATACGGCGGCTCGCCTGGCCGTTGGTGGCCCGGCTGGAGAACACCGACACAAACGGCGACAGAATCAACGAGAAGACGATGGGTGCCAGCCACCACAGGAAGTTGAGATCCAGCCAGCCCATACCGGCAGCCCAGACAATACCCAACAGCATCTGCGAACCGTGACGACGAAACGCTTCGCCCCAGGGGGTGGCATCATCATCACGCTGCGGTGAGTTCCAGACCACTTCCCAGCCGAGGAAAGCGCTGACCACGAACACCGTGTGGAACAGCATACGCACCGGTGCCAGCAGCACCGAGAACAGCATTTCCAGCAGCAGCGAGAAGAACAGCCGGATAGCGCCACCGTAAGGCTTCGCCCCTTTGCACCAGATCAGCACCACGCTCAGCAGCTTCGGCAGGAACAGCAGCACCAGCGTAGTAGAGAACAGCGCAATCGCCAGTTCAGGTCGCCACTGCGGCCAAACCGGAAAGAGCTGACGTGGTTGCAGGAAGTACTGCGGCTCCATCAGCGTATGCACCACCTGCAACGCCGTTGAAAGTGCCAAAAACAGGAACCACAGCGGTGCTGACAGATAGGACATCACGCCGGTTAAGAACACCGCACGGTGAACCGGGTGCATGCCTTTGACCAGGAACAGGCGGAAGTTCATCAGGTTACCGTGACACCAGCGACGGTCACGCTTCAGCTCATCCAGCAAGTTCGGCGGCAGCTCTTCATAGGAGCCAGGCAGGTCATAGGCGATCCAGACGCCCCAACCGGCACGACGCATCAGCGCGGCTTCCACAAAGTCATGCGAGAGAATGGAACCGGCAAAGGAACCTTCGCCCGGCAACGGCGCCAGCGCACAGTGCTCGATAAACGGCTTCACGCGGATAATGGCGTTATGGCCCCAATAGTGCGACTCACCCAGCTGCCAGAAGTGCAGACCGGCGGTGAACAGCGGCCCGTAAACGCGGGTGGCAAACTGCTGACAACGCGCATACAGCGTATCCATGCCGGACGCTTTTGGCGACGACTGGATAATGCCCGCTTTCGGGTTGGCTTCCATCATGCGAACCAGACCGGTCAGACACTCACCGCTCATAACGCTATCCGCATCCAGCACCACCATGTAGCTGTAGTTGCTGCCCCAGCGACGACAGAAGTCATCGATGTTGCCGCTTTTACGCTTCACGCGACGACGACGGCGGCGATAGAAGATCTTACCGGCGCCGCCCACATCCTTGACCAGCTCCATCCAGGCCTTCTGCTCGGCTACCGCAATATCGGCATCGTAGCTGTCGCTGAGGATGTAAACGTCAAAATGCTCGCTTTGACCGGAACGCACCACTGATTCCCAGGTGGCGCGCAGCCCGGCGTACACCCGCTCCACGTCCTCGTTACAGATCGGCATGATCAGCGCGGTACGATGTTCAGGGTTGATCGGTTCATCGCCGGTGGTGGAATACGAAATACTGTACTTATCGCGTCCAATCAGCAGCTGCAGAAAGCCCATCAGCGCCGTCCAGAAGCCCGCCGAAACCCAGCAGAACAGGATGGCAAACAGGAACAGAATACCGGTTTGCAACACGTACGGCAGGATCTGCAACACCGACTGCTGCCAGTTCTGGTTGATCATTTCCATCGGATCGATCAAGGCCCAGCCCTGGTAAGGCAGAATGGTTTTCATGTACCAGGTCGCAATCACGGTCTGGAACATGGTCAGGATCAGCAGAATGTAGCGGCGAATCGACCCTACGTGCCGCCACTTATCTTCCTGGCGTTGCTCTTCTGCGTTGGCATAACGCATGGTCGATTTACGGCCACGGAATGAATCCCAGGCGCGCGCCACCGGGTTGGTGCGCCACGCTTCCGGGAACATCAGTGAACGCTTAACCGGCGGCATCGCTTTCAGCGTAGTACGGCCCTGATAGTCGGTGCTGAACTGCTCGCCGTTAGCGAGCGAATCGGGCCAGCTCATTTCAATACGTGATTTCACCGAGTTCAGCGGTGCATCATCGGGGCGAGTTTCTACCGGTCCATCCTGACCAAGCTGCTGGTGCAGTTTGGTGTAACGGTGATCTTCCTCAGGTCCGGGAAGTTCACTGACCAGTTGCGCTTTACGTGCCGCATCCAGCGGCAGCGCATCAATATACTCTTCGGGAGTAACAATCGATTTATTCATTGGCAGGCAGCTGATAGCTCCAGGTTTCCGTCAGCGTTTTATCACCGCTCATCAGTGCGGCACGCATTTCAGTGGTTTGCTTGGCATCTTTTACCTTCAGGCGCAGAATCAGACGCCAGCCTTTGGTGACCGGGTTATAACGCACGGTCTGCTCGACCACATCGCCATTTTTACCCACGCTCACCTGCGGCGTAACCGGCGTATTCTCCGGCAGCTTGCTCATCTCTTTGCCGTTGAAATCAACAATGAAAGCGATTGAGCCGTCTGGCTGACGCACCAGGTTAGATTGCTTAACGTCGCCGGTAGAACGCAGGGTATTTTTCACCCATGCGGTTTCTGGCGAGTGCAGCTGATCTTCATCGCGCGTAAAGTGCAGGCGATATTTGAAGTTCATCTCTTTGCCTGGCTCTGGCAGCGTTTCCGGTGACCAAAACGCCACGATGTTATCGTTGGTTTCGTCAGCGGTTGGAATTTCCACCAGCTCAATGCGTCCTTTACCCCAGTCACCCTGCGGCTCAACCCAACCACTTGGACGCAGATCGTAGCGATCGTCGAGGTCCTGATACTGATTAAACTCGCGGCCACGCTGCAGCAGACCAAAACCTTTAGGATTTTCAACCGTAAAGGTGCTGACCGCCAGATGACGTGGATTATTCAGCGGACGCCAGATCCACTCGCCGTTGCCAGCGTGGATAGAGAGACCGTCTGAATCGTGCAGTGAAGGACGATAGTTGGTCACCGGCGAAGGCTGGTTAGCCCCGAACAGGAACATGCTGGTCAGCGGCGCCACGCCCAGTTTACCGACGCTGTCGCGCAGATAGACTTTGGACTGCACGTCAACCACACTTTCCCGGCCTGGATGAATAACAAAACGGTAGGCACCGGTTGCACGTGGCGAATCGAGCAGCGCATAAATCACCAGCTGCTTGTCTTGGGGTTTTGGACGTTCAATCCAGTACGCTTTAAAGCGTGGGAACTCTTCGCCAGACGGCAACGCCGTGTCGATAGCTAAACCGCGCGCTGAAAGACCGTAAACCTGACCTTCACCAATGACGCGGAAATAGCTCGCGCCAAGGAAACTGGTGATTTCGTCATCTTTGCCTTTGCTGTTCAGCGGATAGAGCACTTTAAACCCGGCAAAACCGAGGTTTTTAACCGTTTCCGGATCGTGCTGCACGCTGCCAAAGTTAAAGTATTCAGGATTATATTTGATCTCTTTAACGGTGTTGGCGGTTACCTCATTGAGCTTAACCGGCACGTCAAAATACATTCCCTGATGGTAGAACTCGAGCTTAAACGGGGTCTTTAACTTGCCCCAGTAAGCTTTGTCGTGGTTAAACTGAATTTGTTGGTAATCGGCATATTTCATGTCACGCAACTGAGAGGGCAAATTGCTTTTAGGCGCTTCAAAGCTTTTTCCTGCCAAATCTTTCGCCTGTTTTGCGACGTCATCAATGCTGAAAGCCCAACTGTTGTTGGCGTACATCGCAAGAAGAACCGCCGCACTTAACCAGCGCAACGTATTCTCTTTTTTGGTTTTACTTTTAATTAGCACATCCCCCCCTTTCGTGTGCTTAAATCAATCGCACCCATATTAATGGATTATTCCGCTTTCCGACAGCGGCCGAGCCAATTTGTTCACTGTTTTCGCGGGTTTATCCGCTTGTTTTCGGATAATTCAACCTTACAGAATAGCCTGATAGTATAAGCGCAATATGCACTATAAAGTATTTTGCGCCGAAAGCTGGTTCAGGGTGAACCAGTGCAACAACAGCACAATTCCGGATACCTATGCCTACCACAACTCAGCAACGCGAATATTTTTTTGATTCCATTCGGGCATATTTAATGCTGTTGGGCGTGCCCTTTCACGTCTCCCTGATTTACTCCAGTCAATCCTGGGCCGTAAACAGCGCCGATCCGTCCCAATGGCTGACCCTGTTCAACGAGTTTATCCATGCCTTTCGTATGCAGGTGTTCTTTGTTATTTCAGGCTATTTTTCCTACATGCTCTATTTGCGCTACGAACCAGCGCGCTGGCTGAAAGTCAGGCTGGAGCGCGTGGGCATCCCCATGCTGGCAGCGGTGCCGCTGTTTACTCTGCCGCAATTCTTTCTGCTGAAGCATTACACCAGCGCCGTTGGTGACTGGAACAGCTTCGATTTTTACCAGAAGTTTAATACCCTCGCCTGGAACCTGATTTCACACCTGTGGTTTTTGCTGGTGCTGGTGATTCTGACTACTCTTGGCATGCTCGCCTTTCGCTGGCTGCGCGATCGCCCCGCTTCGCAGCGTGATTATCGCCAGGTCGGTTGGGGTACGCTGCTGGGCGCGTTTCTCGCCTATGGCCTGATCTGGTGCCTGTTCCGCCGTCTGATCTTTATTTTCCAGCCGACCTGGCTGATGGATGGCCTGTTCAGCATTGGCGTGATGCAAACCACGCTGTTCCTGCCGTTCTTTATGCTGGGCGCGCTGGCGTGGAAACATCCGCCGCTGAAGGCGTTGTTTGTCCGTTTCAGTCCCGCTATGCACCTCGGTGCAGCGGTGACCTTTGCGCTTTACGTGGCGAATCAGCGCTACAGTAGCGGTGAAGGCTGGCTCTATGAGTTGGATGCCTTGATTGTGCTGATGATGGGCGTGTTTATGACTAACGTGGTGTTTGCCTTTGGCCACCGGCTGTTAAATGCCCATTCGCCCCGCATCACCTATCTGGTTAACGCATCGCTGTTCATTTATCTGGTGCACCATCCGCTGACGCTGCTGTACGGCATCTTTATCACGCCGCACATCGCCAACAATACGCTGGGCTTTTTTGTTGGTCTGGCGCTGATTTTTGCCCTCGCCTTTCTGCTCTATGAGATTCACCTGCGCATTCCATTGCTGCGTTTCCTGTTCTCCGGGCGCAGCGCCAAAAAATAGTGCTGATGCGGGCGGCCCTTTATCGCCGCCCGCGCTTACAACAGCCACTCCACCGGCAAGCGCCATACCAGACGCACCAGCAGCCGCTGAATGAATTTGGTGCGTGGCTCATGCTTGTGCACCGTTTCGTCAGGCTCACCGGCATGTTCAATCCAGTTAACCCGTCCCCATTTATCCAGACGCAGCTTCCAGGCGCGATCGCGGATGCTATCGATAAAGCGCTCATGCACTTCGGTGGCCAACATCGGATGTTCAATCACCAGCCCCATTTCGGTATTCAGCACCGCCGATCGCGGATCGAAGTTAAACGAGCCGATAAACAGCTTTTCGTTATCCACGCTAAAAGTTTTAGCATGCAGGCTGGAGCCGGAATTACCGGTAAGTCCGCGGTCATGCGGCGCGTCACGGCCATCGCTGTGCGGCTTGAGCTCATAGAGCTCGACACCGTAGCGCAGCAGCTTTTTCCGCCACTTGGCGTAACCGGCATGCACAATAGAGACGTCGTTGGCCGCCAGCGAATTGGTCAGAATCGATATTTTAACCCCTTTGCGTACCAGCGACAGCAGTTGGGCGACGCCGGCGCGGGTCGGCACAAAGTAGGCTGAAATAATATCAAACTGCTTTTCCGGTTTACCGATCACTTCCAGCATGCGAACCGGTAATAGCGAGCCGCGCGTGGCCTTGCCCAGGCCCTTACGCGGATCGTCGCTGAGCAGGCGCGTTTTCGCCCAGGTCATGGTCAGGGAACCGCTGTCGAACTGGCTAACGAAGGCGGATGCGCGCAGGCGATTCAGGTATCTTTTTACCTGATCGTTCTCCTGCCATTCGGTGGGCAGGCGCACCGTCTGATGCGGATCCTGCTCGCCGCGCTCCACCACCTCATTCAGCGGCGATACCGCTTTGCTCTGCCAGTAGCGTTCAAAATCCTGCGCCACATCGTTCACCACCGGCCCAATCGCCAGCACGTCAAGGTCAGAGAACAGCGGCTGTTCGCCTGCGGCAAAATATTCATCACCGACGTTGCGGCCACCGACGATGGTGGCCATGCCGTCAATGGTAAAGCTTTTGTTGTGCATGCGGCGATTAAGGCGGGCAAAGTCGGTGAGATAGCCGAGCGCGCGCAGGGTGCGGAACGAGAACGGATTAAACAGGCGAATGGCGATGTTGGGATGGCGATTCAGCTCGCTGAGAATGTCGTCGAGCCCCATGGTGTTGTTGTCATCCAGCAGCAGCCGCACCTGCACACCGCGATCGGCGGCATCCAGCAGCGCGCTGAACAGCAGGCGGCCCGACATGTCGTTTTGCCAGATGTAATACTGCACATCCAGCGTCTGCTCGGCCATCTCCATCAGCAGATAGCGGGCGGCAAAGGCGTCCAGGCCATCACTGAGCGGATGAATACCGCATTTGCCCGGATGGCGAGCCAGCCGCGGCGCAATTGCCCGTGCCAGCCGGTTCGCCGCGGCGTACTCCGAAATGTCGACCGCCTCAACCATGATGCTTCCTTGTCATAAGATGTAGATGCTGATTATTCATCCTGCGCCCAGCTATTGTCATGCGACTTCTCTGAATGCTGCTGTTCAGCCAGCAGTTTTTGGTAAAGCACGAAGCTCTCCTCGCCAAAACAGACAAACCAGACGCGTTCCGGTAGCGGATGATCCTGCAGAAACGCGCTGACCGTGGCAAAGGCGATCTGCGCCGCCTGCTGTGGCGGATAGCCGTAAATGCCGGTGCTGATGGCCGGAAACGCCAGGCTGCTGATAGTGTTGTCCAGCGCCAGCTGCAGCGAGTTGCGATAGGCATTAGCCAGCAGCCGCGCTTCATCCTGCGTGCCACCGCGCCAGACCGGACCGACGGTGTGGATCACCGCCTGCACTGGCAGACGTCCGGCGGTGGTAATCACCGCCTCGCCGGTGGCGCAACTGCCATGCGCGGCGACCCAGGCCTTGCAGGCGTCAAGCAGCGCCGGTCCCGCGGCACGATGAATGGCACCATCCACGCCGCCACCGCCGAGCAGGCTGCTGTTCGCCGCATTGACTATCGCATCGACCTGCATACGCGTGATATCGCCCTGTACAACCCGAATTCGATGAGGCATGCCCTTCTCCTTAGACCGATAAGAATCTGTTAGCCAGCAATGAGTTTAGGCTATCCCACGCAATTGTTACGCTGCGCTGACCTCGCCCTGTCGCCTGGCGTGTGCAATCAACAGACAACACCTAAACTTAGCGAACCTTCATGTGTGGAAAGAGGAATGCCCGATGGTCGATCAGCAGCCTAATTCACCCCCACTGCGCCACCAGCCGCAGCTTTTCCGCAGTTTTTTTCAGGGCAGCTTTGGCTGCTCAACCGCCTGCCGCGCCGAAGGCAAACGGCTCGATATGGTGATCAGCAGCGGCCACGATATGCTGCTGGAGAAAGATTACGCGGCGCTGCGGGCGCTGCATGTCAGCACCGCCCGCGACGGGGCGCGCTGGCATCTGATTGAGAAAGTGCCAGGGAACTATGACTGGTCAACCTTTCTGCCGATGATCCATGCCGCCGAGAATCAGCAGCTTGAGGTGATCTGGGAACTCGCCCACTTTGGCTATCCGACCCATCTTGATATCTGGTCGCCGACGTTTGTCGACAGTTTTCAGCGCTTCGCGCGTGCGATGGCGCAGGTCATGCGCGATGAAGGCATTGAGCGGCCGTTTTTTACGCCGGTGAATCAGATCTCTTTTTGGTCATGGGCCGGCGGTGACGTCGCCTGGCTTAATCCCTGGGCCAGTGGTCGTGGCCGTACCCTGAAGCAGCAGCTGGTGCGCGCCTCGCTGGCGGCGATGGCTGCGATCAGAGAAGTCTTCCCCGATGCCCGTTTTGTTGCTACCGATCCGCTGGTCAACGTGGTGCCACGCGATGAGAGCAGCGCCGAGCGTGAGCTGGCCACGCGGCTGCATGAAGCGCAGTTTGAAGCCTGGGATATGTTGGCGGGCCGCATCGAGCCGACGCTTGGTGGCGATGCGGCTTACCTGGATATCATCGGCCTTAATTACTATGACGATAACCAGTGGTTCACCGACGGCAGCGCCCTGCCCGCGGATCATCCGGCGCGGCAGCCGCTCAGCGCGCTGCTTGCCGCCTGCTGGCAGCGTTATCAGCGGCCTTTGCTGCTGGCGGAAACGGGTGCGGAAGGCGCGGCGCGCGCACCCTGGCTGCGGCAGGTGGCAGAACAGGCGAATCTGGCGCTGGCGCAAGGCGTGGCACTGGAAGGCGTGTCAATCTATCCGGTAGTGGAATATCCCGCCTGGGCCGACGATCGTCGTTCGCCCGGCGCGCTGTTTGGACTGGCTGACGCCAATGGCAACCGCACGCTGCATGAGCCGCTGGCGCTGGAATTACGCAGTCAGCAGATCAGGATGCAAAGCTGGCATCAGTGATGACGAATCGGCGGAGGGCTGATTTTCTTGTGGCACGATTGCTGGGTGGTGGCGTCATCGCTGAAACGACGCACGTCCGCCAGCCAGGTCATGATGAACAGAAAAATCATGCCAATCAGGGAAGCGGAGAGCAGGCCAATAACGGCAATAAGCTTATCATCCCGGGATTCCATACGCGCTCCCTTGCTGTGCTGGCCGCGCGCAGGCGACAGATCAGCTCATCCATAAGGTAATCAACAGGACAAAGATTATAAGCGTTAGCGATGCCACTGCAAGCACCACAATAGCGAAGTGGGCATCGTCCATAGGCGGGCGATACTCATGTTTATGATCGGGCGGCGTGTTATTCATTATTTTTAGTGACAAAACCTGCTGCTGTGTATCAGTACGCAAAGGCGCCTGGCGCAACCGCAAATCAGATAAAGTAGATTTATTCTGACCGGCGAAAAGTAAATCCCAAACCGCTCTCAACAGGTTAAATCCTGCCGCCGCATCCTGCTGGAACCGGTTTCGGTGCGCTATTGTGACACAGGCGCGCGAATTCGCGAGTAAATATTACGTTTTTTTAACATCCTGCTGCAGTTTACGCTTCCGGCAGCCAGAAAGGTTGATTTAAGACAATAGCGACATATTTACTGCGCAACTGAATGGCAAATGGCGATAAAAAAGGCGCCATCCGGCGCCGTAAATCTGCTTATGACCAGCGGCGAAAAATCAGTGAAGTATTGATGCCGCCAAAAGCAAAGTTGTTCGACTGTATGTAGTCCGTGTCGATCGCCCGCGGCACATCGATGATGTAATCCAGACCGGCGCAATCATCGGCTGGCCGCCGCAGATTCAGCGTCGGCGCGAACCAGCCTTCACGCATCATCTCAATACTCATCCACGCTTCCAGCGCACCGCAGGCACCCAGCGTATGGCCGAAATAGCTCTTCAGTGATGAGATCGGTGTGTGGTCACCGAACACCGCGGCGGTGGCCGCACTCTCGGCGCTGTCACCGCGTTCGGTGGCGGTGCCGTGCGCGCTGATATAGCCAATCTGGTCGGCCCGCAGACCGGCGCTCTGCAACGCTTTTTCAATGCAAATCTGCATGGTTTCGCGCTGCGGCTGGGTAATGTGCGCCGCATCGCAGTTGGTATGAAAGCCCACCAGCTCGGCATAGATCGTGGCGCCGCGCGCCTGTGCATGCTCCAGCGATTCCAGCACCAGCGTGCCTGCGCCTTCACCAATCACCAGGCCATCGCGTTCGGCGTCAAACGGCGCGGGCGAACTGTGCGGCGCGTCATTGCGCTGGCTGGTAGCGAACAGCGTATCAAACACCGCCGCTTCGCTGGGACAGAGCTCCTCCGCGCCACCGGCAACCATCACCGTCTGATAGCCGTGGCGAATCGCTTCCCATGCGTAGCCAATCGCCTGGCTGCCGGAAGTACAGGCGCTGGAGGTGGGAATCACCCGCCCGCGCAGGCCAAAAAACAGCCCGGCGTTGACCGCGGTGGTATGCGGCATCATCTGCACATAGGTGGTGCCGGTAATGTTGTTGGTATGCTTTTCGGTCAGCATGGTGGCAAATTCACTTACCGGACCGGTGCTGCCGGTCGAGGATCCGTAGGCGATGCCAGTCTCGCCGCTGGTGAGTACCGGATGCGCCAGCAAACCCGCCTGCTCCAGCGCCAGTTCACAGGCGCGGGTCGCCAGCAGTGAGACGCGACCCATAGAACGAATACGCTTGCGCGTGTAGTGCGCGGGCAGCGAAAAATCATCAATTGGCGCGCCCAACAGCGTATTTAACCCGTCATAAATCTGCCATTCCGGCATGCTGCGTACCGCGTTGCGTCCGGCGCGCAGACGCTGCGCCACCGCTTCCCAGCGTTCACCAAACGCCGTCACGCCGCCCATACCGGTTACCACCACACGATGAATCACAGCATACCTCCGTTGATGGCAATCACCTGCCGCGTCACGTAGCCCGCAATGTCGGACATCAAATAGCTCGCCAGCCCAGCTACCTCTTCCGCCTCGCCCATACGCTTCATCGGAATAATTTTCATCGCCTCTTCCACCACATGCGGCTCGAGGCCGCTCATGCCGGTATCGATCAGCCCCGGCGCGATGCAGTTGACGGTGATGCGCCGTTTAGCCAGCTCCACCGCCAGCGCCTTGGTGGCACCAATAATGCCCGCTTTAGCCGCGCTGTAGTTGACCTGCCCACGGTTGCCCATCATGCCGGAAACCGACGACAGGGTAATAATGCGACCGCCGCTACGCAGGCCAATCATCGGCATGACGCAGGGATGAATGACGTTATAGAAGCTGTCGAGGTTGGTATGGATCACGCGGTCCCAGTCATCGTCACTCAGCGCAGGAAAAGCACCGTCACGGGTGATGCCCGCGTTGCTGATGACGCCGTAATAGCCGCCGTGCTGCGCGATATCCTGCTCGATCTGTTCACGACAGGTGACGCGATCCGCCACGTCGAATCCCAGCGTTCGCGCGCTGCCACCGGCCTCGCAGATGGCGCTGGCGGTCTGTTCGGCACCCGCCCGATCGCTGTGATAATGCACGATGATAGTGAAGCCTTCGCGGCCCAGCCGCTGTGCGATGGCGCGGCCAATGCCTTTGCTGGCGCCGGTAACCAATACGGAACGCGTCATGATGGTAAATCCTGTTGTAGAAGCTGTTGAAGTTCGTGGCGATCGGGCTGATAGGTGTTGAGACGCCCCGCTGCCACCGGCTCGCCATCAATGAAAATCTGCCCCTCAAAGCTGCCGATTTTGTCATCGCGCATCAGCAGCTTTACCTGCACATCCAGCAGCGCGCCGCCGGGGAAACAGGACTGCTGCGCCCGATAACCGCGTCCGCCCAGCAGCATCCCCGGCTGTGGCGTGGCGCCATCCGCCTGCAGGCCGTGCCAGCCCGACCAGACGCCCACTGTCTGGGCGATGATCTCCACGCCAAACCAGGCGGGCAACTGCCCTTGTGCATCGAGAAACGGCGCCAGAACGCCATCGTGGCTGACGCGCACCTGACAATGGGCGCCGTCGTCACTGACGGCGATCACCCGATCAAGCAGCACCATCGGCGCGGCGTGCGGTAAATAGTGAGCAGCAGAGAGATAATCACTCATCGCAACGTCCTAAAATCAGGCAGGCGTTATTGCCGCCAAAAGCAAAAGAGTTCGACAGAATAACCGGCGTGCTAAGCGGTGCGCCGGTGTGCAGCAGACCACACGGCGGCAGGCTGCTGTCGAGCGGTGACTGGCTGAAATCCTGCTGCGGCAACGGCAGCGCGCGGGTCAGCAGCAGCCAACTTAGCGCCGCTTCGCAGATGCCTGCGGCGCCCAGCGTATGGCCAGTCAGGTGTTTGGTGGAGCTGGCGGGCACGCTGTCGCCAAACATGCGCTGCACCACGCCCGCTTCAATCTCATCATTGAGCCGCGTGGCGGTGCCGTGCAGGTTGATATAGCCGATCTGCTGCGGCGTCAGCTGCGCCGTACGCAGCGCCATCTCCATCGCCCGCTGCGCGCCCTCGCCCTGCGGATGCGGCGCTGACATATGCCAGGCATCGGAGGATTCGCCGCCGCCGAGCAGCGCCACCGGCTGTGGCTCGCGGGTCAACAGCATCAGCGCCGCGCCTTCACCGACAGTGATGCCGTCGCGCTCACTGCTGAACGGCACGCAGCGCCGGGCTGACAGCGATTCCAGGCTGTCAAAACCGTTCATCGGCATGCGGCTGAGCGAATCAGCACCGCCGACCAGCGCCACGTCCGCCAGCCCGGCGGCGATCAGGCGCGCGCCGCTGAGCACCGCGCGCGCGCTGGAGGAGCAGGCGGTGGAAATAGTGTAAGCCGGGCCGTACAGCCCCAGCGTCGCCGCCAGAAAGCGCGACGGATCGCCTAATTCTTGCATCGCATAATGAAAAGGCCGCGAGCCGTCGCTGATGTGACGATCGCCCTCATCAACGCCGGAGGTGCTGGTGCCCAGCACAATCGCAACCCGTTGCCGCCCCACGCGTGCGATCGCCGCATCCACCTCAGGACGAATCTGCGCCAGCGCCGCCAGCAGCAGCCGATTATTACGCGTATCGTGCGCGGCCAGCGACGTCGGCACCGGCGGCAGATCCCCGGTGACCTGACCGGCCCAGCACGGCTTGTTACCGATCAACCACTGCTGGCCTGGCTGCATGCCGGGCGCCACGCCGCGACGCAGGTTATCTGCGGTTTCATCAAGATTATTGCCCAGCGCGCTCAGCATGCCGACGGCAGAGATAAACATCATCAGGGATCCAGCGTTTGTATAGTGATCAGATAACCAAAAGCGAACTGCTGTATCGACACCGGCTGACGCCGATCGCCGCGCATCAGGTAGTGAATCTCAGTGATCAGCGTGCCGTTTTGATCGCGTAACTGCCGTTGCAGCCCGGCATCGACCAGCGTCCAGCCGCGCGGCAAGACCGGCTGCCAGGCGCTCACCGGCCAGCGGCTCAGCATCACATCAGCCAGCACCTGGCTGGCGGGCGGCATTTTCGGCAGCGCTATCGCCTGCTCGCTGTGAATGCCGCTGCGGCTGTAAGTCAGACGGAACAAGCGAATGCCGAGCGATGACAGCCCGGCCAACGTGACACTGTCACCATTAGCGCTTAGCAGCACCATCAGCGACTGCTGCTGCCCCTTTACTTTGCCGGTCAACAGCTGCTGCTCGCTGAACGCTGGGCTGATACCCGGCGGCGGCAGCGAGACTTGCACGCCGGGCTTCAGCCACGCCTGCGGCGTCGCGGTGGTGACCGGCCGTGCGCAGCCTGCCAGCAGCAGCACGGCGCACAGCGCTATTGCCAATCTTCTCATTTTCGCTTCCTCTTCTGTTCAGGCAGCGCCAGCGGCGCCAGCAAAAAGGCGGTAAAGATCCCGCAGCAGAGTACGATGCCGAAGCTGACGATCGCCTGCGTGGTGCTGAATACCAGCATGCCCAGCGTTAACAGCGTGGTCAGCATCGCCAGCGTGACCGCCAGCAGAGAGGTTATCGGCGTGCCGCGCGGATTACTGAAAAATAAGCTGTAATTAATACCAATGCCGAGCACCAGTACCAGCGCCAGCAGCGCAAACAGGTTGAGCGCCTGCCCGCTGTAACCGAGCGCGGCCAGTCCGGCGGCCAGCGAAAGCAGCGACGGCAGCATGCTGCGCAGGCCCCGGCGCCAGCCGAGACGCCACATATAACTCACCGCGATGATCGCCAGCGCTACCGCCAGCAACATCGACAACATGGCCCGATAGTGGGCAAACAGATTGTTAAAGCTTGCCTTGCGATCGACCCAGCTCACGCCCGGCAGACTGGCGGCCAGCTGGCCCAGTGCCTGGCTATTTTTCACGCCGCTGACCGGCACCAGCACGCCGCTTTCACCCTCGTTGACGGAGAGCCACAGCAGCCGCCAGCCGGTTGACAGTGGGCTGTTGAGCCAGCTCTCAACCGTTACCGGCATGGCATCGCCGTTGACCTGCGGCGCGCTTATACCCGCGGTACGTAAGGCCGCGACAACCGCAGGCGCGGCGGCGTTAATCAGCGCACGATCCTGCTGCTGACGGGCCAGCGAATTCAGCGGCAGCAGCCGGTATGCGCCCAGCCACTGCTGACGCTGCGCCGCAGGCAGTTTTGCCGCCAGTGCGTCCAGCCGCTCCAGCGTTTGCTGCGGCGAGGCGCCGGAAACCACAAACCAGGTTTGATCGGCCTGCTGTCCGGTCAACTGCGCAACCTGTTGATCCTGCGCTAATAGCGCCGACGGCAGCGCCTGCAGGCGCGAAATATCATCATCGATCTTCAGCTGCATAAGCCCGAACAGCGAAAACAGCAGCACTGCCAACGGCACGCCAATGCGCACCCGCTGATTACGACGCCAGGCCGCCAGCCAGCGCGCCAGCGTAATCATCAGGGGCACTGGCCGTACCGGCAGGCCGCGTACCAGCAGCGGATACCAGCAGATCACCGTTAAACAGGCGGCGGCCAGGCCACTGGCGGCAAACACCGCCAGCTGGCGCAGCCCCGGAAAAGGGGCCAGTAGCATCACCAGCCAGGCAATCGCCGTGGTGCCCAGCGCCAGCAGCATCGCCGGACGCACCTTGCGCATGCTGTCGGTTGGCGAGGCTTCGGCGCCATGCACCATGCGTTCGGTCAGGTAATAGAGCGTGTAATCAGCCGAAATGCCCACGATGCTCAGGCTCATCACCAGCGTCATCAGATGCAGTTCGCCAAACAGCAGCAGCGTCAGCACGGTGCCGGTCATGGCACCGATGCCTACCGACAGCGCACACAGCAGCAGCGGGCGCAGCGACCGAAACACCAGCCATACCAGCAGCAACACGCCCGCGACGGTGGCGCTGCCCAGCGTGGAGATATCGTGCTGCGCCTGCTGACTGGCGCGATCGCTGAACAGCACCGTGCCACGGGTCAACAGCGTGGCGTCGGGCCAGCGTGCTTTTAACGCCGCTTCACGCTCGGCCAGCGCGGCGACCAGCATATGACTTTGCTGCATGCTGAAAGCGTTGCCCGTCAGTTCGCCGTGCAGAAAATACCAGCGACGTCCCTGTGCATCCTGCACCGTCAGCCAGCCGTTACGCAGCGTCATGCGGCTGGCATTCTGCTGCAGTGCCAGCTGCGCGCCGCGCGTCAGCAACAGCGGATCCTGCTGAATTTCTTTGCCGCTCACCCCGGCAAAGGCCGAGAAAAGCTGCGCCAGCACCCAGCGGGCCTGCGCCTCACCGCCCTGCTGCAGCCGTTCACGGGTGGCCGGATCCAGCAAACCATTGCGGTGCTGCCAGGCAAATGCGCCCCACGCCTGCTGCTGCGCGCTATCGATCGGCCCCTGCAACTGTGTCAGCGCGGGTATGCCACGCAGCGCCGTCAGCCAGCTCTGCGCCACCTGCTCACCGTGCGCCTCATCGGCGGCAACCAGCCAGACCATCTGCCGATCCAGCCGCTGCATAAAACCGGACTGCACCGCAGCGGGCGTCGCACCCAGCGTCTGCTGGGGCAACAGCGCCAGCACGCTGCTGTTAATGCGCGCCTGCGGCAACAGCCACAACAGCGCGATCAACAGCAGCGCAACACAGAGCAGCCAGAGCGGCGCCAGCCGACGTTCAGTAAACATTAAAATCCCGCTGCTCCGCATCGCTCAGCACCGTCGGTTCACTGCGCTGATGGCTGAGAACGATGTGGGTTTTATCGCCCTGCTTGTCGTCAAGGTCGATGGTATTGAGAAAACGCTCGCCGGTAAGAGTAATGGTGTTGAACAGCTTATCGAGCGGCGCCGCCTTTGGCGTCAGCATCAGCCGCCAGTTTCCCTGGCCGCCGTCGTGGAAGTCGAGGCGAAAGTTCTCTTCGAGCACCCGCCTGTCGGCCTGAAACAGCGCCCGCAGCAGATGATTAAACTGGAACATCTGTGGATTGTTGGCGGCGGTCACTACCTGTGCAGGCTGACCCGCCATCTGTTGCACCATGCGCCGATCGTCAAGCAGCAGCGTCATGGCAAAAGGCGCATCCTGTCGCCACCACAGCCCTTTTTCGCGCGCAATGACCATGCGACCGCTGGAGCGCAGCGGCTGCGCCATGCCGTCAATCTGTCGTTGCTGGGTGAAGTCCGCGCGCACCACCGGCTGGCTGGCGAAGCGCTGCTGTAGATCGTCAAGCGTCACTGCCTGCGTCGCCGCCGCCCAGCACCACAACAGAAGAAATAGTCCTTTTTTCACAGCGTCACTCCTAATTTTTCCAGCAGCACCGGCGGGGAAACAAAGCACATTTCGCGGCTGGCGATCGCTACCGCCACCTGAATGGTGTAGCCGGTGGTGGTGCGCCGTCCCGCTTCATCAAAGATGACATAATCGATGCGCAGGCGATTTTCATACTCCACAATGGTGGCACGCACGCGGATCGCCTGTTCAAAGCTCACCGCCTGCCGATATTTCACCCGCGTATCGACCACCGGCCAGGCGTAACCGCTGGCTTCCATCGCCCGATAGCCATAACCAAATTTGCCCAGCAGCGCCTCACGCGCCACCTCAAAGTAACGAAAGTAGTTGCCGTGCCAGACCACCTTCATGGCGTCGACATCGTGGAAAGGCACCACGATATTTACCTCAATACTCAGATCACTGCTGTTCATGGCGTTCCTCACGCGAGGGCGCTGCGCCTGGCAACGTCCAGAAATCAAAAAAGTTAAACCAGTCCAGCGGCGCCAGTAAGGCGTAATGCTCAAGGCGCTGTGCATAGCGATCCACCGCGGCCTGCAACGCCTGCTGGCGCGATGCGCGCGGCATCAGTAACGGATCGGCAAAAGGCTCTGCGTGGATATGCAGCCTGCCCTGCTGACGCAGCGCAAACATCAGGATCACCGGGCAACGCAGCGCCGCCGCCAGCACAAACGGCCCCTGCGGAAACGGCGCCTGCTGGCCCATAAAATCACTCCAGATTACGCGGCGTTCACCACCGCGCTGCCGGTTTACCGCCGTGCGATCGCCCACGATCGCCACCCATTCACCGGCATCGAGTTTTTGCTGCAGCAAAATGGCAGTTTCCGGGCCGATGTTGCTCACCGGCAGCAGGTTAACGCCCGCCTGCGGAGCGATCGCCTCCAGCGCCTGACGGAAACGCTGTGCGTTTTCAGTAAATACCAGCGCGTTGATCACCAGCCCACTCACCTGCTGCGCCAGCGCGCGGCATGCTTCGATGTCGCCTAAGTGCGAGGCGAGGATCAGTCGTCCACCGGGCTGTTCCGCACGCAACGCCTGCTCGGCGCCGGGGGCAAATACCACCTCTTTGCCCCAGCGCAGTTCGCCATGCCAGCTGGCGACCTTATCCAGCATCGCCTGGCCAAAGCGCACAAAGTGACGGTAGCTGTTAAGCGGCGGCGGCAGCGCAATCTGTCGCTTTGCCGCCTGAATTTTCACCCGCTGCAGCCACTGTTGTGATGCGCGGCGCTGGGTGGAACCACTGAGCCAGTAGACCACGACTACCGGCCAGAGCAGCAGGGTAAACGGCAATCGCCCGCCGTAGCGCCACACCGCCAGCATCAGCCGCAGGCCAGCCTGCCCTTTACGTTCAGAGACCGCCGACCAGTGCGCTTCCGGCCGCTGGCGCAGCAGCTGGGGAATGCGCGGCAGCATGCCAAAAAAGAGGCGGGTATGCATCCGGGAGATGCGCAGGTTGTCGCGCAGCGCATCAAAGTGCGATACGCCATCGGCCGGATAGGTGACGCGGGTGGGGATAAAACGGCTGCGGGTGCCGCGCCACCAGAGGCGCACCATGATTTCGGTGTCGAAATCCATGCGCTGGCCAATCGGCCGCTCTGCACACAGTGCCAGCGTGGCGGCTAACGGATAAACGCGAAAACCGCACATGCTGTCTTTGATAGCAAACGACAGCGTCTCCACCCAGACCCAAAAGTGCGTGATGTAGCGGCCATAAAGCCGTGCTTTCGGCACCGAGCTGTCATACAGCGGCTGGCCGGAAATCAAACACTCTGGCCAGGCTTTGGCTTCCGCCAGCAGCCGTGGCACATCTTCCACCTGATGCTGGCCGTCAGCATCGAGCTGTAGCGCATGACTGAAGCCGCGGGCAGCAGCAGCGCGCAGGCCGTGGATCACCGCAGCGCCTTTGCCGGCGTTGGGCGACAGCCGAAGAATTTGCAGATCCGCAGCCTGTAAGCGCGTCAGCGCCGTAACGGTAGCGGCATCGCTGCCATCGTCAACCACAATGATCGGCAGGTGAAACGGCGCCAGACGCGCCAGCACCGAGGCGATCATCGCGCCGTGGTTGTAGCAGGGAATCACCACGCAGGGTGAAAAGGCGTTATCTAGCACAGGCCGATCTTCCCGCTGCTGGCCACGGTTTCCGATGCCGCCGCTATCCTGGCGTAGCTAAAGGTGAGCTGCCGCTTCTCCGCCAGCCAGCTGATGCGCAGGCAGAGCGTGCTGCCCGGCAGGATCGGCTGCTGAAACTTGATATTTTCCACTGCGGCAAACTGATGATTCGGCGCCAGCAGCAGGATGCCGTAATGCATTACCCAGTCGAGCTGCGCCACGCCGGGCAGCAACGGCTGGTCGGGAAAGTGACCGCGAAACCAGAACAGGTCAGGATCAACCCGCAGCAGCAGTTCCGCCCGGTTATCCACCTGGTGACGAGCCAGCTCAGTCGGCAGCATCAAACAGCTCCTCAATCCGTTGCCAGTCACGCTTGCTCTGGCTGTTGTGGGGTATCGACGTAACGCAGCGCCAGTAGCGCGGCACCGCCAGCGGCTCCAGCCACGGCTGCAACGCCTGCTTCCACTGCCGTTTCAGCAGCGGCAGCTGGTCGGCATCCGGCAGGTCAGCGGCCACCAGCACCACGCCCACCGCGCGGCGACCATGACGGGAGATCACCAGCGTGACGGCGTCGACAATGCCGGGCAGCGCCATCAGGCGACGCTCCACCTCGCTGAGCGAGATGCGTTTATCTTCAATTTTTACCACGCGGTCATGACGGCCAACGATGTCAAAGCCCTGCTCCGCGTGAAACGCCAGCCGATCGTCCAGCATTAGCGTGCCTTCGCCCGCAATCAGCGGGGAGTGAATCTGCCAGCGATCCTGCGGCTGCGGCGTAAAGGTCACGCCGGTAAACGGCTGCCAGACGCCTGTACCGAGCCGCCAGGCGATGACGCCGGTTTCAGTGCTGCCGTAGATTTCGCCGACCGGGCAGCCACACCAGGTCGCGGCCCGCGCGCGCTCAGCGGCGCTGAGCGCCCCGGCGGCGGAGATCACCAGCGCGCAGGCGGGCACCTGTAGCGCCTGATCAAGACGACGCAGAAAGGCCGGACTGCTGATAAAGACCGTTTTCGGGCTGGGTGGCCGCACAGAGAGCTGTTCAGCATAGAGGATTTGGCGCGCATCGAACGGCAGGCGCAGCGCCAGCGGCAGCAGGATGCGAAACGTCAGGCCATAAAGATGTTGATGGCTGACCGAGGCGATGATCTGGCTGTTGGCCAGCTGGTCGCCCCACAGCGTTGCCAGCCACTGCGCTTCACGCAGCAGTCCGGCCAGTGGCTTGATGATTTCACGCGGCTGACCGGTAGAACCGGAGGTGAACAGCACCAGATGAGCGCTATCCTCCACCGCGGGCAGCGGCGTGGCTGAGCGCCCGGCGCGCTTGCCGATGCGCAACGCCGGTTTGCCCATCGCGATCAGAGTGTCACTGAGCAGCGCATCAAAGCTGCGGCGCTGTTCGCGTAGCAGCGCAGGCCGCGCATGGCCCGGCATCACCGGCGTCTTTCCAGCATGCAGGCAGGCCAGCAGCGCAACGCAGAACAGGTAGCTGTCGTCGAAGCAGAGCGCCCAGCGCATTTCCGGCCGCTGTTGCAGCTGTTGACAAAGCGCGCTGACCTGCTGGCGCAGCGTGCTGAGCATGATCGGCTGCGCATCGCGCCAGGCAACCAGTCGTTCGTTGCCGCTTAGCCAACTGGCAAAAGGCGCGATGGTCACGCCGCCCGCCTGATGCGCTGACGCACCAGCCATTCCCCGGCCATCAGCAGGCCAATAAGCAGATAACTGAGTAAACCGTTCCATAGTGTCCACAATGCCATATCGCCGTGCAGGCAGGTAAAGGTCGCAATAGTGCCATTCAGGATAAAAAACAGGCACCAGATCTGCGTGACGCGCCGCGTGTAGCGCACGGCACGCGGCGGCAAATCGGGTTCGCGCAGCCGCGCCAGCTGTTCGACCAGCGGCATACCGCTGAACAGTGAACTGCCAAACAGCAGCAGCAGCGCGCCGTTGACCGCCACCGGATACCACAGCAGCAGATGCTGTTGACCCGGCAGCAGGCTAAACAGGCAAAGCGCCGCGCCGGCCAGCGCCAGCCGCTGACTGAGCGCGTTAAACGGGCCGGCTTGATGGCGCAACAGCCAGCCGCGCAGCAGAAAAAGCAGCGCCAGCGGCAGCAACAGCGCCACGTGATGCCGCAGCGCCAGCCAGACCAGCAATGGCCAGGCGAGCGTGGCGACGCCGGTCAGCCCGGGTAGCCGCATGGCTTAGCCTTCGGCGTCTTCGTTAAGCAGCTGCTCAACCGCGTCGACCACGTCCTGCACCGTGCGCACCGCTTTGAAAATTTCCGGTTTGATTTTACGGCCGATGCGTTTTTGCAGGTGCACCACCATATCCACCGCGTCAATACTGTCGAGCTCCAGATCTTCATACAGCCGTGATTCAGGCGTAATCTCCGCCGCATCAAGTTCAAACAGCTGCACCAGCAGATCGGTGACTTCCTGATAAATCGCGTTTTTGTTCATAGGTTACTCATCAAACAGGTTTAGCTGCGCTGCACGCTGATAAACGCGGCCAGCGAGGCGACCGAAAAGAAGTGCTGCCGCATCGCTTCGCTTTCCGCAGAGAGCACCACGCCGTAGCGATTTTTAACCGCCAGTCCCAGCTCCAGGGCGTCGATGGAGTCGAGCCCCAGCCCGTCGCCAAACAGCGGTGCCTGCGCGTCGATATCCTCTGGCGTTAAATCTTCAAGGTTTAACGTATCGATAATCATTTGTTTAATCTCAGGGATTAACGCATCCATTATTGTTTCCACATCACAAGTCATCTTTTGGTGTTAACGCCTGCTGCAGCTCGCGCGTCAGGCGACGAGCAGCCAGCGGCTGCGCATCATCGTCGTGCTGACCGGCGATGCGTTCACGCACGCGCACGGTAAAATGGGGCCTGGCCGCCGGGATCTGATACCAGCGGCTCTGTTTGTCCAGCATGCGCCTGTCGCAGGTAATATGAACGATACGCAGTTCGCATCCGGCGCGAACGGCAATGTTGGCCGCGCCGCGCTGTAGCTTCAGCGGTTCGCCATAGCGTGTGCGGGTGCCTTCCGGAAAAATCAGCAGGGTATCGCCCTGCGCCAGCCGCTGCTGGCTTTCCGGCAACAGCGTTGCCGCCTCGCTGTTAAGCAGATAATCCGCAGAACGGATCACGCCGCGAAAAAACGGGTGATGCCGCAGCTCGGCTTTCACCAGGCAATCCACGTCCGGCAGCTGCGAGGCGATCAACACATAGTCGATCAGCGATGGATGATTGGCGACGATCAAACAGCCGCGATCGGCACGCAGCGCCTCCAGTCCCTCGAAGTGATAGCTGTAGACGCCAACGGCCTTACAAAAGCGTAAAAAACAGCGGAAGCTGAAGGCGATAGAACGGCGTGCCAGCTGGCGGCGACGCACCGGCTGGCGCACGCAGAGCAGCAGCACGTTAAACCAGGTCAGCGACAGCAGCAGGCCACCGATGCTGAACAGCGAAAAACTCACGGCGGTCATCAACAGCCGCCAGAGATAGTTCAGACGGCTGGCCAGAGAAGCCAGCTTAGCCACAGCGCCGATCCCAGTGCCAGATCCCCTGCGCGCCCTGCACCTGAAATGCCGGATCGCCACTGAGCGCGCCCTGTAAAAACTGCATGCTTTGCGGCAGCGGCATCACTTCCCGTTCTGCCAGCTCGTAGCGGCAGCTCAGCACTTCATCTTTAGCGAACAGCAGCGCCACGGCATAAGGTGCGCTGAACTCGCCTGGCAGGAAGGATTGATAATGTCCTGGCACGGCGCCGTCGAAATCGACCAGCAGCACGTGCTGATGACCCGCCTCCATCATCGCCAACACCTCAAATAGCCCTTGCTGAAAAGTGTCGATGCCCGCGGCCACCGAGGTGGCAACCAGCGGCTGGGCAGCGGCGATGGTCAAGCTGCCGGCCGCGGCGTTATGCACCGACATGGCAAAATCGGTCGGCGACAGCGGCTGATCGCTGGCGATAGCGGTAAGAATGCGCAGGTTACGCTCCAGCTCGCCGTGGCGGCTGGTAAACACCAGCGCATCCACCGGCTGGCGCTTGAGCACCGCCAGGCCGCAGTCAACCGCCGCCCGGCTGCCGCTGCTGAGACGACGCGCGGTCATCATCGGCAAATGGCTGCATTTTGCCAGCGGCAGTTCGCTATCCGGCACCTCAGGCGCGGCGGCCCAACGCTGCCACTCTTCTGCCGAGGTAAGCCCAGGCGCACTCGCCTGCCAGTCAAGGAGTCTCAAAGTGAATTTCATGCAACCGTTCTATAGTTAAACGCGATTGATCTGGGCGCTATCCCTGCCTGCCAGCTGGCGAAACAGCCGGATAACGCTACGGAGTTCACTCCATCGGCACGCTGCTACCGATCTTTACGTTCCCCGGCAGATTTCTCATCGTCGGGGATATTACTTCAGCTGCTGCGCGGATAAACGCACCTGGATATCCTGATTCAGCGCGGTCACCCAGTTGTTGTAGTTGCGGTGGATCTCGTTATCCGCTGCCAGCAGGTTTTCGCTGCTGACGTAATGAATGCTGTAACGCGATGGCGTGTAGTCGACGCGAATATTCGCTACGTGGCCACGCTGTGCCAGTCGGCCGTTGATGACGCCCGGTGCTACCGGCGTCATCACCCAGTGCCGCGTGATACCCGCTTCGACGATCGCCTGACGCATTTGATTGTCGCTGTAATGACCGATAACCGGCTGATCAATATTGTTGATCGGCGCGGTACGTGCACAACCAGCCAGTGATGCCACCGCCACGATCACGGCAATAAGATAACGGTTTTTCACAAAATCAATCCTTTAATTAAGGCGCTTCAGATAACCTATTCCAGCTATCGGTGGCGCGGTACGGAGGGGTGATAACGAAGCGGGCAGTAAAAATCGCGCGTAGAGTAGCACTTATTGTCAAGTTGGGTAAAGCGGCGAGGCGTGGGGTTGCGGGGCGAAACAGCGGCAAAAAAACGGGCCGTTGGCCCGTTTAGTCTGTTCATCGTGGTACTGGTGGGCTCAGGGCTGCCAGCCGCCGCCCAGCGCGCGATAGAGATCAATCTGGGCCAGCAGCAGGTTGTTTTTCAGCTGCACCAGATTGAGCTGGGTACTGAACAGGGTGCGCTGCGCATCAAGCTCATCAAGGAAAGAAGCGTAACCATTTTGATAACGGTTATGCGCAATGCGCAACGCCTCGGTGACAAACTCCTGCTGCTTCGTCAGCTCCTGCAACTGCTCGCGATAGCGCGTAATGGCATCCAGATCGTCATTAACTTCACTGAAGGCGTTACGCACCACCTTTTCATAGTTAAACAGCGCCTGGTTACGCGCTGCCATTGACTGATCGACCTGCGCGGTCAGGGCTTCGCGATTGAGCAGCGGCGCCAGCACGCTGCCGCCAATGCTCCACAGGCGGAAAGGATTATCCACCAGCTGATGCAGCTCCATGCTCTCCAGCGTGCCGGACGCGGTAAGGTTCAGCGACGGCAGCAGGCGGGCTTTGGCTGTGCTCAACGAGGCATCTGCGGCCAGCAGTTGACGCTGTGCCTGAACGATATCCGGTCGACGCTGCATCAGCGTGGAGGGCAGCACGCCCGGCAGCGGCTGCGGCATGACCTGACTGAAGTCGTAGCGGCGGGCAATCTCACGCGGATTCATGCCAACCAAAATGCTGAGGGCATTCTCCTGACGGGCGATTTGGTGCTGCAGCTGCGGAATTTGCGATTTCGCCGTCTGGTATTCGGTGGACGCCTGCATCCACTCCAGCCGTGAGGTATAGCCGATTTCAAACTGCCGCTGCGCCAGTTTCAGTGAGTTTTCACGCGTCGCCAGCGTCGCTTCGGTGACGCGCAGCTGCTCATCCAGCGAACAGAGCGTCAGGTAGCTGGAGGCCACCGAGCTGGCGATGGTGAGTTCTGCGGCGCTGGCCGCCGCCTGCTGCGCCGCCAGTGAGGCCTCTGCCGCGGCAATGCTGCTGCTGCGTGCCCCCCAGATATCCACTTCGTAGCTGGTTTGCAGCTGGCCCTGAAACAGATCGCTGTCGTGCGGCTGACCGGTCGCGGCGCTTAAGGTGCGCGAGCGCCCGGCCGAGAAGCCGCCCTGCACGACCGGCAGATCGGCGCCTTCAGCGCCACGTAGCTGAGCACGAAATTGATCGACCCGTGACCGGGCGACCAGCACGTCAGGATTGTTGCGCAGCGCCTGATCCACCAGCCGGTTCATATTTTCATCGCCAAAGGCGCGCCACCATTGCGACTCCACCGCCGAAGATGGCCCCACCTGGCCGCGCCAGGCGGTGGGAATCAGCAGCGACGCCGGTGCACGATCGACCTCGGTGGCGCATCCCGCCAGCAGCAGCGGTAGCAGGCAGATCAGTAAGGTTTTGCGCCTCATTGCTGAGCCTCGCGCGGCGGCACGGCGGCTGACGTATCGATGCTGACCTCAACCGACATGCCTGGCCGCAGACGCTGCTGATCGCCGGTGATTTTGATGCGCACCGGAATGCGTTGGGCAATCTTCACAAAGTTGCCGGTGGCGTTATCCGGCGAAATGGCGCTGAACTCCGAGCCCGCCGCCGGTGAGATAAATTCTACTTCACCGCTGAATTTCTGATGGTTGAGCGCATCAACGGTAAACGTCACCGCCATGCCGGGATGGACGTTTGCCAGCTGCGTCTCTTTCATGTTGGCGATGACCCATTTTTCCGCTGGCACCACCGAGGTCAGCCGCGTGCCGGCGCTGACGTAGGCGCCCTTCCGCACCGCTATCTGCCCAAGCTGGCCATCGTCGGGCGCAATAATACGCGTATTAACCAGATCGATTTGCGCCAGCTCCAGCGCGGCTCTGGCGCTGGCCACATCGCCTTCCAGCGAGGCGCGATTGACGATCACCGTTTGCAAATTCTGCTTTGACACTTCCAGCGTCGCGGCCGCCTGCTGAATGGCCGCCTGCGCCTGCGTGTTGCTGGCCCGTGCGGCATCACGTTCGCGCACCGAGAGCGAGCCGTCGGCGGCAAGGTTTTCCACGCGCTTGAGATCAAAACCGCTGCGCTGCGCCTGCGCTTTGGCATTGGCCAGCGCCGCATTATTGCTTTCAATGGTAGCCTGCGCGCTGCGGCGCTGCTGCTGGTTATTGGCTAATGCCGCCAGTTTCATTGCCAGCTGCGCTTCGGCCTGATGCACGCGCTGACGATAAATCCGATCGTCAATGGTCATCAACAGCTGGCCTTTGTGCACCGGCTGCAGATCGATCACCTCAACCGAGGTGATATAGCCATTGACCTGCGGGCTGATAAAGGTGACCTGGCCACGCACATAGGCATTTTCGGTGCTCTGAATGGCGCTGTTGAACGGCCAGATCTGCCATGCGTACAGGATAACCAGCACGCCAACCAGCGCGATGCCGCCGCCAATGGCGATGGATAAAATACGTAGCCGGTTCGTGCGTTCGCGCTCGTTGGCCTGATTTTCGCCCTGCTGACTCATTCTTTCTCCGTTGATGTTGCCAAAGTAGCCTGCTGTCGTTGCTCAGCCAGAAGACGCTGCGCCTGGCGCCAGTTCAGGTAACGCTGACGCGTCAACCGCCACAGCACCCACATCAGGGTGCCAAGCGCCAGCGCCGCCGTCAGCAAATAGGTATCATTATAGGCCAGCACGTTAGCCTGCAACGTGGCCACCGTTTGCAGCTGCGCGCTGCTCTGCGCGCTAAGCAGCGTGGGGTCACCGAGTTGGCTGTTAAACAGCGCGGCGTACTGATTCAGTCGATCGGTCACGTTCGGGTCGAGCAGTGAAAGCTGATCGCCCAGCAGGCTGGAGTGATATTTCTCGCGCCAGGTTTGAAAGGTGCCCAGCACCGCGGCGCCGATCAACCCGCCCAGATTTTGACTCATGCCAAACAGCACCACAAAGCTCACCAGGTTTTTCGGCTGCGTCACCACGTTGCCAATGCCCAACAGCATGGCCGGCGCGAGGAAAAAGGCGCTGCTGAAACCGAGCAGAAACTGACTAATGTACATGTTATTACCGCGGGTCAGCGGGCTCGCCTGCGCATCCATCCACGAGGCGACCATCATGATCAGCAGCGAGGTTACAATGGGCCAGTTCAGGTGTCCGGGCTTGATGGTCAGCGCACTGGCGACAATCCCCAGCACCACGCCAGAGATGATCGCCAGCGCTAAATTGTGCATCTGCTCATTTTGCAGGCCCAGCGCCTGCAGAAAACCGATGGCGCCGGTATTCTGCTCCGCCAGCACAATGCGCATCATGATCATCACAAATCCAAGGCGAATCATCGCCCCGCTGCCGAGCCAGCGGGTATTGATCAGCGGATTTTTACGGTTATGTTCCACCACGATCGCCGCGACAATCAGCACCACCGCCAGCGCCAGCGCCACGCCGAGCCACGGCGTGCTGAACCACCACTCAATGCGCCCCAGCGACAGCACGGCACAGATCAGCGCCATGCCCGGTGCCAGCAAAATGAAGGTGACGAAATCCATTTTTTCAAACACCTTCATGCGATCGCCCGGCGGCAGCTTCAGCACCAGCACGCAGCCAAAGGCGATCATCGCCAGCCCAAGCTCAAACAGATAGAGACCGCGCCACTCCTCAAGTTGCAGCAGCTCGCTGGAAAAGAGACGCGCCAGCGGAATCGCCAGCTGAGAAGCGCAGATGCCAATGGTCAGCGCTTTCAGTCGGTGCTTCGCCGGCCAGGCCTGAATCTGATAGTAAATACCCAGCGAGCTCAGCGCCGCACCCACCATGCCGTGGGCGGCACGCACGATGATCGCCGAACTGAGATCGTTAACGAACAGGTGGAAAAAGGCCACCAGCGCATAGAGCAGCAGAAAGGCTTCGGTAAAGGTGCGCAGTCCGTACTGCTGGCGGAATTTCACCAGCAGCAGGTTGATGGAGATGTTGCCCATCACGTACACCGCCGGCAGCCAGGCGATCTCATTGGTGTAGGCGCCAAAGGTGCCCTGCAGATTGATTAGATTAGCGGTCACCAGCGCGTTACTCAGCGCGCCGGTTATCGAAATCAGCAGCCCGATAACGCCAAAGGCGATGCGCCGCGGCCACGGATGCAGCGGCGTTGAGGGCGAGCCCGGTAGCATTGGCTTTTCATGAGGCAGCCATTCGCGCGGCCCGTAAGGATTGCTTTTCGCCACTTATACCGTCCCGATCTTCACTAACAGCCGTTGCAGCACCTGCTGAGTCACCGCCAACTGCTCAGGGGGAATATCGGCAAGCAGTTCGGCCCGCAGGCTGTCCGCTTCCGCCTTGACGCTGCTGTAAAGCGCGCTGCCTTTTTCGGTCACGGAAAGCAGACGCTTACGACGATCTTCATCCGGCTGAATGCGCTGCACCAGATCCTGTTTCACCAGCCGCTGCACCAAAGGCACCACGCTGGCTTCTTCCAGCCCAAGCAGTTGCGCCAGCATTTTCTGGGTAATCGGTTCCGCTTCACCGGCAATGGCCGCCACCGCCAGCCAGCTGCTCATGCCAAAGCCGCTGGCCTTGACGCGACGATCGATCGCCAGCCGCCAGGCGTGTGCCGTACGGTGCAGAAGACGTGAAAAGTGAACAAAGGCGTCATCCAAAATGTAGATACCTAATCATTAGAGGTCTAACTAAATCTGGCAACAGTATAGCCATCGCATTAACGGTTGGAAATGTTCGGCAGAAAAGATCCTGCACGGTTTGCTTTTTTTTTGCCCGAAACGGTAATCTGCTTGCTCGCTTTGCTTAAGGGAGAGCACCGTGAGTCAGCAACCGCACCACTGGATCGATTTTCGTCGCGACAGCGATATGCAGATCGAAGCGATACGCGCCCATTTCACTGGCCATGCTTACGATCCGCACTGGCATGACAGCTATTTGATCGGCGTGACCGAACAGGGCATTCAGCAGTTTCACTCCCGCCGCGAACGCCACCGTAGCCGTCCGGGCACGGTGTTTCTGCTTGAGCCTGGCGATCTGCACGATGGCGACGCTATTGACGCGCAGGGCTTTACCTACCGCATGCTTTATCTGCAACCGGCGCTGATTGCCCAGCACATGGCGGCGATTTTTGCCGACCTGCCCGCGGGCTATGAACTCAATTTTGCCGCCACGCTCAGCGACGATCGTCCGCTGGCGCAGGCGACGTTCAACGCCTGGCAGCATCTTGCCGGTGACGCGCCGCTGATGGTGAAAGAGGCGGCCTTGCAGCAGATATTTTCCCATCTCACCCGCCATCAGTTCTGGCGTAAGCAACAGCGTGAACACCTGCAGGAACATCGTCTGGCGGAGCAGACACATGAATTTTTGCAGGCGCATTACGGCGAGAATATTGGACTGGGTGAGATTGCCAGCTTGCTTGAGGCCGATCGCTTTCGTCTGACACGCGCCTTTCAGCAACGTTTTGGGCTGGCGCCCCACGCCTGGCTGATTCATAAGCGCCTGAATGAAGCACGACGACTGCTGGCCGCCGGACAGACGCCGGTAGCGGTGGCGGCCGAGGTCGGCTTTGCCGATCAAAGCCATTTAGGCCGCTGGTTTCGCCGCGTCTATCAACTGACCCCCGCAGATTATCGCCAGCGCTGCACAAATCTTCCAGACCGCCCGATCCGCTCTCGCTAAGCTGGGATTTTGATAGCCGACTGAGGACTGAAAATGGAAGATCGCTGCGTTATTATCCTGAACCACACCCTGCCCAGCGGCAAAGCCGCCAACGCCGCCGCCGTGATGGCGCTAACGCTTGGCCAGCGCTATCCGCATTTCGTCGGTGAACCGCTGTGCGATGCGCAGGGCCGCGCCTTTCCGGGTTTGATCACCAGCGGCGTGCCGGTGCTGGCCGCTTCCGATGAGCAGCTGGCCGCGCTCTGTGCGCGCTGTGAAGAACAGCAGTTGGATCGCATCCTGTTTCCGGCTGCCGGGCAGCAGACCACCGACTATGCTGCCCTGACCGCGGTGGTCAGTGAAACCGATGCTACGCACTGGCCGCTGTGCGGCATGGCGGTGGTGGCAGAGAAAAAGGCGTTACGTAAACTGACCGCTGCGCTAACGCTCTTTACCTGATATCAGCCGACGAAAACCCGCACGGCATGACGCCGCAAAGAAAAGTGCGCGGGCGTAGTGCCGACAATTTCCCCGTCAGCATTAATGTCGTGCGGGCGGCGCGTCTCAACGATGAGCGCGGTGGCGGGAAAAGCGCGAACTTTACGCCAGCGCCCCTGTGTACCGCGGCGCAGCGCTGGCAACAGCGCCATCATTTCCCACCAGTGATGGAGTTCAAGGCTGTAGACATCCAGTCGCCCATCGTCCGGTGCCGCATCCTCCGCCACCGCCATGCCACCGCCGTAGAAACGGCCATTGCCCACCGACAGCTGCAAGGTTTTTACCTTCTCGCGCTTGCCGTCATGTTGCAGCCATAAGGTGAAAGGCCGACTCTGACGAAAAATCTTGATGGCCGCCAGCGCATAACCGAGCACGCCCCAGCGTTTTTTCGAGGCGGCAGTAAGATTTTTCGCCAGCGACGCAGAAAACCCAATGCTGGCCACGTTAAAAAAGGCGCGCTGATTGACCATACCGACATCGATAGCGCGCAGCTTGTGCCCGGCAGCAACCGCAATTGCCTGCGACAGATCGCGCGGCAGGTTAAGCGTACGCGCCAGATCGTTGGCGGTGCCCAGAGGCAGAATTGCTAACGGCAGCTGATGACGAATCAGCGCATCGGCGGCGGCGTTCAGCGACCCATCGCCGCCGCCAACGATTACGCGATCCACCTCCGCCGCATGCCGGTCAATCGCTTCGGCAATAGAGAGTGACGGATCGGGCATCACTGTCGTCACACCCGCTGCCCGCAGCTGGTCAACCGCCTGCTGCCAGTGGCGTTGGCCATGACGGGAAAAACGGTTTATCAACAGCAAGGCGCGCAATGACATAAGAATTCCTTGATAAAAAAGAGCTTATTCAAGCGTGTGGCCGTCTCGCTTTCAAGCAGCCTTACACAGCCTTACGTCCATGTTTATCCAAACAGGCGTAACGATAACGTCAAATTTGCACAGCTTTTTATTTGTTTTAATCCATTGATTTTAAACGTTAATCACAAATAGTTTATAATGCGATTGTGCAGATTTTGCTGATTTGTATGACTTTACTCCCCGTGAATCGGATAACGATTCAGTAACGAATGATGCCATTGCGTCGCCTCTGAAGGTGTTAGAGGATTTCCACCTTCAGAGGTTTTTTTATGCCTGTGCCGTGATGATGGTTGCGCGCCTGTCGATCGTCATATTTAAACTTAGCAAAACCGATAAGGATGACGCTATGTTGCGTACCCTGCCTCACGGCGCCAGCGAGCTTGCTGACTATTTCAATCATGGTAGCGCGTTAAATGAACTGGAAATGTTGGGCGCGGTGGTGGCCGAGTTGCTGATTAAGAGTAAACAGGTTAACCACCACACGTTAATTGCCCGCCTGTCTCAGCTGCCGGCGGACGAAACCGATGCGGTTAAGGTGGATGTTTGCCGCTGTGTGCTGGAACGGGTGATCCAGAAAACCCCTGTCGAATCCTGAAAGCGTGCAGGCGCTTGCCGGTGGCGCGCTGCTGACTTAGCGCTGGCATCTGCGCTTTATCCCCGGTAACATTCCCGCGTTATACCTTCCCTTCTCCTCTCCTGGCGCACGCTACTGATGCCGCCGGATACATGATAAAAGAGCCTGTTAATAATTATGACGACGACTTCAGATGCATCGGTGCAGCCGCACAGCAATGCGAACCTGAACGTGGCCAGCGTGCTGCGTTCGCCACGGTTACTGACCCGGGAATGCCTGGCCGGAACCATCACCGCACTGGCGTTAATTCCTGAAGTGATCTCGTTTTCGGTGATCTCCGGCGTTGATCCCAAGGCCAGCATTATCGCTTCAATTGTGCTCTGCCTGACGCTCACCCTGCTTGGCGGCCGACCGGCGATGGTCACCGCCGCCGCCGGTTCAGTGGCGCTGGTGATCGGCCCAATGGTGCATGCTCACGGCACCGCCTATATCCTGCCCGCGGTGGTTTTTGCCGGGATGATTCAGATTATCTTTGGCCTGGCGGGCCTGGCGCGCATGATGCGCTATATCCCACGCTCGGTGATGATTGGCTTTGTTAATGCGCTCGGTATTCTGATTTTTGTCGCGCAGGTGCCGCACGTGCTGGGACAATCGCCACTGGTCTGGCTGCTGTTCGCGCTGACCATTGCGATCGTGGTACTGCTGCCGCGCCTGTTGAAGAGCGTGCCGTCGCCGCTGATCGCCATTGTCGGTATCACGGCGCTGGTGATGGTGATGGGCTATCAGGTGCCCAATGTTGGTGATGAAGGTGAAATGCTGCCGGGTCTGCCGGGCTTTACCGAACTGCTGGTGCCGCTTAACTGGCAAACTTTTGCCATTATCTGGCCCACCGCGCTCAGCATCGCTTTTGTCGGCCTGATGGAATCTCTGCTGACCGCCAAGCTGGTTGATGACCTGACCGACACCCTCTCCAGCAAACGTCGCGAATCCTGGGGTCTGGGCGTTGCCAATATCTTTGCCGGTTTTTATGGCGGCGTTGGCGGCTGTGCGATGATCGGCCAGACCATCGTTAACGTCGAGCTGGGCAAAGCGCGCACCCGTGTGTCAACGTTTGCCGCCGCCATGGTGCTGTTGCTGCTGGTGACCGGACTGAGTGAAGTGATGGCGCAGATTCCAATGGTGGTGCTGGCGGGTATCATGATGATCGTCGCGCTGAAAACCCTGAACTGGCACAGTCTGCAGCCCGCCACTTTGAAACGCATGCCGCTTTCTGAGACGCTAATTATGGTGTTAACCGTCACCATTACCGTCTGGACCGGCAACCTGGCCATTGGCGTGCTGAGCGGCGTGCTGCTGGCGATGATGCTGTTTGCGCGGCGCATCGCCCACGTGATTCGCGCGGAACGTACCCTGAACGACGCGGGCACGGTAGCAAATTATCAGGTGCGCGGGCCGCTATTCTTCGCCAGCAGCAACGACCTGTATGAACACTTTGATTACGGCAACGATCCGGCGCAGGTCACTATCGATTTAACCCACGCACAGATTTGGGACGCCTCCAGCGTGGCGGCGATTGATGGCATTGTCGATCGCTATCAGCGTCACAATATTGCGGTAACGCTGATCGGGCTCGACGATCGCAGCAGCGATATGCACAACAAGCTCAGCGGCACACTGTAACTCAACGCCTTCGGCACTGGCTGAAGGCGCAATACGTAAACGGCGATTACTGCGAGAGCACCCTGATCGCCATTTCGTAAAACTTGTCTTCAAACTTATCGTTTCGGGTACGGCGCTCATGTGCCAGCCGCTTGATTATCGACGCTTCTGATACCGCTTCACCCTCACGATGCAGGTTAAATATGGCATCGCCAACAATGGTGCAGAGCACCCCGTAATGCTCACCGGTGTTAAATGCATCAAAATGGTCGCTCATCCTGTTCTCCTTCTACAATTTCAATTCAGGCAATCCGTAACATCCTGTTCAGGCAGGAATATTATTCGCCCTGACAGAGGCAATATTGTAGTGCATTCTGCGGCAGATCCCATTTTCTGCTGGTTATCTGCTGATTTATTCGTCGTCTGACCACACGACCGTTTTTTTCTATCCGCTTTCTTTTCATAGGGTTGTACCAGGCTATGCTTAATGAGCATGGCCGTGCTGCTGCTGTTTCTACAGCGGTGAGCAAAAAGGTAAACGAGTAATGAAAATCTTGCAGGCTATCTGCGGTTAACCACTCTGACGGGGAAGATGATGAATAAATTTTCAAAAGGAATCTGTGTGCTGGTGGCCCTTGCGGCGTTAGCGGGTTGTCAGCATCGCAGCAGCGCGGTAGACAGCGAAGGCCGTCCACACGCGCCAAGCGGACAAGCGGTACCAGGCGGTACGCTGGGTGCTGGCCCGGTGGGTCAGCCACAGTCCTGATTGCCAGACCGTATAGCAAGACCGGCCTGCGGGCCGGTTTTTTTTTCGCTGACCGTTCACCACGCCGCTCATACGCTGCCCTTTCATCACCAGCTGGTGAATTTCAGGCACAAAAAAACCGCCTCTCGGCGGCTACGACATTACTGCATATTACTTTTTTATTTATTCAGATTCTTCGGTAGTACGAAGATGGTGCCCGGGGCGGGACTTGAACCCGCACAGCCATAAGCCGAGGGATTTTAAATCCCTTGTGTCTACCGATTTCACCACCCGGGCGGGGTATAAAGTGGAGGCGCGTCCCGGAGTCGAACCGAGGTGGGCGGATTTGCAATCCGCTGCATGGCCACTCTGCCAACGCGCCTTTGTCCTGCACGATAATCAGCGAGCGCTGCTTATCAAATTTGGAGCGGGAAACGAGACTCGAACTCGCGACCCCGACCTTGGCAAGGTCGTGCTCTACCAACTGAGCTATTCCCGCAATTCATCAGCTAACTATCCGAACCTGCTGATTTTTTTATCGTCTGGCGCGGTGCTGCCTTTCGATGCGTTGCATTCTACTGACCTGTCGCAGCGAGTCAATAAAATTATCCGTTCGTCAGGCGCGTTTGCTGCTTTTTAAATCGTATCGATCACCCTTCAAACAGATCGTTACGAGAAGCGCTTAAATATTGGAACATTGACCAGAAGGTCAGCACTGCCGCAATGTACAACGCCACTACGCCAATCGCCTCAACCGTGGCGTTCGGTCGCCATAACAGGGCAAACAGCGAGAGCATTTGGGCGGTGGTCTTCACTTTGCCAATCCATGACACCGCCACGCTGCTGCGCTTACCAATTTCCGCCATCCACTCGCGCAAGGCCGAAATGATAATTTCACGCGCAATCATCGTCGCCGCAGGCAACGTAATCCACCACGAGTGGAAATATTCCGCTACCAGCACCAGTGCAATGGCCACCATCACTTTATCCGCTACCGGATCGAGAAAGGCACCAAAACGCGTAGTCTGTTTCCAGCGACGCGCCAGAAAGCCATCAAACCAGTCGGTGATGGCGGCGACTATGAAGATAGCGGCGGTAGCGAGCGGTGCCCAGTTGAAAGGCAGATAAAATGCCAGCACGAAGAACGGGATCAGCACGACACGAAACAGGGTAAGCGACGTCGGAATATTAAGTTGCATATGCGCGGTAAATGTCTGGCAAGAGAAGAATTTACCGTATGTTCCTACATTGCCTGCGCTGTTTCAATGCTAGTGTTTGAGCGAGTAGTAGATTTTTTCAGCCAAACCGTGCGAAATCCCCGGCACGTTGGCAATCTCCTCTACACTGGCGTTCATCAGCGGCTGCAGGCCACCCATGTATTTCAGCAGCTGCTGACGCCGTTTCGGGCCGATGCCTTCGATCGATTCCAGTGCGCTGGTGTTTTTAACCTTGGCCCGTTTTTTCCGGTGACCGGCAATTGCGTGATTGTGAGAGTCGTCACGAATATGCTGGATCAGATGCAGCGCGGGTGAATCAGACGGCAGTGAAAAGCCCTCGCCTTCCGGCTCAAAAAACAGCGTCTCCAGACCCGCTTTACGATCGGCGCCCTTCGCCACGCCTAACAGCAGCGGGCGATCTTTATCCCAGGGCACATCCAGTTCGGCGAAAACGTTTTTTGCCTGCGCCAGTTGGCCTTTACCGCCGTCAATCAGAATCAGATCGGGGATTTTATTCTCCTCCAACGCCTTGCCGTAACGGCGACGCAACACCTGATTCATCGCGGCATAATCATCGCCTGGCGTAATGCCGGTGATGTTATAGCGACGATATTCCGAGCGCACCGGACCATTAGCATCAAACACCACGCAGGACGCAACAGTCTGCTCACCCATGGTGTGGCTGATATCAAAACACTCCATGCGGTTAATCTCATCGAGATCCAGCGCCTCTTTCAGCGCAATCATTCGCTGATGAATGGTTGACTGCTGCGACAGGCGGCTGGTCAACGCGGTGGCCGCGTTGGTGCGCGCCAGCTTGAGATAACGGGCGCGATCGCCGCGTGGCTTGCTTTGAATCTGAATGCGCCGCCCGGCCAGCTCGCTCAGCGAGTCGGCCAGCAGCTCACGTTCCGGCAACAGGAAGTCGAGTAAAATCTCGCCTGGCAACGTGCGCGCTTCACTGCCCTGCAGATAAAACTGGCCGACAAAGGTTTGTACCACTTCGGCCAGATCGGTACCGCCTGGCACTTTGGGATAGTAGCTCCGGCTACCCAGCACTTTACCCTGTCGAATAAACAGCACATGCAAACAGGCCAGCCCGGATTCAAACGCTACGCCGATGACGTCCAGATCGTCCCCCTGGTTGGAGACAAACTGCTTCTCGGTGATGCGGCGCACGGCCTGAATCTGATCGCGCAGTCGTGCCGCCTCTTCGAACTTCATCGCCTGACTGGCGACCTCCATGCGTGAAACCAGCTGGTTCAGCACCTGATCGTCTTTTCCGGCCAGAAACAGCCGCACATAGTTGATCTGCTGTGCGTACTCTTCTTCGCTGACCAAACCCGCTACGCAAGGCCCCAGACAGCGCCCAATCTGGTACTGCAGGCAAGGCCGCGTGCGGTTGCGATAGACGTTGTTTTCACACTGGCGAACCGGAAAAACCTTTTGCAGCAGCGCCAGCGTTTCCCGCACCGCATAGCCGTTGGGAAACGGCCCAAAATATTCACCTTTGGCATGTTTGGCACCACGGTGCGACGCCAGCCGCGGATGCGGATCGGCACTGAGAAAAATGTAAGGATATGATTTATCGTCGCGCAGCAGTACGTTGTAACGTGGCTGATAGAGCTTGATGTAGTTATGTTCAAGCAGCAGCGCTTCCGTCTCGGTGTGCGTTACGGTGACGTCAATTTGATGGATGTTAGCAACCAAAGCTTCCGTTTTACGGCTGGCCAGATTCGCGCGGAAGTAGCTGGTCAGGCGCTTTTTTAAATCTTTGGCTTTGCCCACATAAATGACCGTTCCACCAGCATCGTACATGCGATAAACGCCGGGCTGGCTGGTAACGGTTTGCAGAAAAGATTTGGCATCAAAAACTTCATTCACTACTGATCATCGGCTCCGCATTAAACAGGCCATGTCGAATGGCCAGATGCGTTAACTCTACGTCACCGCTGATGTTCAGCTTGCTGAACATACGATAACGATAGCTGTTAACGGTTTTAGGACTCAAATTGAGCTGCTCCGAAATCTCGGTCACCTTCTGCCCTTTGGTAATCATCAGCATAATCTGCAATTCCCGTTCCGACAAACAGCTGAACGGCGATTCCGCCCGTTGCGGTTCGATCTGACTGAGCGCCATCTGCTGAGCGATATCTGAGGCGATATAGCGTTGACCAGAGTGCACCGAACGTATCGCGTTGATCACTTCCTGCGGCGCGGCGCCTTTGCTCAGATAGCCCGATGCGCCAGCCTGCATCACCTTGGCCGGCAGCGGGTTTTCAGTGTAGATGGTTAACATGATGATTTTGCAGTCAGGATTATAGCGCACGATTTTACGTGTCGCCTCCAGACCGCCGATGCCGGGCATATTCATGTCCATCAGCACCACATCAACCGCATGGCTGCGACACCATTTTACCGCGTCTTCACCACAGCACGCTTCGCCGGCGACCATCATGCCTTTAACGTCGTCCAGTATGCGGCGTATCCCTGCGCGTACCAGTTCGTGGTCATCAACCAAAAGGATGCTGATCAAAGAGAATTACTCCGCATGCTGTGAAAAGAAGGCAATAAAAAAGGAGTCAATATATTACTCTTTTTGTATGGCTTATAAAATGCATTTTGTGACGCTAACTCTAGCAGAAAATGAATAGTGCATATTTATAAAAGGGTGAAATTGAGAGCATCGCCGCTGAACGATGAAAATGTTGGCAAATGAGCCATTTCCTGGTTGTTTTGGCTAAGGAAATTATATTTGAGTCACGCATTGAAATAAGATAATCCACGCGTTTCTTCAGTAAAAGCTATGATAAATAACACCCTGAATAGCGAAGAAAAAGCCACTGCATGGCGTGACAAATTCAGCGCAAATTAACACGCGCAGCCCTTGAATGAGATAATAGTCTCATTCAAACTGTTTATCCTTTATTGCTCATATGCCACAACAATCGGGTTTACCGCCCACGGGAGAAGTTATGCACGTTACAGATTTTACGACATCGCAAGAGACACGCGAGCTGGCTGATGAAGTCGCCTGTTTAAAGGCGATGGTAACGCTGATGCTGAAAGGAATGGGTCAGGCCGACGCGGGTAAGGTAATCATTAACATGGAACGGTATATTGCAGAACTGGGCGATCAGCCGCAGGCGCAGGTGTTCAGCAACACCATCAAACAGATTAAAGGTGCCTACCGCCAGTGACGAATCCGGCAGCACGCTGCGTCCCATGGCACCTTAATGCTTGCTGTAGATAAGTCTGGCCCTGAATTTGCCGTGTTGATAACGCGTTTTCAACACGGCTTTTCATTGCGTAAAAACCCGATCGAACCCATTGCCGATGGCTTTTAACACTAACGACACTCCTCCTCCCCGCACCGCTACATGCGGGTTGTCCGCGACGTTAGCGCCCACGCACCTGCCAGTTTACTGACACACCAAAGGTCGGCAGCACTTCTTCAGGATTATAACGTCGTGAACCCCGGTATTTTTCAGCCAACGCGGGTTGTTCGATGGCAATTTTCACTGCAAACAAATTGTCTTCTGATTGAATAATGCCCGGCGTAAGAGGTTCATAAACTACGCCGTGGGCTTCAAACATCTTTTCCAGCATCGGCGTAGTGGCGCTGATTAAGCACTGGATGCCTGACAGTTCTGCCAGCTGCACCGCATGCCACAATAGAAGCAGTGGCAATTCAGCGTCGACATCAAGACGGGCGGAGAAGCGTGACATTTCCCAGACTTCACCGTCAGGAAAAGGCGAAGCGGTGCCTTCAGGCAATTCTGATGGATGCCACGGAATCAGACGCATGCAGCCACAGATACCGTATTGTGCCGTCCAGGCCAGCAGCCAGGTCACATCAGAGCGATCAAAGCGATCGTACTCCTGGCCGGGTGTACTCAAACGCGGCGGGATTGACCACCCTTCCCCACGTGCAAAAACGTCGTATCGGTAGCTGCCTAATTCTGCCAACAGTGATGACGGCATATCCTTGAGCTGGGTTTGAATTATTTTCATTGTGTTCCCCTGTTGCATTCCCTCGTTAGGCTGATAACCAGCACGGGTCAACTGTCATCCTGGCCGAAGGGTAGACAACCGCTTACGTTGACGAAACTACTAAAAATGGTAGTTGCCGCAGGCTAAATCAAACCGATCGCGGCGGCGTAACACGCTATCTGCGTTTTGTTAGACGCATTAAAGCGCTTTTGCATATTTTTCTGGTGAAAATTAACCGTATGCTCTGAAATGGCGAGAATCAGCGCGATTTCCACTGAGGTCTTACCTTCGGCGGTCCACTTAAGAATTTCCAGTTCGCGCTGGCTGAAATCGTTTTCAAAGATTCTCATCGACTCATCTTTTAACCTGACCAGCGTCGCCAGACTCAACTCGGCCAGCAGTAATAGTTTGAGTTCGACTTCACGTATCACCATGCTTTTTTTTATCGTCTTGCGTGATGATCGTGATGATATAGATAATATACCAGCGGCCCGGTTTGCTGCCATAAATGAACAGGAAAATCCTGATTTTAAACCATGATCCTGTGCATCCTGCCAGAAGGTTTTCTCATCTTCACCACTGGCATCGCTCCAGGCGAAAAGCACGCCCGGTACAGCACAGCGCTTTACCACAGGATCGGCGGTCAGGTAGTTTTTCTCCATATAACGTTTTACCCAGCGGGTTGGATAGGTGCTGAATAAAAAAGTTTTTGGCCGCGTAAAAGGCACAGGATGCTTTATGAGCAGTGAAAAAGCGTCATGTTCAAGACGCTCCGTCTGCGCTTGCAAAATTTTATTTATCTGGCTACTTCGAGTAGCACGTTCAAAAAGCATACTGACCTCATTTCGCCAGGCAAAATAAGAATCGAATGTCATCTCACTGGTGGCTTTAACGCTCAAACCTTTCCCTTAAAAACGTGTTGTGCTACATCAGAAATTTATAGTGATTATTATTTGGCGTGACCTGTACAAACATATTATCAATGGCGACGCCGAATTTGCAGCGGGACGCAATAACATACCATCAAAAAAATTGGCTGTTAGCACCCACAATTTAAGTGGATTCCTCTTTGCCTGTTAGCCTTATAACAGAGAATAGGATTTTACTTACTTTTTTTCAATGAGTCGTGGATAAAGAGACCGTTTATAAGCTCGTCGACTCTTTAATGTCTCTAATACGGCTGCATTATTATTACGTTGCTTTCAGCAATTTCATAACAGAGTGGCCGCCGTTTTTTAGTACCAGCGCAGGCAACGCGTGGCGCACAGGCTTATTGGCTGTCGGTTAACATAACGACTATTAAGTGAATATCTTTGGCAGATATGTTGGTGTGCGTTGCGTAAAATGCATTGAAAGTAATTACGCGACTAAAATTAACTTTTGTAAAATTATGGCCTCTTCATCTTTGGTGGTTAATTAATTCGTCAATTAAACCGTGTCTTCACTTTTTATCATCATGCTCGATAAACACTGCTGCCAGGATTGGGAAGACTTATAGTAATAATTCCTTAACATTGCCGCCCTTTTTTCTGTCTGCCCTTTGTGTCCGAGCGCAAAATGCTCAACGACACAGGCCAAACCCGCGCATACCGAGATGAAAATGGCTGGCGTGCGCTGCGTTATACTCCGGGCCAAGGGAATTACCGAAGTAATCACAGCTGCTGGTAAACAGCAGTTTAAGTAATGCTGCATGAGCAGGTGGCTGCTGCCAATTTTTGATAATGCTAAGCTGCTGGCCGTTTTTGAGCCGGAAAGCAGTCACGTCCCACGCATCGGCAGTGGCATGTTCACTAAGACGACCTTCGCTGCGATGATAGATATTGCGACAGGCGTAACTGCCGACATGATCGATGTGCGCAAGAGGAGAATGGAGCTCGCTCTGTGCTGCCAGCGCGTTCGCCTGCAACACGAAGCGGGTACTGGCTACCGCCAGCGGACAGGTCGCCAGAAAACTGCTACTCAACCGGACATCACCAAACTGCTGAATGCGAACCGGGTTCGGCAAAGGGCATTTGCCCTGCACTGGCGCGGGTTGGGTAAAACGAATATAGCCCGCGCTTGCTGCGCGCTGCAGGACGTCCAGGCAGGCAGCAGGATCGGTCACCAACTGCTTCATTTTGAAGCGGCTAATCATGCCGGGCGGATCGGTGACCGACAAGGGTGCAAAGGGATTCAACGCAGGCGGAATATGCCGAGCCAGCCACGGCCAGCTGACATAAGCCAGCAGAATAAACAGCCCTGTCACAATCAAACCTTTCACATCATCGCCCCTGAATAAAGAGAATAAGTGTAGTGTCAGGCGGCGCGGGCCAGTGCAGAAATACGCAAATTTACCGACAGCTGGAGGGAATCTGTGCAATCTGTCGAGATAATCTTCTTTATTCGGGTCAGCCCAGGCACGTGACGGTGATAAGGCGCGCAAAGCTGAAAAACTATTACCAACGCAATGCCTTAATACCTTATCTTATGCCCCACTTGCCTTCCGGTAAGATCGTAAATTAACAGCCAGCAGAGCTGACACACCATCAAAACAGGATAAGCAACTATGGTTGATCGTTCTAAAGACCTACCCCTGCAGACGGAGCCACCGGAAAAACTTCGGCGCAATCTGCATAACCGACATATTCAGCTCATCGCCATTGGTGGTGCCATTGGTACCGGCTTATTTATGGGTTCAGGTAAAACCATCAGCCTCGCCGGGCCGTCGATTATCTTCGTTTATATGATCATCGGTTTTATGCTGTTTTTCGTGATGCGGGCAATGGGCGAACTGCTGCTGGCGAATCTGGAATATAAATCTTTCAGCGATTTTGCTGCTGATCTGCTCGGCCCCTGGGCAGGCTATTTCACCGGCTGGACCTACTGGTTCTGTTGGGTCGTTACCGGCATTGCCGACGTGGTGGCGATCAGCGCCTACTTTCAACTCTGGTTTCCAGGATTTTCGATATGGATGAGCGCCCTGCTCTGTATTGTGGTGTTTCTCAGCCTGAATATCGCCACCGTAAAACTGTTTGGTGAGCTTGAATTCTGGTTTGCCATTATCAAAATCGTGGCGATTATTGCGCTGATCGTGACCGGCATCGTGCTGGTGACGATGCATTATCCGGCACCCGGCGGCGGTACGGCGGCCTTGTCCAACATCTGGAATCATGGCGGCATGTTCCCCAAAGGCCTGAGCGGCTTTTTTGCTGGCTTTCAAATTGCTGTGTTTGCTTTTGTTGGTATTGAACTGGTGGGCACCGCCGCGGCAGAAACGCACAATCCTGAGAAAGTGTTGCCGCGCGCCATTAATTCGATTCCGCTGCGTATCATTATGTTTTATGTGCTGGCATTGATGGTAATTATGGCGGTCACCCCCTGGGATCAGGTGGTGCCGAGCCGCAGCCCGTTTGTGGAGATGTTTGTATTGATTGGCCTGCCTGCAGCGGCCAGCCTGGTAAACTTTGTGGTGCTGACCTCGGCGGCTTCATCTGCTAACAGCGGCATCTTCTCTACCAGTCGCATGCTGTATGGCCTGGCAGAGCAAGGCGTTGCGCACCGCGGATTTGCGCGTCTTTCTCGCCGCGCGGTGCCAACCACCGGCCTGTTTTTCTCCTGCCTGTGCCTGCTTGGCGGTGTGGCGTTGATCTACCTGATCCCCAATGTAATGACAGTGTTTACGCTGGTCACTACCGTATCGGCCATTCTGTTTATGTTTGTATGGACCATTATCCTCTGTTCATGGCTGGCCTGGCGCAAGAAGCGTCCGGAACAGGTGGCTAAATCGACCTTTCGCCTGCCGCTCGGCCCAGTCATGTGCTGGGTAGTGATGGCGTTCTTTGTCTTTGTACTGGTGCTGCTGTCGCTGGAAGAGGATACCCGCAAGGCGCTGATGGTCACGCCGTTGTGGTTTATCCTGCTGGCGGTCGGCTGGTGGCTGCGTCGTCGTAAAACGGCATAAACACATCACCCGAGAAGAAAAAAGCCGGCATCGCTGCCGGCTTTTTTTATAGCCGTTGCCACAGCTGTTGGAAACTGGTGGCCAGCGAGTCGCGTGACGAGGGCTCGCGAGAAGGATGGGGATTTCGCGCGGTGGCGCTGCCCAGATTGAAAGTGAAGATGTAGCGCTCATTTTCGCCCATTCGCAGATCGCTGATGGTGAGCGCACCGTCCTGCCGCTGCTGCATGGCGAAAAATCCGTGGCTGAACCAGGCAACCCGCTTAACCCATCGGTCCTCCTGCAATGGCCGGTAGAGTTCAGCGTGGCGACTATGCCAGTGAACCTGCAACGGCCGCTGTGGTGATAACAGTGACACCCAGGCTTCTCCATAGCGTTCCGGCGTCATGATCACCACCCGCCAGACCAGGGTATTAAATGGCGTCGGCGTCACCAGTACCTGCTGGTGATCAATCTGCTGATTTGCCAGTTCACGGTTCACCTGATGGCCAGCGATGCCTTGCGCTACTACGCTCCAGGCGAGATACAGCGTGCTAAGCAGCAATCCCAGCTGGTTCCAGCCGGTGCGCTGTCGCCACAGCGCTATCACCAGACCGATCATCAGCGGCAAGGTGTAAAGCGGATCAACGATATAGACGCTGCCGACCGCCCAGGGGAAATGGCTAAACGGAATGGCCAGTTGGGTGCCGTAAACCGTCATTAGATCGAGCAACGGATGAGTAATTAATGCCAGCCAGACTGCCAGCCACCAGCTTTGCCATGCGGCTTTTTGCCTGACAACACGGGCAATAAGCCAGCCGAGCAGCGGTGATATCAGCGTCAGCCAGAACAGCGAGTGACTCTCGGTACGGTGCAGCGTCATATTGCTGATCGCATCGCCATGATCGATAAACACGTCCAAATCAGGCAAGGTGGCGATTAGTCCCCCGCACAGGGCCGACTGCCAGAGCGGCGAGCGGCGCCCTCGCACCGCCATGACCACCGAGGCACCCAGCACGAACTGCGACACAGAATCCATGATGTTCCCTCTGCTTATGCTCCGCGAATGCGGATACCTTCGATGATCATGCGCTGAATGTTATCCACCGCCTCGTTGAAGAAAGCGCTGTCGCTGAGCGTCTGGCCGGTAATCGCCTCAACCTGAGTGGCAAAGTCGGCATAGTGCTGCGTGGTCGCCCACAGCATAAAAATTAGGTGATGCGGCTTCACGGCCGCCAGCTTCCCTTCATTGATCCAACGCTCCACAACACCCGCTTTTTCATCCACCAGTGCCTTAAGTGAACCCGCCAACTCGCCTTTAAGCAGCGGCGCCCCTTGCAGCATCTCGAGACAGAAGAGTTTTGATGCCTGCGGATGATCGCGAGAAACCTCCAGCTTTAGCCGAATGTAGTCGCGAATGGCATCCAGCGGTTGCTGGTCGTCATGCAAGGCGCGCAGTGGAGCCAGCCAGACGTCAAGGATCTCTTTCAGTACCGCAACGTAAAGCGCCTCTTTCGAGGGGAAGTAATAGAGCAGATTAGTTTTTGAGACATCGGCACGTTCTGCCACCTTGTCCAGGCTGGTGCCATGAATGCCAAACTGGGAGAAAAATTCCAGCGCGGCGGCCAGAATCGCCTCGCGCTTTGCCGCAACCGCACGCGAACGGCGCGTGGAGACTTTCTCGGTACTTTTCACACTGTCACCTCATCCTTTTTTGCCGCCCTTCTTATCTAAACGGCGAAATGCGTCCTGATAAACCGCGGTGCACTGATTTTGTCCACCGACGCCTGTTTGTTGTGCAGCAAATTTTACCAAATGGTCTGTTTTGGACCAGTTACTCAACTTCAATTCGCTGTCTAATAAGTAAGCTACTGATTATAAATAATTTATATTTTATGGCACAGGGCTTGCAACGACTTAATCAGGTACAGATGCACCAGGTACTCCCAGCACTTCCCTTATTGTCCATGCGAAAAGAGGATCTCCTATGAAAGTTGGCGTATTTATTCCCATCGGTAACAACGGCTGGCTGATTTCAACCACGGCACCTCAGTATATGCCGACCTTTGAGCTGAATAAGGCGATCGTACAGAAAGCAGAACATTATCATTTTGATTTTGCGCTTTCGATGATCAAGCTGCGCGGCTTCGGTGGCAAAACCGAATTCTGGGACCATAACCTGGAGTCGTTTACCCTGATGGCTGGCCTCGCCGCCGTCACTTCACGCATCGAAATTTATGCCACGGCGGCTACTTTAACGCTGCCGCCAGCCATTGTGGCACGCATGGCATCAACGATCGATTCCATCTCCGGCGGTCGATTTGGCGTCAACCTGGTGACCGGCTGGCAGAAGCCGGAATATGAGCAGATGAGTATCTGGCCTGGCGATGACTATTTTAGCCGCCGTTATGACTACCTGACGGAATACGTTTCCGTGCTGCGTGATCTGTGGGGCACCGGGCAGTCTGATTTTAAAGGGGACTTTTTCACCATGAACGATTGTCGCCTCAGCCCACAGCCACAAAAACCGATGAAGGTGATTTGTGCCGGGCAGAGCGATGCCGGTATGGCGTTCTCTGCGGCCCACGCTGATTACAATTTCTGCTTCGGCAAGGGAGTGAACACGCCAACGGCTTTCTCTGGTACCGCCGCGCGCATGAAGGCCGCCGCCGATCAAGCAGGTCGCGATGTCGGCTCTTACGTGCTGTTCATGATCATCGCGGATGAAACTGATGAGGCCGCACGGGCAAAATGGGAGCATTACAAAGCGGGTGCGGATGAGGATGCCCTCGCCTGGTTAACTACCCAAAGTCAGCAGGACAAGCGTTCCGGCAGCGATACCAACGTACGCCAGATGGCGGATCCTACCTCGGCGGTTAACATCAATATGGGCACGCTGGTCGGCTCGTATGCCAACGTCGCGCGCATGCTGGATGAAGTGGCGCGCGTTGAAGGCGCTGAAGGCGTGCTGCTCACTTTTGATGATTTCCTGCAGGGTATTGAAGCCTTCGGCGAGCGCATTCAGCCGCTGATGCAGTGCCGTGCCGGCATCGTTGATGCTGCACAGGAGGTGGCATAATGTCTGTTGTTCACCACACCGCAAACAGCTCGTCAACCAGCGTTACCCTGCCCGCTCGCCCGGAGGCGATCGCATTTCCACCGGAGCAGACCGCATTGATCGTGGTTGATATGCAAAACGCTTATGCCACCCCTGGCGGCTATCTCGATCTTGCCGGCTTTGATGTTTCGGCCACCGCGCCGGTGATTGAAAAAATCAGCGTAGCGGTGACCGCTGCCCGCGAGGCCGGCATCCAGATTATCTGGTTTCAGAATGGCTGGGATGATGAATATGTTGAGGCGGGTGATATTGGATCCCCCAATTATCACAAATCCAACGCGTTGAAGACCATGCGCAAAAAGCCTGAATTGCAAGGCAAACTGTTGGCCAAAGGTGGCTGGGACTATGAGCTGGTCGATGAACTGGTGCCACAACCCGGTGATATCGTGCTGCCGAAACCGCGCTACAGCGGATTTTTCAACACGCCGCTCGACAGCATGCTGCGCAGCCGCGGTATTCGCCATCTGATTTTCACCGGCATTGCCACTAACGTTTGCGTGGAATCAACGCTGCGCGACGGCTTCTTTCTGGAATATTTCGGCGTGGTGTTGGAGGACGCAACTTATCAGGCGGGCCCGACGTTTGCTCAGCAGGCTGCCCTTTTTAATATCGAAACATTTTTCGGCTGGGTTTCGGATGTCGCCACCTTCTGTGCGGCATTGCGCCCGGAACAGCAGCTACAGCGTCGCGCCTGAGGAGATCACTATGCCAAAAACCGTTGTTATTCCTGCCGGCAGCGGCACGCCGCTGGCCCCCTTTGTACCCGGCACGCTGGCCGATGGCGTGCTGTATGTTTCAGGCACGCTGCCTTTTGATCGCGACAACAATGTGGTGCACGTGGGTGATGCCGAAGCGCAGACGCGCCACGTACTTGAGCTGATCAAAGGCGTTGTCGAAACCGCCGGCGGCACCATGGACGACATCACTTTTAATTCGATCTTCCTGACCGACTGGAGCAACTACGCCGCGGTCAATCGCGTGTATGCCGAATTTTTCCCCGGTGATAAACCGGCGCGCTACTGCATTCAGTGCGGGCTGGTCAAACCTGATGCCCTGATCGAAATTGCCAGCATCGCGCATATCGGTCGCGGCGAGGAGTAACTATGTACGTTGAGATCTCAGGTTTACGTGATAACGATGCACCCACGCTGGTGCTGTCGGCCGGACTGGGCGGTTCGGGCCAGTTTTGGCTGCCGCAACTGGCGGTTTTACAAAAACAGTTCCGCGTAGTGCAATACGATCAGCGTGGCACCGGCAGGAGTCAGGACACCCTGCCGGAAACCTATCAACTGGCGGATATGGCCGCCGAGCTGGCCAACGCGCTGGCGGAGCATGGCATTACCCATTTTGACATTATGGGCCATGCGCTGGGCGGTTTGATTGGCCTGCAGCTGGCGCTGGATTATCCGCAGCGTGTCAATCGTATCGTGGTGATCAACGGCTGGCTGAGCCTGCATGCCCATACCCGGCGCTGCTTTCAGGTGCGTCAGGATCTGCTGCGCCATGTCGGCGTGGAGGCGTTTGTCCGTGCCCAGCCACTGTTTCTCTATCCTGCCGACTGGATGGCTGAACACGCTGAACGCATTGAGGCGGAAGATGCGCTGAATCTGGCGCATTTTCAGGGGACAGACAATCTGCTTCGCCGCTTACAGGCGCTGATGAAGGCTGATTTCAGGCCGCTGGCAGCCCGCCTGGATCACCCCGTGCTGGCGATCTGCTCGCAGGACGACCTGCTGGTGCCGTGGCACTGTTCTGTGGCGCTACAGGCCGCTTTGCCTGATGCCAGCCTGCTCACCCTGCCGCGTGGCGGTCATGCCATGAGCGTGACCGAAGCTGACCATTTCAATAACCTGCTGCTCAACTGGCTGAACGACACCGCACCCCAACGTTTTTCACAGGCGGGCTGAGGCAAAACCTACACAGGATTTTTCAGGCTATACGGCAGGACGCCGGTTAATCCGCCCGCTGGCGGTCACTGCGTATTTTCTCTGGAGAAGATGATGGCACATTCCTTGTTTCCTCAATGGCGTAAAAAATCGGCGGTCACAGAGAGCGGAATTATCGCACCTGATGAAACGCTTCCGGCGGGTCAAACGATCATACTCGGCTTACAGCACGCGGTGGCGATGTTTGGTGCCACCGTGCTGATGCCATTGTTAATGGGGCTCGATCCTAACCTGTCTATTTTGATGTCCGGCATCGGCACCCTGCTGTTCTTTTTGATTACCGCCGGACGCGTGCCCAGCTATCTCGGCTCCAGTGCAGCATTTGTTGGCGTGGTCATTGCCGTAACCGGCTTTACCGGCCAGGGAATCAATCCCAACCTGAGCCTGGCGCTGGGTGGCATCGTCGCCTGCGGTGCACTCTATACGCTGATCGGCATCGTGGTGATGAAAGCGGGTACGCGCTGGATAGAGCGCCTGATGCCACCGGTGGTTACCGGTGCGGTGGTGATGGCGATCGGCCTTAACCTTGCACCCATCGCCGTTCGTGGCGTCTCCTCCTCCATGTTCGACAGCTGGATGGCGGTGATGACCGTGCTCTGTATTGGCGTGGTCGCGGTATTTACCCGCGGCATGGTTCAGCGACTGCTCATTCTGGTCGGATTGATTGTTGCCTGGGCACTTTATGCGGTGATGACCAACCTGCTCGGCTTAGGCAAACCGGTGGATTTCAGCGGTCTCGCCAGCGCGCCCTGGCTTGGTTTACCCACGATGACGACGCCCACCTTTAACATGGAGGCAATCGTGATGATTGCGCCCGTGGCGGTGATTTTGGTTGCTGAAAATCTCGGACACTTAAAAGCGGTGGCTGGCATGACCGGGCGCAGCCTCGATCCTTACATGGGTCGGGCATTTGTTGGTGATGGTCTGGCGACCATGCTTTCTGGCAGCGTTGGCGGCAGCGGCGTAACTACCTATGCCGAAAATATTGGCGTCATGGCGGTAACACGGGTTTACTCCACGCTGGCTTTTGTCGCCGCAGCGATTATTGCGCTGCTGCTGGGCTTTTCGCCTAAGTTCGGTGCGTTGATCCATGCCATTCCCGGCCCGGTGATCGGTGGCGCATCAATCGTGGTTTTTGGTCTAATTGCGGTCGCAGGCGCGCGTATCTGGCTACAAAACAATATCGATTTTAGTCAAAACAGCAACCTGATCATGGTGGCTACCACACTGGTGCTCGGTGCCGGTGATTTTTCTTTGCGTATTGGTGATTTTACCCTCGGCGGCATCGGCACCGCCACCTTTGGTGCCATTCTGTTGAATGTCATTCTAAACTGGCGCAGGCCAGCGATGACCGAAGTGGTTGTACAAAAAGGCTAAAATTACAGCAGGCGCGATGCCTTTTGCGCCTGCTATTCTCTCCCGGCTATGGCTTAATTTACATCCTGTCACAAAGCGCTGACTTTCCCATTATGCCCCGCCTCGCCCTACCTTAGCGCATCTTAGCCATAACGTTTTGCTCTGGAATAAGCAGCCTGTGACACATCTTCTATACTGAACAGGCAATATAATTTTTCCACTACAGGAGAGACGACATGGCAACTTCCCCAGCACCGCAACCGGCGAAAGATGATCCAAACAATGCGCCGGAGTCTGGCGACAAACAGCCCGATGCGGATAAAAAATCCTGATTATTGACGCGAAACCCGTCATTGCCCGCTAAACGGGCCAACAGGTCGCCCTTCAGGCGGACACCTAACGGAAACGACTTAACAGGAGAGCAAAATGGCTACGCAACAATCTAAAGAACATCATGTGGGCGAATGGGCAACCCTGCGTCAAACCTCCACGGAAATTGCCGAAGCGATTTTCGAGGTTGCTGAATATGACGAGAAAAAAGCCGAAGCGATTTGGGAACAGCAAGGCAACGATGAAGTGCTGTTCCGCGCTTTTGATAAAACTAAAGAAGACGTCCTGACCTGGGACGGTAAAACGGTTGAACGTAAGAACGTGTAATGCCTTTTCGGGCGGCCACATATGCCGCCCGCGCTATTTTTTTCACAAGGGAGCACCGAATGTCCTCATATCAAAGCATCAATCCCGCCACCAATCAGCTGCTTAAAACCTGGCCATCACATAACGAAGAATACGTTGCCAGCGCACTGGATACGGCGCATAAATTATTCAAATCTTCCTGGAGCAAAGGCGATATTCAACCGCGCCTCCAGGTGCTGAAGAAAATGGCCGATCTGATCGACAGCCGCGCGGAAGAACTGGCACAGGTTGCCAGTAAAGAGATGGGCAAGCTGATTGCCCAAAGCCGTGGCGAAGTGAAAATTTGTTCGCAGATCGCCCGTTATTACGCAGAGCACGCCGAACGTTTTCTGCAGCCGGTGAGCTATCCTTCCGAACTTGGCGAAGCCTGGATTGAACATCATCCGATTGGCGTACTGGTCGCGGTTGAACCCTGGAACTTCCCTTATTACCAGCTGATGCGCGTGCTGGCGCCAAACCTTGCTGCCGGTAATCCGGTGCTGGCTAAGCATGCTGCTAACGTACCGCACTGCGCGACGCTGTTTGAAGAGCTGGTGCGCGAAGTTGGCGCGCCAGAAGGAGTCTGGACCAATCTGTTTGTCTCCAATGAGCAGATTGCCGACCTGATTGCTGACGATCGGGTTCAGGGCGCTGCGCTGACCGGTTCGGAACGCGCAGGCAGCGCCGTTGCACAGCAGGCAGGAAAATACCTCAAAAAAACCACGCTGGAGCTGGGTGGCAATGACGTGTTTGTCGTACTGGACGATGCCGATCTTGATGAAGCGGTGCGACAGGGTGTGCAGGCGCGGCTGAGCAATGCCGGGCAGGTGTGTACCGCAGCAAAACGCTTTATTCTGCATGAGAAAATTGCCGATCGTTTTATCAGCCAGATGCGCGATGCGTTTGAGAAAAGCGTTATCGGCGATCCGCTGGATGAGAAAACCACACTGGGCCCGCTTTCATCAGCTGATGCGCGCGATCGTCTGGCTAAGCAGGTTGACGATGCGGTCGCCAACGGCGCGAAAGTGGTGAGCGGTGGCAGCGTTGTGCAGGGCGAAGGCTGTTATTACCAGCCGACAATTCTTACTGACATCACGCGCGACAATCCGGCTTACTTCGAAGAGTTTTTCGGCCCGGTGGCGCAGATGTATGTTGTCAGCAGCGATGAAGAGGCCGTGACGCTGGCCAACGACTCACATTATGGTCTGGGTGGCGCGGTGTTCACTGCCGATACCTCACGCGGCCGTAAGCTGGCGTCTGCCATTGAAACTGGCATGGTGTTTATTAATTCGCAGAGTGATACATCAGCTGAATTGCCGTTTGGCGGCGTGAAGCGTTCCGGCTATGGTCGTGAGCTATCCGATTTAGGCATTAAAGAGTTTGTGAATCAAAAACTGGTGGTTATCGCCGGGAAGTAAAAAAAGGGGCCGACAATGTCGGCCCTTTTTTTATGCCGCTTTTTCGCTGGCCGGTTTATTTTCTGGCGCTTTTTCAGCCGGTGCCGGTTTTGGCTGTTCTGCTTTCGGCTGTTCTGCTTTCGGTTGTTCTGCTTTCGGCTGTTCTGCCTTAGGTTGTGCAGCTTTCTCTTTAGCCTGATCTTTGTTTGCTTTATCAGTGCTCTCTTTACTGGTCGTAGCGTTGTCTGGCGTGGTTTTCGCTGGCGCCGTTTTTTCGCCTGATGCTTTATCCTGAGTCGGTTTGTCAGCGGCTTTGCTCTCTGCAGCTGCCTGTTCAGGCGCAGCCTGTGGAGCTGGTGCAGCAACGGGTTGCATCGGCGTGCCCTGCAGTGCGTTGTTCAGCACCTGCGCAAACTGATCCCAGCTGCAGTAACCATTGGCATCTGCTTCGCAGCCGTTAAGCTGTAATGTTACGCGTTTAGCAGGATTGGCCAGCGTTAGCGGCTCGGCATTGCGCAGCTGATCGGCGGTCTGATAGACATACTCCACCTTCAGTAAGTCTTTTTTATTTTTCTCATCATGCCAGCGTTCGAAAACAATCTGTCCGCCAATCGGCGTACGCTCATACTGACCTGGCAGCTGGTAAGGTTTAAAATCCAGCGCCTTCAGCAGAGAAGCGATATTGGAATCGTGTCCCACCATCAGCATAACCTTAGGCGCCGTGGCCTTATCCTGATCGACCAGCTGGCTACGAATATAATCCACCAGCGGTGCAGCCACTTCGCGTGCGACCTCAGGTGAAGTGAAAAGCGCATCCTGATAGCCATTTTTGATGGCGGAAAGTTCCTGCCACTGCTCAGGCGTTTTGATTTGCCCCCAGGCGACCTGATCAAGCGGAAAGCCTTCATAATATTGCAGGGTAAACGCATCGATCAGTGAGTTGCCGATTTTTAGCGGTCCGCTGACGCCTGGCTCTTTGCCATTATCCGCACTGAAGCTATTCTTGCCGCTGCTCAGCGAACAGTTCTTCTGATCTTTACAGGCTGGCGCATTTTTATAATCGATGATTTTTTCCAGCCGCTGGAAGGCTGGCTGCAGGTCAAGCTTTTCGCCCGCCGCGTTCATCGCGGTCAGCGCTTTCTTATTGAATGCTTCACTGTCGTCGGTAATCACCGGGTTGAACACCGGATCCATCGTGCCCATCGCATCCTGATGCGTTACATCAACGTCGCAGCCAGGGAAAGCACCGTTAATAAAGAACTGTGCCGTGGCTACCGTGCGTTGCAGGCTGTTGGCATAAGCGAAAACCTGTTGATCATCAGGACACTGATCTTTCTTGATCAGCCCCTGCTGTGCCAGCCACTCGCGCGTGTAATGGCCCATATAGACTTCCAGTACACCGCCTTTGGTGGTGAGCTGACCGCCCGGTACTTCCCAGGCTGGCCAGGATTTTTTGGTTGCCTGAGCTAGCACGCTACCATTATCCGCCAGCGGCGCACGCAAATTATGACGGCTGAAAAGCAGCACCTGTTGCAGCTGCAAATCGCCTTCGGCTGCCTGAGCCGCCAGTGTGGGGGTGATTGCGGCGAGCACGGAAAGCGCGCAAAGACTGAACTTGTTGATCATTCTGCTTATTCCCTAAAGTCTGGAAGTCATGAGTGGCTAGTTTAACGGTCACTGCAGCACAGTTTACCTCAGCGCACCAGCAAATGATGCCAGCTGTAGGCAAATTACGTTACAGCACTATAGCAAAATAGCGGACAGAGGAGAGCGTCAGCAGGAGATTGAAAAGACAGCGGTTCTGTTTTTGACGGCGGGGTTGATAAGACGTGAAAGCGATCACATTTTAATGAGAGTGCAGAAACGAAAAAGGCCAGCACACTGTGCTGGCCTTCAGAATAGTATGGCGGAGGAGGAGAGATTCGAACTCTCGGATGGTTTCCCATCGGCGGTTTTCAAGACCGCTGCCTTAAGCCGCTCGGCCACCCCTCCGCATCCCTGAACACGTTCTCAGGTATTTCTGGAGCAGAAGTCTATCCGCTAACAACAGACTCTGCAATATGTAACTGGTTCGTTTGCGTGAATTTTCATCGCTGCGGGCTAATCATGCCCTTGTCGCCAGTTACACATTAAAAAAGCCAGCACGCGGTGCCAGCTCTTAAAATTAATGGCGGAGGAGGAGAGATTCGAACTCTCGGATGGTTTCCCATCGGCGGTTTTCAAGACCGCTGCCTTAAGCCGCTCGGCCACCCCTCCGCAATGAGGCGAACTATAAACATCTGCCCGGATGATGTAAAGCACTTAGCCGATCGTTTGCTTGAAAAACAGGCGATTATCTTTCTGCTGCTGCGATAATCGACACTTTGCTTATTCAGCAGCCAGAATTACGCGTAAAGAAGGGTAAAACGGCTTCCCCCGCTTCTGGCGGCTCCGTATTCTCAGCCCAATATAATGTGACCTGATAAAGAGGCGATCCATGGAAAAGATCATTACTTCAGCTCGAAACAGTTCGTTGCTTAGTACGCATAAAGTTTTGCGTAACACCTATTTCTTATTGGGAATGACGCTGGCTTTCTCTGCCGTCACCGCGGCTGCCAGCACGTTGCTTGGCCTGCCCCGCCCTGGCCTGATTATCATGCTGGTCGGCTTTTACGGCTTGATGTTTTTAACCCACCGTTTAGCTAACAGCCCGTTGGGTATTCTGGCAGCCTTCGCCTTCACGGGCTTTCTCGGCTACAGCCTTGGCCCCATTCTCAGTTCGTTCCTGTCAGCGGGTATGGGCGATGTCATCGCATTAGCGCTTGGCGGCACGGCAGTGGTGTTTTTTAGCTGTTCAGCCTATGTCCTGACCACCCGTAAAGATATGTCCTTTTTGGGCGGCATGATGATGGCAGGTTTTGTGGTGCTTTTGGTTGCCGTTGTCGCCAACCTGTTTCTGCAAATCCCGGCGTTGCATCTGGCAATCAGTGCTCTCTTTATTCTGTTTTCAGCCGGCGCAATTTTGTGGGAAACCAGCAATATTATTCACGGCGGTGAGACCAACTATATCCGCGCCACTGTCAGCCTGTATGTGTCGCTCTACAACATCTTTATCAGCCTGTTAAGCATCTTAGGTTTCTCACGCAGTAACTAAAACCTCTGTTTTTCCGATAAAGTTGCTAGATACAGGCTTCGCTTCGGCGGAGCCTGTTTTTTTTGCATGTGGGAATTTGTACACTGTGCCGGTTTTTACGATGGGAGGAACGCATGTTATTTAAAGGTAAAGAGATCGCGCTGGATGCTCAGGGCTATCTCAAAAATGTCGATGAATGGAGTGAAGAACTGGCGGAACAGATTGCGTCAGAGGAAGGGCTTGAACTAACGGAAGCGCACTGGGAAGTCGTACGTTTTGTGCGCAACTTTTATCTGGAATACAATACCTCACCGGCCATCCGCATGCTGGTTAAAGCAATGGGCCAACAATTCGGCGAAGAGAAAGGTAACAGCCGCTATCTGTTTCGCCTGTTTCCAGATGGGCCCGCTAAACAGGCAACAAAAATTGCCGGTTTGCCCAAGCCGGTGAAATGCCTCTAGTTAGCCCGTGGTGAAGCTGGAAGGTATGTCGGCCATTGAACCGGGTTCCACCAGCACCTTATCCACCTTTGCCTGACGCGGACCGCCCGCTTTTAACCAGAGGATAAGTGCATCGACATCTTCATCAGTGCCGCATGCCAACACCTCCACGCTGCCATCGCTCTGATTTCGCGCATAGCCGGTCAGGTTAAGTTCCATGGCGCGCCTTTGCGTGCTGTAACGGAATCCCACACCCTGCACAACGCCGTGTACCCAGGCTCGTCTGATTGTTTTTTCCACATCGCTCCCCTTCAGGGCTGATTGCAATTTAGCGGTATCCACCCGACAATGTCGGCTCATTTTATACAGGTAAGCATAGCAAAATATGACCGTTCGCTTGATCCTCGCCAAAGGGCGTGAAAAATCCTTGTTACGTCGCCATCCGTGGGTGTTTTCCGGCGCCGTAGCGCGTATGGAAGGAAAAGCCCAGCTGGGTGAAACCATTGATATTTGTGACAGCCAGGGCAAATGGCTCGCCAAAGGTGCCTGGTCACCGGAGTCGCAAATTCGTGCCCGCGTCTGGAGCTGGCAGGCGGATGAATCGATTGATATCGACTTCTTTGTAAAAAGATTACAGGCGGCTCAACAGCTGCGTGACTGGCTGGCAGAACGTGACGACCTCGATAGCTACCGTCTGATCGCTGGTGAATCTGATGGCTTGCCCGGCGTGACCATCGATCGGTTTGGCACTTTTTTAGTGATACAGCTGCTGTCGGCCGGGGCTGAATATCAACGTGCGGCCATCATTACTGCGCTACAAAAATGCTATCCCGACTGCGCTATCTACGATCGTTCTGATGTTTCCGTGCGTAAAAAAGAGGGGCTGGAGCTGGTACAGGGTCCGGTTACCGGTGAAATACCGCCGCCGTTACTGCCGATTACCGAGCACGGCATGAAACTGCTGGTCGATATTCAGACCGGGCATAAAACGGGTTATTACCTGGATCAACGTGACAGCCGTCTGGCGACCCGTCGCTATGCGCAAAACAAGCGCGTATTAAACTGCTTCTCCTACACCGGCGGCTTTGCGGTTTCCGCTCTGCTGGGCGGCTGTACTGAAGTGCTTAGCGTGGATACGTCGCAGGCTGCCCTCGATATCGCGCGTGAAAATGTCGAGCTGAACGGTCTGGATTTGACCAAAGCGCAGTTTGTACGCGATGACGTTTTCAAGCTGCTGCGTCGCTATCGTGATGAAGGTGAAAAGTTTGATTTGATCGTTATGGATCCACCGAAATTCGTTGAGAATAAAAATCAGCTGAACGGTGCATGCCGCGGTTATAAAGATATTAATATGCTGGCGATGCAGCTGCTCAATCCCGGCGGCATGCTGCTGACCTTCTCCTGCTCAGGATTGATGGCGACCGACCTGTTTCAAAAAATCATTGCCGATGCCGCGCTTGATGCTCAGCGTGATGTACAATTTATTGAGCAGTTCCGTCAGGCAGCCGATCATCCGGTGATCGCCAGCTATCCGGAAGGCATGTATTTAAAAGGTTTTGCCTGCCGCGTTCTGTGACTTGAAAAATGCCGATTTTATCTCCATATCGGATGTACAACGGCATGTATCGGGAGGTCACAATAATGATTGCCAGTAAATTTGGAATCGGCCAGCAGGTCCGACACAAACTGTTGGGCTATCTGGGCGTGATTGTTGATGTCGATCCAGAGTATTCGCTGCTGGATCCGAAAATTGAAGAAGTTTGCGGCAGCGAAACGCTGCGTTCTGCTCCCTGGTATCACGTTGTGATGGAGGATGATGATGGCGAAGCGGTTCACACCTACCTCGCCGAAGCGCAGATATTCGGTGAAGCACAGGCGGAGCATCCTGAGCAAACCTCGCTCGACGACCTTGCTGCTTCTATCCGCCAGCAATTACAGGCTCCACGTTTACGTCACTGATCAAACCCGCGCAAGCGGGTTTTTTTATGCCTGCTTTTGCAGTCCCAGCCGCGGAATATCGATCTTAGGACAACGATCCATGATAACCGTCAGGCCTGCATCTCTGGCCAGCACCGCCGCCGGTTCATTAATGACGCCAAGTTGCAGCCACAGCGTTTTTGCGCCCACCGCGATCGCTTCCTGAGCGACTTCCCACGCGGCTTCGGAATTGCGAAACACATCAACCATATCGATTTTATCCGGTACTTCCGCCAGGCTGGCGTAGCCTTGCTGGCCCAGTAACGTTTTGCCAGCCAGTTTCGGGCTCACTGGCGTTACCTTATAGCCTTGCGCCAACAGATAAGTCATGACCTGATAACTGGCACGTTCGGGCTTGTCGCTGGCACCCACCAGCGCGATATGACGTGTGTCGGTTAATACGTTGCGGATAAGCTCATCGTTCATCTTTATCTCCTTTTCTTTCTTTAAAGTGTAGCGTTAACACAAATGGCAATCGGGCACGCTGCGCTTGATAATGCGATCACACGCACGCATAAGTGTGTTAAAATGTTAACATGATGGCATAATGTAAGAGTTTGATACATTAACACCCGCCCTGTGGATGTTTCGGAGCACCAATGAATTTGCGTCTGGCTTTTGTCGGCTTAATGGCACTGTTATTATCAACACCCACCCTGGCTATTACGCTAAAACTTCACCCCGACATTGATTTGCTGGTGCTGGACGGACGCAAAATCTCTGGCTCACTGCTTAAAGGTGCCGATGGTCTTGAGCTGGAACGCGGCGAACATCAATTTCTTTTTCGCATTGATAAAACACTGTCTCACGAGTCATCCAAAAAAAGCGTCGCCTGGCGCTCAGATCCGCTGATCGTCACCTTTAAAGCTGAAGCAAAAACGATTTCTATTCAGCTGCCCGCTTTTCGTTCGGTGGCTGAAAGTCGACGATTTGAAAAAACGCTCGCCTTCAAACTGGTCGATGAGAAAGGCAATGAAATCGCCAGCCGACGCGATCATTTGCCCACCATGCCGGATGGTAACCTTGAGCAGGCGTTAATGACCTATAACGGCCACGGCAAAGTGGCTTCGGTTGCCCGCTTTGCTCGGCCTGTGGCTGCTCAGCTTCCCCAACCTGCCCTGCCTGATGAGCTGGTTTATCGTGACAACCACACCTCGCGCGTATTGCATCTTTGGCTGGAGCAGGTTGATTTGGCGACTCGCCAACGGCTTCTGTTGTGGATGAAAGCGCCGCGAACGAGTTAATCTGTCGGCTTATTCTGGCCAGAAGGCTGCTAACGTCTTTTATTCGGGAAAGTTAATGGAACAGACCAGTCGTACCCTTGCTGCTGCCAAGCAGATCGCGCTTGTTGCCCACGATCACTGTAAATCATCGTTGTTAAATTGGACCGCTACGCATAAAGCTGTGCTCAGTCAGCATACCCTTTTTGCCACCGGCACCACCGGAAACCTGATTCAGCGTGAAACCGGGCTGCCTGTGAACGCCATGCTCAGCGGGCCGATGGGCGGCGATCAGCAGGTCGGTGCATTGATCGCTGAAGGGAAAATTGACGTATTGATCTTCTTCTGGGATCCGCTGAATGCGGTACCACACGATCCCGATGTTAAGGCACTGCTCAGGCTTGCCACCGTCTGGAATATTCCGGTTGCCACCAATCGTGCCACTGCTGATTTTATTATCCATTCGCCGCTGTTTGCGCTGGCGGTGGAGGTCGCTATTCCTGATTATCAGCGCTATCTGGCGGACCGCCTGAAGTGACCTCAGGGCTTACGCAATTGCGGCACGCCAAGACGATGTAATTCATCAACAAATACTGAAGGCTGGTGACGAGAATAGAGCAGCCAGACCTGCTGTCTGGCTCGTGTCATCGCCACATAGGCTAAACGACGTTCCTTGGCATCGGGGAACGCCTCAGGCACTGGTAGCAGTCCTTCCTCTATTACCGATTCTCTTGCCGCGGCCGGGAATCCCCCCTCCCCGCTCTGCAAACCTAACACCAGCACATAATCAGCCTCCTGGCCTTTACTGGCATGCATCGTCATAAATTCCAGCTGCATTTTTGGCCAGCGCGTTTTAGCTTTCTGTAAAATCTCAGGCTGCAGATAGTGATAACGCGCCAGTATCAATACCCGCTCCTGGGGCTGAACATAGCCGCTGAGCTTATCGAGGAGCGGTTCCAGTTGCTCATCTGGCAACAGTGAAATCGATTTTTTATTGCCTTTCACCAGGCTACGAAGCGGTCTGGTCAACTGTTGCGGATTTTGTTGAATAAAACGATTGGCGATATCACCGATACGTTCGTTAAAACGATAGGTTGTATCCAGCATACAGCGACCGCCCTGCCCAAAATAGTGATGAAAGGCGGTGGTCAGCGTCATTTCTGCACCGTTGAAGCGATAAATAGCCTGCCAGTCATCGCCAACGGCAAACAGCGACGTTTGCTTATTCTGCTTACGCAGTGCATTCAGCAGCGCGGCACGTTGTGGCGACAGATCCTGCAGTTCATCAACCAGAATATGTTTCCAGGGGTTGATGAATCGTCCTTTTTCCAGGATGGCGATAGCTTGATGAATCAGTCCGGAGAAATCCACGGCACCTTCTTCTTTCAATGCGATTTTCCATGCTTTCATCAGTGGTGCCAGCAATTTTATCCGCTTGCTGAATAGCTCGCGTACCGCCTCCGGCGCATCGTCAATCATCGCACTCTGCGCGCCGCCGTGCATACGCATTAGTCCGATCCAATATTCCAGCCGGGTTGCCAGCCGTTGACAAAGCCAGGTATCTTCCCAGAACGGGCCCTCATCAATCTGCCAGTTAAGTTCGATGGTTAGCCACTGGCGCCAGCCATTGGCATGCGCTTTTTTTTCGCTACATTGCTGTTGCCAGACGGAAATCAGCAGAGCGCGGCGAGCGTCATCGTCGCTTTCCAGCTGACTGATTTTAGGCATCTTATTACTGCCCTGCTCAATGATGTGGCAGGCAAGAGAGTGAAATGTTCTGGCCTGAATAGCGTCCTGGTGAAGTTGAGAGACGATGCGGGTAGTCATCTCATCAGCCGTTTTGCGGCCAAACGCGAGCAATAAAATTTGCTCTGGTTGCGCAAGCTTGCGTAACAGCAGCCAACCTGCCCGTGCCACCAGCACTGAAGTTTTGCCACTGCCTGCTCCCGCTAACACCAGCAGCGACGTTTCGCCATTGACTACCGCTTCTGCCTGCGCCTGATTGAGCGGAGAAGATTCGACGTGACTGAAAAAATCCGCATACTGGGTCAGCATTTTTTCAGTCCAGCGACTGTTGCGATCGCTTAAGGTCGCCTTGCCGTGTTGCAGCCAACGACAACACGAAGCGTAAGGCGCTACGCAATGCGGAAACTCCGCCATTCTCTCTATCGGCAAAGGAATGGCACCTAAGGCACGCTGAATCTCTCGCTCTATTTCCTGCAGCGCTTCCTGTCTAAGCCAGACATCCTGCTGCTCAATCTGTGAAATTTTTTCACAGGTTTCATGTAATACCGCAGCAGAAATATCGCTCATCTCCTGGCTCCAGCGCTGCCAGTGCTGAAGCAAATGATGATAAAAACGCTGTGTCTCCTGCCACTCGGTGCCATGCAATCGCACCACTTTCTCTTCCGGCAGGGTAAATTCAAGTTCACCCCACACCATGCCCCTTTTGCAATTGATGGTGAGCAACTGATTAAACGGAATAAGGTATTCATGTTTATCACCGCTAACTTCAACACCTGCCGCCAGCAGACGGACGCGATTGTAAGGGTGCTGTGCGAGACGTTTCCCCATCGATGTTGCTTTAAGTTCCATTCATTCAGGCCATGGCTGCGGATAGATAATCAGGTCAACAGTTTAACCGGCTGGAGTTTACCGCTCCAGCGTTAAAACAGGTTACAATTGTCGGAGCATCTCAGATGAAAAATCATCCCTAAAAGGACGTAATGCAATGCGAACAGTACTGAATATCCTTAATTTTTTTCTTGGCGGTTTTTTCACCACGCTGGCCTGGCTTTTTGCGACGGTGGTCAGCATCGTGTTTATTTTCACCCTGCCGCTCACCCGCTCCTGCTGGGAAATCACCAAGCTCTCTCTGTTGCCCTACGGCAACGAAGCTGTTCACGTTGATGAGCTTCGCCCGGACAGTAAGAACGCCCTGTTTAATTCAGCTGGCACGCTGCTCAATGTGCTGTGGCTGATTTTTTTTGGTTGGTGGCTCTGTATTTCCCATATCGCCGTCGGCATTGCGCAATGCATCTCAATCATTGGTATTCCGGTGGGCATTGCCAATTTTAAAATTGCAGCGATTGCTCTCTGGCCGGTGGGCAGACGCGTCGTGTCGGTTGAAGAAGCCCGTGCTGCGCGTGAAGCCAACGCCCGCCGCCGTTATTCGTGAGCAAACAGCATGAAATTGCCTGACGTCCTGGGAAAAAGCGTTATTTTAAGCAGTGCATGGCGCTATAACCTGCGCATTTTTATTGCACTCACCGGCTGCGCGGCTCTGCCCTGGTGGCTGAACAGCGTCACCTGGACGATTCCGCTAACGTTAGGCGTCGTAGCCGCTGCGCTCGCCGATCTTGACGATCGCTTAACCGGGCGTCTGCGCAATCTCATCATCACCCTTTTATGCTTCTGCCTTGCTTCCGTCTCTGTTGAACTGCTGTTCCCCTGGCCGATCTGGTTCATGCTCGGCCTGGCGCTCTCAACGTGGGGATTTATCTTGCTCGGTGCCCTCGGGCAACGTTATGCAACCATCGCCTTTGGTGCGCTGCTGATCGCTGTGTATACCATGCTGGGTATTGGCCTGTTTGATGAGTGGTATATGCAGCCAGCTTTACTTCTGACTGGCGCTGTCTGGTATAACCTGCTGACGTTAATTGGTCACATGTTGTTTCCGGTGCGGCCTGTGCAGGAACAGATGGCAAAAAGCTATATGTTGCTGGCAAACAGCCTCGAAGCAAAAGCCTCGCTGTTTGATCCCGATGGCGATGATACCGATGACGCCGCGCTCATTGACGTAGCCATGGCCAACAGCCAGTTGGTTACGCAACTCAACATTACCAAAGCGTCCATTCAGAGCCGACTGCAGGGCGACCGCGGGCAGCGCAGCACGCGTCGTACGTTACATTACTATTTTGTGGCGCAGGATATTCACGAACGCGTCAGCTCGTCGCATGCGCAGTACCATCTTTTGCGTCAGCAGGTGCAAAACAGCGAAGTGCTGTTCCGCTTTCAACGCATTCTCAGTCTGCAGGCTAAAGCGTGTCGTCGATTGTCACAGGCGATCATCAGCCGCCAGCGTTATCAGCATGATACCCACTTTGAGCGCAGCTTTACCCATCTTGACAGCGCGCTGACGCGGCTGGAGGATCGTAACCTCCCCGGCAAAGATCGTAAGGCGCTGCGTTATCTGTTCACTAACCTGAAGGCTATTGATGCGCAATTAGCCACTATTGAATCTGAACAAGCGCTTGAACAGGCGTGGCAACAGGGCGATACGCATCTTTCCAGCGAAGGATTAACCGGCTGGAGCGATATCCGGCTACGCGTAGGGCGGCACCTTTCACCACAGTCCGCCCTTTTTCGCCACGCCGTGCGCATGACGTTCGTACTCTGCGTGGGCTACGCCTTTATCCAGCTCACTGGCCTGCATCGCGGTTACTGGATTTTGCTGACCAGCCTGTTTGTTTGCCAGCCCAACTACAATGCGACCAAGCGACGCCTGGCGTTGAGAATCGTGGGTACGCTGGCGGGCGTGGCCATCGGTCTGCCGGTGTTGTGGCTGGTACCCTCTATTGAAGGCCAGCTGATTCTGATTGTGATTACCGGCGTCCTGTTTTTCTCTTTCCGCCTGATACAGTATGCACACGCCACCATGTTTATTACCCTGCTGGTATTGTGCTGTTTTAATCTGCTGGGCGAAGGGTTCGCCGTCGCACTACCGCGCGTGGTAGATACGCTACTCGGCTGCTTTATCGCCTGGCTGGCAGTCGTGGTTATCTGGCCCGACTGGCGTTTTCGTCCGCTTAATGCCGTCGCATCACGCGCACTGCATGCCGGATGCCGCTATCTCGACGCCATTAATCATCAGTATCAGGCAGGTAAAGATAACAGTCTCGATTACCGTATCGCGCGCCGTGATGCCCACAATGCTGATGCTGAGCTGGCGTCGGTGGTATCGAATCTGGCGACTGAGCCTAAAGCGATCAAACAATCGCGCGATGCAGCCTTTCGTTTGCTCTGTCTTAATCACTCATTTTTAAGCTATGTCTCAACACTTGGCGCTCATCGCGAACAGCTTCATCACGCCGAACTGCTGACATTGCTGGGTGATGCGGTACAGGCAATTGACCTTATGCTGCAGGAAAATAGCGGAGATAATGAAAGGGCACACAAAATGCTCGCTGACCTCAATCTCAGGATTAACAGCTTCGAGATCGGTAGCGAAAGCAAAGCGCCCCTTGTATTGCAACAGCTGGGATTGATTATTGCTCTGCTGCCTGAACTGGCTCAGTTAAAACGTGAACTCAACGTCGTTTAGCCAGAAGGTTTGTCTGACAATGCACCCTGCGTTAACGCGAGCAGGTACCAGGCCTGTAGCTCCTGGCGTATCTCTTCCGGTAGCGCAGCCTGGTGATAACCGCTTATAGCGCCCTGTAAGGCGAACAGCGTGTTAATGCCCAGATGCTTATTCACCGCTTTGAGTCGCAGCCAGCAGCTTTTAGCACCGGCATCACGCAGACTCTGCACAGTGGAAATACCAACCTGTCGCAGCTGTGTTTCCAGGCTTAACCCAAGATTGGGTAAGTCTTTGAGCCGCTGTTCGCGCTGCTTGCTGAGCCGCGCGTGTCTGGCTCCCTCCAGCGCAGATTGCGACAGGCTGCACAACTGCTCTTCGTCCTGCCAAATCTCATCCGTAACCTTGAAGTAATTTAGCGCTACGGGCATGCCGCGCTTCTGGATTATCAGCTGTGGGATCTGCTTATCGATGACATAACATTGCAAACCTTCGCAGGCACGCAAATAGAGCTCATCTTCTCTGACTACAGCAAAAACGACCTGCTCAACAGCGAGACTGTAACCGCCAAACTGGGTGCGTACGTCTATACGGCCCAGCGGAGAGAGAATGCGTTGAGACTGTTCGATTGTGTGACGGGAGTTTTTCATAGCTGACCTGTCCTTCCATAGGAAATTACATAAAACGTCATGTTTTACAGAGCATTAGTGAAAATAGGCAATTCTGGTTACGGGTTCAATCATTAATTTCGATTGCATTTATTTTCATCAAAAAAATGCGATCCGTTTTCCGAAATTAATGGTTGATCTTCGCTCGTGATCGCATTACTGTACATCCATACAGTAACACGGTGAGTAGATAACGATGCGTACCCAAATACGACCTTCAACTTACAGACAGCCTACTATGCATGCAGCATCAACTTCTGCTCCATCTGCCGGTTGGATAACTGAACTGAGTTACAGTGAAGATCATTCAGGCATGACTCAACAACTTTTACTGCCTTTGCTTCAGCAACTGAGCACTCAGTCACGCTGGCAGTTATGGTTAACGCCACCGCAAAAGTTGAATCGTGAATGGTTACAGCGTTCGGGTTTACCGCTGGATAAAATAATGCAGATCCCGCTTTCCAGTCAGATTGCCTCGGTTGAGGCGATGATTAAAGCATTAAGTAGCGGGAATTACAGCGTGGTTTTGGGCTGGATTGCTCAGGATATTACGCCGGATGAACGTCTTCGCCTGGATAAAGCTGCGGCGCAAGGTCAGGCATTGGGGTTAATAATGCGACCACAACTTTCGTTGCGTGCGACATCAAGACCAACAAATCAGCTAAAAATTCAGTCGACTTTGTATCATTAAGTAAAAATAAGAGCAGTCCCAGTTTTTATTTTATCCTCTGCTCAAATATCTCTCTGATGCACGCGGATCCAGAGCGGACAACGGGTTAGCGAGCGTTAGAGGGAATTGTGAGTGAAGAGTTCCCTTAATCAAATGTTAGTAATTGTGTATAAAACGCTGTTTTTTTGCCACCTCGCCTCACATCATACTTGTAAGTTTCCAATGACGTTGTAGACTTTATCTCGCCAGGGTGCTCAATAACCTCCGCTTTTTTTAGACGGTAGAGTAACAATCGAGCGCAGAAACCCGGCAAAGGATTAAACCAAGAGCAACTTTTTTGCTCATTGCCTATTTGGATGATAACGAGGCGCAAAAATGAAAAAGACAGCTATCGCAATTGCAGTGGCACTGGCTGGCTTCGCTACCGTAGCGCAGGCCGCCCCTAAAGATGACACCTGGTACACCGGTGCTAAACTGGGCTGGTCTCAGTATCACGATACTGGCTACTACGGTAACGGTTACCAAAACAACGACGGCCCAACTCACGAAAGCCAACTGGGTGCCGGTGCATTCGGTGGTTATCAGGCTAATCCTTACCTGGGCTTCGAGCTGGGTTATGACTGGCTGGGTCGTATGCCTAACAAAGGCAACCAGGTTAATGGCGCATTCAAAGCACAGGGCATTCAGCTGGCAGCTAAATTAAGCTACCCGATCAATGATGACCTGGATGTTTATACCCGTCTGGGTGGTATGGTATGGCGTGCTGATTCAACTCAGCAGGTTGTTGGCGGCGGTCGTATCAGCGATCACGACACCGGCGTTTCTCCACTGGCAGCAGTTGGCCTGGAATACGCACTGACTCAGAACTGGGCAACTCGCCTGGACTATCAGTGGGTTAACAACATCGGCGACGCACAGACCGTGGGTACTCGCCCAGACAACGGCATGCTGAGCGTAGGTGTTTCTTACCGCTTTGGTCAGGATGAAGCGGCTGCTCCAGCACCTGCTCCAGCTCCAGCTCCAGCTCCAGTTGTTGAAACCAAGCGTTTCACTCTGAAATCAGACGTTCTGTTTACCTTCAACAAGGCCTCTCTGAAGCCTGAAGGCCAGCAGGCGCTGGATCAGCTGTACACTCAGCTGAGCTCAATGGATCCTAAAGATGGCTCTGTTGTTGTTCTGGGTTACACCGACCGTATCGGTTCAGAGCAGTACAACCAGAAACTGTCTGAGAAACGTGCTCAGTCTGTTGTTGATTACCTGATCTCTAAAGGTATCCCAGCTGATAAAGTTTCTGCACGTGGCATGGGTGAAACTAACCCTGTTACCGGCAATACCTGTGACAGCGTGAAAGGCCGTAATGCCCTGATCGATTGCCTGGCACCGGATCGTCGCGTAGAAATCGAAGTTAAAGGCATCAAAGACGTGGTAACTCAGCCACAGGGCTAAGATGTTATAGCGTAAAAAAACCCCGCATAAGCGGGGTTTTTTATTACCTGAAATTTTGTTTCGCCTAGATGAACCAACAGTTCAGCTACTCCGGCTTACCGAGAATATCTTTCAGGTCCTGCTTTAAAGATGACATTTGATTGTCATAGCGCTCTTTTCTTTCCGCATCTTCAATTAGCTGCACGATGGTTTCGGAGAGCGTCGCTGAACGCCGCTGGGCCAGTCCTGCCAAACGCTGCCAGACGAGATATTCCAGATCAATCGACTTTTTACGCGTGTGCTGATGTTCAGCATTAAAGTGACGTTTGCGCCTGGCACGAATGGTTTGCTTCATGCGGTTATCAAGGTCGGGATTGATGTGTTGGCTGATCCACTCAAGCACCTCGACGGGATTATTCTCCATCGTTAACAGCACCCTCACCGCTTCCTGAGCCGCACTGTGTTCCACATAACGCGTAATCAGCTCCCCTTCCCGGTGTTTTTTGACCAGGTATTTCCATTTCCAGCCGCTTTCCAAATTTTCGAGTTGCTGATATTTCATCGGAATCTCATCGTGGACACGTAACAAACTAAGAATAACAGTTTTTTTACTGCTTGCGGCAATCAAAAATCCTTGCGGCAGATGCCGCAAAAAATAACTCAACGGTGCTTAACGCGCTGAAATCCAGTATAATCACGGTTTTCATAATGCAGATTGATACGATAACTTTGACCAGCAACCAACTTACATGGCGCGCGCTACAGCCTGATACCGACAGTTACCACCACCTGTTTACTCAGCCCTTCGATGACTCCACTGACGCCTTGCCAGACGTGCAACCTCGCCTGTTTAATGCGCTGATGCTGGTTCAGGCAAGTCAGGTCGCTTGCCCGCTGTTGTTATTACGTTGTAGTGAACAGTATGAATATCTGCAATTAATTAGCGAAGCGCTGGAAAGCCACACCGAAGCTGACGACCAGCGTTACGGTGGCCATTATCATATTAATGGCCCGGTTATCAGCTGGCAGGCAGCTGATGCAGATGACGAACCCGGTGACTTTGTCAGTAATGGTGGTATTCACTACGCCGACTGGATTGAAGACGATCAGCTGTTCGGCAGCGTACGTATCTTCCAGAACCAGATCTCACTGGAAGCCGGATTGTTGCATAAAGCTAATGGTGGCACGCTGGTGCTATCACTGCGTACGTTGCTGGCGCAGCCGGTGATGTGGCTCCGTCTGAAGGCGATGCTGACCCAGCAGACGTTTAGCTGGATCTCACCTGACAGCAATCGCCCGCTGCCTGTTTCCATTCCCTCTATGCCTTTACAGCTCCGCCTGGTGTTATGCGGTGAGCGTGAAGCGCTGGCTGATTTTCAGGAGATGGAATACGAACTCAGCACTCAGGCGATTTACAGCGAATTTGAAGAGAATCTGCAGATTGCTGATGAAGAAGAACTCATCGCCTGGCGCAACTGGGTGCAGCAGGTGGCTGTACGTAATGCGTTACCGCCCCTGGCTGTCGATGCCTGGCCAACCCTGATTAAAGCCTGTACGCGCTACACCGGCGATCAGGAAACGCTACCACTCTGCCCATGCTGGCTGGCACAGCAGCTGCGTGAAGCCGCGCTGTTACAGGGTGAAATTACCGCTGCCAGTCTGAGTGAAGCCTATGCGACGCGTGAATGGCGGGAAAGCTTCCTTGCCGAACGCATGCGCGATGAAATTTTGCTCGACCAGGTACTGATTGAAACCGAAGGCGAAGCAATTGGCCAGATCAATGCGCTGTCCGTCGTGGAGTTTCCGGGCCATCCGCGCGCGTTTGGCGAACCTTCCCGTATAAGCTGCGTGGTGCATGCTGGCGACGGTGAATTTACCGATGTAGAGCGAAAAGCGGAGCTCGGTGGGAATATTCATGCCAAAGGCATGATGATTATGCAGGCTTATCTGATCGCAGAACTGGAACTCGATCAACAGCTGCCCTTCTCTGCTTCGCTGGTGTTTGAGCAATCCTATTCTGAAGTCGACGGTGACAGCGCCTCGCTGGCTGAGCTTTGTGCGTTAATCAGCGCCCTGGCCTTGCAGCCTATTAACCAACAGCTGGCGGTCACCGGCTCGGTCGATCAGTTTGGCAACGTACAGCCGGTCGGCGGCCTGAATGAAAAAATTGAAGGCTTCTTCCAGATTTGCCAACAGCGCACGCTCTCCGGCAAACAGGGCGTCATCATTCCTGCCAGTAATGTGCGCCATCTCAGCCTCAGCGACGACGTGGTCAATGCGGTGCGTGAAGGACAGTTCTCGATCTGGGCAGTGAATCGCGCAGAAGAAGCGTTACCGTTGCTGACCGGTGTTGTCTGGCAACATGAGAAAGCGCCCTCTTTGCTACAGAGCATTCAGGAGCGCATTACCCAAATTAACCAGCTGGACGCACGCCAGCGTCCCTGGCCGCTGCGGTGGTTGAACTGGTTTAACCGCGCTGATTGAACTTGATCAGCCTGTGCCAGTTAGCTAACCTCCGTAACTCACTACAATAGGGCAATTTAAAACATGGTAGATAAACGCGAATCCTACTCGAAAGAAGATTTAATCGCTTCCGGACGCGGTGAACTTTTCGGCGCTGAAGGTCCGCCGTTGCCTGCCGGCAACATGCTCATGATGGACCGCGTTGTCAAAATGACGGAAGACGGCGGTAATTATGGTAAAGGCTTTGTGGAAGCTGAACTGGATATCAATCCGGACCTGTGGTTTTTTAGCTGCCACTTTATCAACGATCCGGTGATGCCTGGTTGCCTCGGCCTTGATGCGATGTGGCAGCTAGTAGGATTCTATCTCGGCTGGCTGGGCGCTGAAGGCAAAGGCCGTGCGCTGGGCGTGGGCGAAGTGAAATTTACCGGTCAGGTTTTGCCAACCGCGAAAAAAGTTTCTTATCGCATTCACTTTAAGCGTGTCATTAACCGTAAGCTGGTGATGGGTGTGGCGGATGGTGAAGTGCTGGTTGATGGTCACGTTATCTATACGGCCACCGATCTGAAAGTCGGTCTGTTCAAAGACACAACGGCATTCTGAATTAAAAAACCTCCGCTCTGGCGGAGGTTTTCTTTGAAGACAGCAACTACGCGGCCGTAGCCGTCCTGTCCTCCATGGCTTGTCGCCAACCTCCCAACCAGTAAGACTTCGTATCAATTGTTTGATACGGGCACATCTCTTTAGAGCGCCCTGTGATGCCAGCTTGATAACCACGTGAATGGGCTCGTTCAAGGCGATCTCGTTTCTGTCTCTTCATGCCGCGTTTCCCTCATTACATTAAGGTCTGGTGGAATCTGGTGGAAAGAAAACAGTGGCGCATTTCGTGCTGCCACTATTAATTTCTAACGCGGATCGATCGAAAGGTCAATGCGCAAATTTCACGCCAATGTCATTTTTTTGCATAAAGAAAAGCGGCGTCAAAGCCTGCATTCGCTTACTTATTGCGCTATCGTAATGATAGCTAGCATAAAAAAATCCCCGATACACGCTGATTTCTTTTGGCGCATCGGGGATTTTTATCGGGCTTCAGGTAAGATTATTTAATCGTTACCAGCGTTTTTGCTATCTCATCTGCCTGCTGCTTCCAGCCCTGCGCCAGCGTGCTGACCAGCGCATCGTAGCCATCTTCCGACTGTGGCAACACCACGTTAAACGCATGCTTGATCACCTTTCCCTGATGCTCCAGCAACCATTCACCGCTGATCACCGCTTTGCCATCATAACGCCCCTGGAAACCGGTGACGTTAACATTCAGCGTATCGTAGTTAGCGCCTGGCGGTTTTGACGAGATCAACCAACCGGGCAAAGCCTGACCAAGATTACTGACCAGTGTTTGCTGCAGTTGCTGATCCAGCGGGCTGGCCCACAGATTATTAGCGGCGATGACATACTGCACTTCACTCGCCTGATAGACCACGCCATTACCTGCAAGATAATCAGGTACCGAAACATGCTCGACCCACACCACCGACTGGCCGTCAGCTGGCGTAGCGATCACTGTTGCCGGTACCTGTGTGGTGGGCAACTGATAATAGTGCGTCTGCGGTGTGCTGCTACAGGCAGTGAGCAACACCGCCGCAGCCAGAATTAATCCTTTCACTGTTTCGCCCTTTTTGGCTGTGGATCTTGTCCGGGTTTCGCTTCAAACACCAGCGCATTGCTCTTGGTATTCAGCGTCTTCAGTACGGGTTGCAGCTCACGCATCACTTGATCCAGCCGCTGCATATCACCCACCAGCTTATTATAGGCCGGTGAACCTGGCTGTAGCCCTTTCATACTGCGGTTCAACTCACGTAGCGTTTGCTGCATATCGCCTGGCAACGCCTGCAGTGCCGGGCTGGCGGTGATCTTGTTGAGATTATCCAGCGTTTTCTGCACATCACGCATTGTACGCTGCGTCTCTTTCAGCGTACCGGTCGCCTCATTGATCATCGGATTCAACGGCAGCTGATTAATCTTATCCAGCGCCTGAGTCAGCTTCTGTTGGATCTGCGCCAGGCCACCGCTGGTGGTGGGAATGATCTCGTAACCCGCTACTTTATTCGGTCCTTTATACGCCGACACATTGTCATAAAAGTCGAGATCGATATACAGCGAGCCGGTTAACAGATTTGCCGATTTCAGTGACGCGCGCAGACCCTGTTTTTTACCATCCTGCAGATGCTGTTCAAGATCGAAGTTATCGCCCAGTCGCTGCATAAAGCGATCGGGTTCAATGCGAATCAGCACCGGAATACGATAGTCATTATTCAACGCCTGTGTCGCGCCTGGGAACAAATACGGCACTTCGGCTACCGTACCCAGCCGGATGCCGCGGAATTCAACCGGCGCACCCGCCTGCAGTCCACGAATCGAGTCGTTAAAGAACATCAGATAATCGATGTGCGTGGTATAGAGTGAATCCTGAATGTTGCGCTGATTATCGTAAAGATGGTATTCGGCCTGATTACTGGCAGCGCTGCCCAGCTCCCAGCCATCCGGCACGTCGAAGCTGACTCCGCCGCTGAACAGCGTAGTCAGCGATCCCATCTCAACCCGCATGCCCGAGGCGGACATATCCACGGCAATACCGCTGTCTTTCCAAAAGCGCACATTGCTGGTCACAAGGCGATCGTAGGGCGCGTTGATAAATAGCTGATAGCGCATCACGCGTTTATCGGCATCGAACTGGCTGGTTTCAACCGAGCCCACGCGATAGCCGCGAAACAGCACCGGATCGCCCGGATTGAGCTGGCCCGCTTTGATGCTGTCCAGCGTAATGCGAATACCTTTAGCGTCCGGCGAGGCGAGCGGCGGTGAGTCGAGCAGCTCATAACGCGGCGCCACTTCACCCTTTGCACCGGGCTGCAGCTCAATGTAGGAACCGGAAAGCAGCGTGCCTAAACCGGTTACGCCCTCTTTCCCTACCTGCGGTTTCACCACCCAAAACACGCTGTCCTTGTGCAAGAGTTTTCCCATGCCGGAATTGAGGCGCGCCTTGATCTCAACATGGTTAAGATCGTCGCTCAACACGGCGCTTTCGACCACGCCAACGTTGACGCTGCGGCTTTTGATCGCCGTTTTCCCCGCCTCAATACCTTCGGCATTGGTGGTAATTAAGGTCACTTCCGGGCCCTGATGGCTGAAGTGATAAAACAGGATCCATCCACCAATCAGCAGGGTGAGAATGGGAATGATCCAGACCGGCGACCAGCGCTTAATTTGGTCAACCTGGGCGATGCCGCGATTATTGTCCGTCAACGCTCGGCTCCTTAAGAGTGTTTTTATGTTTTATGTCCCACGTCAACCGGGGATCAAACGCCATGGCTGCAAAGATGGTTAAAATGACCACCACCGCAAACAGCAGTGCCCCAATGCCGGGATTGATACTCATTAAACGTCCCATCTGCACCAGCGCAGAAAGAACGGCAACGACAAATACGTCAATCATCGACCAGCGGCCGACAAACTCCACCACTTCATAAATCAGATGCATTTTTTCTCTGTCACCACGGCCATAGCCTTTTGCATCCCAGCAGAGCCAGCCGATGGCGAGCATTTTCAGCGAGGGCACCATAATACTGGCGATGAAAATCACCAGCGCAATCGGATATGAGCCATCGCTCCACAGCAGAATAACGCCCGCCATGATGTTTGAGTTGTGTTCACTGCCCAACGTATTGGTCAGCATAATCGGCAAAATATTGGCCGGTATATAGAGCATTACGGAGGTAAACAGCAGTGCCAGCGTCCATTGCAAGCTATGCTTGCGCCGCGCATGACCCGTTACGCCGCAGCGAGGGCAACTGAGCTGGCCAACCGGCAGCACAGCGGTACAGCAGGAACAGGATCGCAGTCCCTGCTCCAGACCGCTGATACCACCTTGCGGCTGATGAGGCAACGCGGGCTGCGGTGCGATACGCTGCCATAACCAGCGGCGATCAACGCACTGGATCGCGCGTAGCTGCATCATGCAAAACAGACACCACGGCCAAAAGCTGGTGCCCAGGCCGATGTCACCATAAGCCATTAGCTTAACGAAGCTGACCAACACGCCAGCCATAAAGATTTCCGCCATGCCCCAATTTTTGAGCTGAAACAGCACGCGCGCCAGGCCGCCGCGTAGCGTGTGCGGCAGCGGCAGCGGCAGATTGGTCATTAACAGCAAAATGAGTAGCATGCAGCAGGCCGGAATGCCCTGTACCAGTAACAGAAAAATGGTGGCGAGACTGCTGTAATCTTCGTTAACCATCACACGCGGTATCTGCATCAGCCCAATTTCACTGCTGATGCCAGAAACGTGCATATTCACGAAAGGAAAGAGGTTAGCCAGCAGCAGCATGACCAGCGCGGCGATGGCATAAGCGACCGGGCGTTTGCCCGGGTCGCTCCAGTTGGTCGCCAGCGTGTTGTGACAGCGCGGACAACGCGCCCGTTGTCCGGGCGCCATGGTGGGTAATTCAACGGTCAGATCACATTGCGGACAGAGCATCCATTGATGCGCATGATCCTGTGAACACATACTCTTGCTCCCTTGCTTACTCACCACTATTTTTCAGGGATTCAAGGTATTCCCAGCGTTCAAAGGCCTTTTCCAGATCCTGCTCCGCCTGCGCCATTGCATCCAGTACCGGCTGCGTGGTTTCACGCGGCTGGCTGAAGAAGTCAGCATCGCCGATCTGGGCCTGAAGCGTGGCGATACGTGATTCCAGCTGCTCCAGCTGCTGCGGAAGCTGTTCGAGCTCGCGCTGCAGGTTATAGCTTAGTTTGCTTGCGCTACGTTTAACAGGTTCGCTTTTGGCGTTTTCGCTTTTTGACGAGGCGGTAGGCTTTGCCGGCGCGCGGGTCTGTTTATAGGCGCTACGCTGCAGCTGAGCATCGTGATAGCCGCCAACAAAGGTGCCGATCTCGCCGGTGCCTTCAAAAATCCAGCATTCGGTCACGGTGTTATCAACAAATTCACGATCGTGGCTTACCAGCAGCACGCTGCCCTGATAGCCATCTATCAGCTCTTCCAGCAGCTCCAGCGTTTCCACATCCAGGTCATTGGTCGGTTCATCGAGAATCAACAGGTTGCTGGGCTTGAGGAACAGCTTGGCCAGCAGGAGGCGGTTACGCTCGCCGCCCGACAGCGCTCTGACCGGCGTCATGGCGCGCTTGGGATGGAACAGGAAGTCCTGCAGGTAGCCGAGCACATGGCGCGGCTTACCGTTGACCAGCACTTCCTGTTTACCTTCAGCAAGGTTGTCCATCACCGTACGATCGGGATCAAGTTCGGCACGGTGCTGATCGAAGTACGCCACTTCCAGCTTGGTACCGATATGCACACGACCACTGTCCGCTTTGAGCTGACCGAGCATCAGCTTAAGCAGCGTAGTTTTACCGCAGCCGTTAGGCCCCACCAGCGCAATTTTGTCGCCGCGCTGTACCTGCGCAGAGAAATCTTTAACCAGCTGCTTACCGGCAATGCTGTAATCGACGTTTTCCAGTTCAAAGACAATTTTGCCCGAGCGCGTGGCTTCGCCAACCTGCATGTTCGCTTTGCCCATCACTTCACGACGTTCTGAGCGCTCGCGACGCAGCGCTTTTAGCGCACGCACACGGCCTTCGTTACGCGTGCGGCGCGCCTTAATGCCCTGACGGATCCACACTTCTTCCTGCGCCAGCTTGCGGTCAAACTCCGCGTTCTGCATCTCTTCTACCCGCAGCGCTTCTTCTTTGCTTTCCAGGTAGAGATCGTAATTACCCGGCCAGGAGACCAGCTTACCGCGGTCGAGATCGACAATACGCGTCGCCATGTTGCGGATAAACGAACGGTCATGGGAAATAAAGACGATGCTGCCCTGAAAAGTTTTCAGGAAGGTTTCCAGCCAGTGAATTGTTTCAATATCCAGGTGGTTGGTTGGCTCATCGAGCATCAACACGCGTGGATTACTGACCAGCGCACGGCCCAGCGCCGCTTTACGCAGCCAGCCGCCTGATAATGATGAAAGCTCAACGTCAGGCTCAAGGCCGATTTTTTCCAGCACGTCATTGATACGCGCTTCCAGCTGCCAGAGATTCTGATGATCGAGGATCGCCTGCAGGCGCGCCATCTCATCAAAATTCTTCTCACTCGGATCGTCCATTACCACATGCGAAATCGCGTGGTAGGCTTTTAAATGCTCCGCCTGCTCGGCCACGCCTTCGGCCACGAAGTCATACACCGTACCAGCGATATTGCGCGGTGGATCCTGTTGCAGGCGCGCAACGATCAAATCCTGTTCGTAAATAATGCGACCATCGTCGAGCGGCTGTTCGCCGTTGATGATTTTCATCAGCGTCGATTTACCGGCGCCGTTACGGCCTACCAGGCAGACGCGCTCATTCTCTTCGATATGCAGTTCTGTGTTGTCCAGCAGCGGCGCGTCGCTGAACGATAAATAGGCACCATGAATACTGATTAATGACATATAACGCTTATTCCTTACCGGCGTGAGTAATCAGCCAGCAGTTGTGAATCTGACGATTGCGGGCAAAATCTTGTGACTGCGTTTTAGCAGTGATTTCCTGGGCTGTCAGGCCGAGCGCGCTCAGGCCGTCGTGGTCCATTTTGAAACCGCGTTTGTTGTTGGAGAACATGATCGTGCCAGCATTGCGTAAAATACGCTTCAGGTCACGCATCAGGTCCAGGTGATCGCGCTGGATATCAAAACTCTCTTCCATGCGCTTGGAGTTTGAAAAGGTTGGCGGATCGACAAAAATCAGATCGAACTGCTCATCGCAATCGCGCAGCCAGCTCAGGCAATCTGCCTGCAGCAGGCGATGCTGGCGGCCAGTCAAGCCGTTCAGACGCATATTGCGCTCCGCCCACTCCAGATAGGTACGCGACATATCAACCGTGGTTGTGCTGCGCGCCTCGCCCAGCCCGGCGTGCACGCTGGCGCTGCCGGTGTAAGCAAACAGGTTCAGAAAGTCTTTGCCTTTGCTCATCTGGCCCAGCATTTTACGCGCGATACGGTGATCGAGAAACAGCCCAGTATCGAGATAATCGGTAAGGTTGACCCAGAAGCGCGCATTATATTCACGCACTTCAAAGTAGTCGCCTTTTTCACCGAGTTTTTGATACTGGCTTTTACCTTTCTGGCGCTCACGCGTTTTCAGCACCAGCCGATTGGCCGGCAACGCCAGCACGCTCAGCGTAGCGGCGATCACGTCGAACAGACGCTGACGTGCTTTTTGCGGATCGATGGTTTTTGGCGGCGCATATTCCTGAATAATGACCCAGTCATCGTAGCGATCCACCGCTACGTTGTAATCAGGCAGATCGGCATCATACAGGCGATAGCAGTTGATGCCCTCCTGACGCGCCCATTTATCCAGCTTCTTAACGTTTTTACGCAGGCGGTTGGCATAATCATCCGCCAGCTGCGCGCCGGTTTCGCCGACGGCTTTTTCCGCCAGATGATAGTTTTTCTGTACACAATCCAGCGGACCATTTTTCGCTTTGAACTGGCGATCGGCACGCAGTTGCAGGCAGCTTAGCAGCTCGGGCGATGCGCTGAACAGCGACAGGTTCCAGCCGCCGAACTGGCTTTTGGCAATGCGTCCCAGTTGGCTGTGCAATGCGATCAGCGCAGGTTCGCTTTCCAGACGTTCGCCGTACGGTGGGTTGCTTAACAGCGTGCCGTGCGGACCCTGCGGTAATGGATTTTTCAGCTGCAGAATGTCCTGCACCTTCACGCTGATCAGATCGCCCAGGCCAGCGCGACGCGCGTTGGCACGAGCGCGATCGATAACGCGTTCATCATTATCAAAACCGAAAAAGCGCGACTGGCACGCCTGTAAGCCTTCACGGGCGCGCACCTGCGCTTCCTGGGTCAGGCTCTTCCACAATTCTGGCTGGAAACTTTTCCAGCCGGTAAAGCCCCAGTGCTGACGATGCAGGCCCGGCGCACGATCGGTAGCGATCATCGCCGCCTCAATCAGCAGCGTCCCGGAGCCGCACATCGGGTCGATCAGCGGAGTTTGCGTCTGCCAGCCGGATCGCAGCACAATGGCCGCCGCCAGGTTCTCCTTCAGCGGTGCCTGGCCAGTCTGCTGGCGATAGCCGCGCTGATGCAGGCCTTCGCCACTGAGGTCGAGGGCAATACTGGCCTGATCGTTGTTCAGCCAGACGTTGATGCGAATATCGGGCTGCTCACGATCGACGTTCGGACGCGGCAGATTTTTACGGGTAAAGCTGTCCACGATGGCGTCTTTTACCTTCAGGGCGCCAAACTGGCTGTTGCGAATCACATCGTTGGTGCCGCTAAAATGCACGGCAAAGGTTTTGTCACTGTCAAACAGCGCCGGCCAGTCGATAATCTGCGCGCCGATATAGAGATCGAGATCGCTGTAAACACCGCATTCGCTCAACGGCAGCAAAATGCGCGAGGCGAGGCGGCTCCACAGTAAACTTTGATACAGCAAACGATCGTCACCCTCAAAATGGACGCCGCCTTGTACCACGCGCACTTCCTGCGCACCCAGCGCTTCCAGCTCAGTTTTTAACAGCTCTTCGAGCCCACGCGCCGTACTGGCAAACAGAGAATTCATATCGTCACTTACTGTATTGAGAAAATTGAGGCGCATTATAGCCAATCGCCGACCTATGTCATAAAGTTAGCTTCCTTTCGTACCAGGTTTTTACCTTTTGCACGGAGCAATCCATGATTATGTTATCTCGCCTGGCGGTCTACCCGGTGAAATCGATGCGCGGTTTGCAACTTTCACATGCGCAGGTTCTGCCTGGCGGCCTGGCGTTTGATCGCATCTTTATGATTACCGACATGGATGGCACCTTTATTACCGCCCGTCAGTTTCCCCAAATGGTGCTGTTTACCGCGGCGCTGCTCACGGATGGTTTGCACCTCAGCGCACCTGACGGCAGCAGCGCCAGCGTGCGCTTTACAGATTTCTCCGCTGACGCCGCCGCCACCGAAGTGTGGGGCAATCACTTTACCGCCCACATCGCGCCCGCCGCGATTAATCAGTGGCTGAGCGGTTTTTTCCCGCGCGCGGTGCAGCTGCGTTGGACCGGCAACCTTCCGACGCGGCGGGTAAAGCAGCGCGATGACGTCCCGCTGGGATTTGCCGACGGCTACCCTTTTTTGCTCACCAACGACGCCTCGCTGCGCGATCTGCAGCATCGCTGCCCGGCGGGCGTGCGCATGGAACAGTTTCGCCCCAACCTGGTGATCAGCGGCGCGAGCGCCTGGGCGGAAGATAGCTGGTCATCGCTGCGCATCGGCGAGATTATTTTTGACGTGCCGAAACCCTGCAGCCGCTGCATCTTCACCACCGTCAGCCCGTCGCGCGGCCAGAAGCATCCCAGCGGTGAGCCATTGGCCACGCTGCAACGTTTTCGTACTGCTCAGGATAACAGTGGCGATGTCGATTTTGGTCTCAATCTGATCGCACGTAACAGCGGCATCATCCGCACCGGCGATGAGGTCGAGATCTTAACCCTGCGTGAACCTCGCCACTATGGCGCTGGCGAGGTGGCGGAAAGTATTAAGCCGTTGGTGCAGCCAGAGCAAAGCGTGACGATTACCTATCAGGGCAGACATTTTCGCGGGAATAATCAGCAAATTTTACTGGAACAGCTGGAGATGCAGGGCGAAAAAATTGCCTATTCATGTCGGGCAGGAATTTGCGGCAGTTGTGCATTAAGGCTGGTGGCAGGAAAAGTGAAACCGCTGAAGCAGACTGCGCTGCAGGCTGACGGCAAGGTGTTATCGTGCAGCTGTATTCCGGATGGTGATATAGAGCTGGCCTGAACCGGGCGGTTCAGACCGCGCGGTCGTAGCGAATGACTGCCGGTTCGCAGCGTGGGATTAAACGATCGTTCATCACTTTAATCGCGTCACCAAGCACCATTTCGCGGCCAGCCAGCGTAACCGAATCCTGGGCCAGCACACAAAGCGAGGCGCTGCCGCCACTTTCAACCGTTAGCAGGCGCGCCTTTTCACCATTCTCACACAGGATCACATCGGCCAGTTCGCCCGCCTGCGGCTGCCAGCCGTAGTTTGGCTGATTGCAGAAGTGCCAGCTTTTAGGCATCAAAGGTTTCACAAAGCGAGCGGCCACCAGCGCATTAAGCACCAGTTCGGAACGCTGTTGATGATCGAGTTCGGTCTGACGGCAATGTTCAGCGAAGGTGTAAAACAGCGCGGCGTCATCAACAGAAAATTCTGAAGAGTCAAAGGCATCAGGCGTGAGCGTCTTGCGGGCGAAACGGGAGCGAAATAACTGGCCATCCGCTAAATCAAGCATCATTCGGTCGTGTTCTGCGTCATAAAACCAACGCCACTTATCGTCCGGCTTAATTTTCATCTTCGCCCTTCCTGTTGAATATTAACTCATTTCCCGCTTCTTATTAGCGACCAGCCGACATTCTAGACAATTTGACTGCCTCTGTCTGTTTAAATAAGAAACAAAAATGTCAAAATTTGAGACGGGCCGTAAAACGCGGCGATAATGGCGGGAATGCAGGAAAAGTCTTAGGGGAGAATAACGCCGTATTTAAATAACTCCTCTCATTATTATTCATTAATATCAAAACGTTGCGTAATTAATGTTAGCAGCAGGCCGCTAGATCAGACGATTTAACTGCCGCCGCGCGTTTAACCGCAAATAAAACGATAAAATGCAAAATGGGCCGTAAAACCGCAATTTTCGGCCCATCATGCAGAAAAGAGTTTAAAGGTGATTAACGATCTCTTTAATCAGCGGCGGGCCTTTATAGATAAAACCTGAGTAGATTTGCACCAGCGTGGCGCCCGCGGCGATTTTTTCACGGGCGGAGGTAAGCGAATCAATGCCGCCAACGCCAATGATCGGCAGGCGACCATTGAGCTCAACCGCCAGTCGGCGAATGACTTCGGTGCTGCGCGACTGCACCGGGCGTCCGCTGAGTCCACCCGCTTCCTCGCTGAATTTCAAACCGCTGACCAGCGAACGGTCAAGCGTAGTATTAGTGGCAATCACGCCATCAATGCCGTGTCGCACCAGGCTGTCGGCGATCTGTACCAGCTCCTCTTCCGATAAATCCGGGGCAATTTTTACCGCCACCGGCACATACTTCAGATGGCGCTTCTCCAGCTCGCCCTGCTTCGCTTTGATCGCTGCTAACAGCTCATCCAGCGCTTCACCGTATTGCAGCGTGCGCAGGCCCGGTGTGTTGGGTGATGAGATATTAATGGCGATATAACCCGCATGCGCATAGACCTTTTCCATACAGATGAGATAGTCATCTTTGCCATTCTCTACGGCAGTATCTTTATTTTTGCCGATATTGATGCCGAGAATGCCGTCAAAACGCGCCTTCTTCACGTTCTCAACCAAATGATCCACGCCAAGATTGTTGAAGCCCATGCGGTTAATGATGCCTTCCGCTTCCGGCAGGCGAAACATGCGTGGTTTGTCGTTACCCGCTTGCGGTCGTGGCGTTACGGTACCCACCTCGATAAAACCAAAGCCCATAGCGGCAAACGCGTTAATACATTCGCCATTTTTATCCAGACCCGCCGCCAGCCCAAGACCATTTTTAAAGGTTAGCCCCATACATTTCACCGGACGCGAAGCGACCTGCTGGCGAATCATCATCTCCAGCGGCGTACCGGAAATAAAGCGCAGCTGTTGAAAAGTCAGCTCGTGCGCGCGCTCAGCATCAAGCTTGAATAACGCTTTTCGGACCAAAGGATAAAACATGTGCTCTCCAGAATGGCGGGGGTAAGGGCGACAGGCGCGCCAAAATGGTAAAGCGCTTTGTGGATAAAGTAAACGCAAATACAGCCACTTGAGGCGTTTTTCAACCCGCCAAACCCTAAGCTAACAGACTGATAACCCTGTGATTACCGTTGCGCATCCCAAATGGCGCTTTCTTCACGCCGGTTCAGCTTCTGCAACATCCTGATTCCCCCGCTTACGCAGCGGCACGCTTCTGTGCTTCCAGCATCAGGACGGCTTTAGCGTAAAGCTGACTAAATAATCCCGGATAAATCATTTAGTGGTGCCTCGCAGCTCTGCCAGGATGAAGACATCAGTTCTTTAAAGATGTTAATCAATAACTTTTAGTTATAAGGAGTTTCAATGCGCGTGATAACGCTGGCGGGCAGTCCTCGCTTTCCTTCCCGTTCAACCGCCCTGCTGGCGCTCAGTCAACAACGACTGGAAGGCCGTGGCGTGGAGGTTATTCCCTGGAATATCCAAAACTTTGTGCCGGAAGATCTGATTAATGCGCGCTTTGACGCCCCGGCCCTGCTGGCTTTTAAAGAAGATTTGGCCAGCGCTGATGGCCTTATCGTGGCGACGCCGGTCTACAAAGCCTCCTTTACCGGCGCCCTGAAAACGCTGCTCGATCTGCTGCCCGAACGTGCACTGGAACATAAAGTCGTGCTGCCACTGGCTACTGGCGGAACGGTAGCCCACCTGCTGGCGGTAGATTACGCACTTAAACCGGTGCTGAACGCCCTGAAAGCCCAGGAGATTCTGCATGGCGTGTTTGCCGATGACACGCAAATCACCCATTACGATCGCCAGCCCGAACTGGTCCCTCAGCTAACGCTGCGTCTTGACGAGGCGCTTGAGACCTTCTGGCAGGCGCTGGCCAGACGTCATTTGCCCTATGCGCTGGCGGTGTAAAAGGAGTGAATCATGATGCGTAAAATGGCTTTCTTTTTGCAGGGTCTGCTGCTGCTTATCTGGTCCGCGACGGCTTTCGCCAGCGATCCCGCGACCTTCCGTATTGGCTATCAGAAAGGCTCAGTGAGCATGGTGCTGGCTAAGTCGCATCATATGCTGGAGCAGCGCTTTCCCAACACGCGCATTCAGTGGGTTGAATTTCCGGCCGGTCCGCAAATGCTTGAAGCGCTGAACATCGGCAGTATCGATCTGGGCAGCACCGGCGATATTCCCCCGCTGTTCGCTCAGGCCGCCGGGGCTGATTTGCTCTATGTCGGCGCCGAGCCGCCAAAGCCGCTGGCCGAAGTTATTCTGGTGCCGAAATCGAGCCCGCTACAACAGGTCAGCGATCTGAAAGGCAAGAAAGTTGCCTTTCAGAAAGGTTCCAGCTCACATAATTTGCTGCTGCGCGCGCTTGAGCAGGCAGGGCTGAGCTTTACCGATATCAAGCCGATCTATCTGACCCCCGCCGATGCCCGCGCCGCCTTTCAGCAAGGCGATGTTGATGCCTGGGCTATCTGGGATCCCTACTATTCCGCCGTGCTGCTGCAAGGCAATGCCCGCGTGCTGGCCGATGGCAGCAAGCTGAAGCAGAGCGGCTCGTTTTATCTCGCTACGCGTTCCTTTACCGAAGCACATGGCGACTTTGTGCAGCAGGTGCTGGCCACCTTTAGCCAGGCGGATGCATTAACGCTTAGCCATCGCGACGAGAGTATCGATCTGCTGGCGCAGGCGATGGGCCTGCCCAAGCCAGTGCTTGCCAGCTATCTCGACCATCGTCCGCCTACTTCTATTAGCCTGGTCAGCGAGAAAACCGCGCAACTGCAGCAACAAACAGCCGACCTGTTTTATCAAAACCATTTAATGCCGGTAAAAGTCTCCGTCGCCGATCGTATCTGGCACGGCCCGGCCGCCCATAAGTCAGGAGAATAAACGATGTCACTTTCCGTATTCTGGTTTTTACCCACGCATGGCGATGGCCGTTATCTTGGTACTGCTGAAGGTGCGCGTCCGGTGGACCACGGCTACCTGCAACAGGTGGCGCAGGCAGCCGATCGTCTGGGCTTTGGTGGCGTACTGATTCCAACCGGCCGCTCCTGTGAGGATGCCTGGCTGGTTGCCGCTTCGCTGATCCCGGTCACGCAACGCCTGCGCTTTTTAGTGGCGCTGCGTCCCGGCGTGATTTCGCCGACCCAGGCAGCGCGACAGGCAGCTACGCTGGATCGCCTCTCTAATGGACGTGCGCTGTTTAACCTGGTCACCGGCGGCGATCCTGAAGAGCTGGCGGGCGACGGTGTGTTTCTCGATCACCGCGAGCGCTACGCTGAATCGGCTGAGTTTACCCGCGTCTGGCGCCGGGTGCTGGAGGGCGAAACCGTAGATTACGAAGGCAAGCATGTGCACGTGCGCGGTGCGCGACTGATGTTTAAACCGGTGCAGCAGCCGCGCCCACCGCTGTGGTTCGGCGGTTCGTCAGATGCCGCACAGGATCTGGCCGCAGAGCAGGTGGATGTCTATCTCACCTGGGGCGAGCCACCGGCCCAGGTTAAAGAGAAGATTGCCCAGGTGCGTGATAAAGCGGCAGCGCAGGGACGTAAAGTCCGTTTTGGTATTCGGCTGCACGTTATTGTGCGCGAAACCAATGAAGAAGCCTGGCAGGCCGCCGATCGGCTGATTGCTCACGTGGATGATGAGACCATTGCCAAAGCGCAGGCGGCTTTCCTGCGCGCCGACTCTGTCGGTCAGCGCCGCATGGCTGCCCTGCACGCCGGACGTCGCGATCGGCTGGAGATCAGCCCTAACCTGTGGGCGGGCGTGGGTCTGGTACGCAGCGGTGCCGGTACGGCGCTGGTAGGCGATGGCCCGACGGTAGCAGCGCGCATGCAGGAATATGCCGATCTCGGCATCGAAACCTTTATTTTATCGGGCTATCCACATCTGGAAGAGGCGTATCGGGTCAGTGAGTTGCTGTTCCCCCACCTCGATTTGCAGGTGCCGGAGATACCGCAGCCGCGGGTGGCCGATGCACACGGCGAGGCGGTGGCTAACGATTTTACGCCGCAGAAAGTCGCGCGAGGATAATTCGCCATGAGCAGAATACGCAGCAGGTTCCTGAATCATCTGATGCCGTGGGCGCTGCCGGTGTTGTTGATTGTAGTCTGGCAGATCGCTTCGCAAACCGGTGCGCTTTCCACGCGCATTCTGCCCTCGCCGGAAAACGTGGTTCTCGCCTTCTGGCAGCTGTCGGCCAGCGGGGAGCTGTGGCAGCATCTGGCGATCAGCAGCTGGCGCGCGCTGGTGGGATTCGCCATTGGTGGCTCAATCGGCCTGACGCTGGGCCTGATTACCGGGCTTTCTCGCCAGGGAGAACGGCTGCTGGACACCTCGGTGCAGATGCTGCGCAATGTGCCCCATCTGGCGCTGATCCCGCTGGTGATTTTGTGGTTTGGCATCGACGAAGCGGCGAAGATTTTTCTGGTGGCGCTCGGCACGCTGTTTCCTATTTATATCAATACCTGGCACGGCATTCGGAACGTCGATCGCGGTCTGGTTGAGATGGCACGTAGCTATGGTCTTTCCGGCTGGGGTTTATTTGCTCAGGTGATTCTGCCTGGCGCCCTGCCCTCTATTATGGTCGGCGTACGCTTTGCCCTTGGCCTGATGTGGTTAACGCTGATCGTTGCTGAAACGATCTCAGCCAATTCCGGTATCGGTTATCTGGCGATGAATGCCCGTGAGTTTTTACAAACTGACGTCGTAGTGGTCGCCATCATCCTGTACGCCCTACTCGGCAAGCTGGCAGACGTCAGCGCGCTGCTGCTGGAGCGTCTCTGGTTACGCTGGCATCCCGCTTATCAAAACAAGGAGGCGTTCGCATGAATCAGATGGCCCCGCGCCCCGCGCGTCTCAATAACGGCACGCCGGTGGCAATTGAAAATATCACCAAAACCTACGGCACAAAGACCATTCTGAATCAGCTGGATCTGCATATTCCGTCCGGTCAGTTCGTGGCGGTAGTGGGACGCAGCGGCTGCGGCAAGAGCACGCTGCTGCGCCTGCTTGCCGGGCTGGAGAATGCCACCGACGGCCAGCTATTGGCGGGAAATCGCCCGCTTGCCGCTGCCCGTGATGACACCCGTATGATGTTTCAGGATGCGCGCCTGCTACCGTGGAAAAGCGTAATCAATAATGTCGGTCTTGGTCTGCGTGGCAACCACTGGCGTGATGCGGCACAGGATGCCCTGCAGGCGGTGGGGCTGGCGGATCGTGCCGAGGAATGGCCTGCGGCACTTTCGGGTGGTCAGAAACAGCGCGTGGCGCTGGCCAGAGCGCTGATCCATCGTCCTGGCCTGCTGCTACTGGATGAACCGCTTGGGGCGCTGGATGCTCTGACGCGCATAGAGATGCAGGATTTGATCGAGGCGCTCTGGCAACAGCACCATTTTACCGTGCTGTTGGTGACCCATGACGTCAGCGAGGCGGTGGCGATGGCCGATCGGGTCTTGTTGATTGAAGAAGGGAAAGTTGGGCTGGATCTTGCTGTCGATTTGCCGCGACCACGGCGCAAAGGATCGGCACGGCTGGCGGAACTGGAAGCGGAAGTGCTGGATCGAGTGATGAAGCGATCGTCAACGGAACAGCTTCGCCTGCGGGCACAATAAAAAACGGGGCGATTGCCCCGTTTGGTTTTATCAGGCGTTTAACGCCTTGGTGATTTTCTCGTAAAGATCGCCGGAAAGATTCTCCAGCGCCTTCAGTTGCTCCAGCGCCTGACGCATCAACGCCTGACGTTCGCTGTTGTAGCGTTTCAGACGAATCAGCGGTTCAACCATGCGCGCGGCAACCTGTGGATTACGCGTGTTAAGGTCGGTCAGCATCTCCACCATAAACTGATAGCCGCTGCCATCTTTGGCGTGAAACGCCGCCGGATTCGCCGAGGCAAATGCACCAATCAACGAGCGCACGCGGTTCGGGTTACCCATGCTGAACGAGCGGTGCGACAGCAGCGCGCGCACGCGCGACAGCACATCCGCAGCCGGGCTGGTCGCCTGCAGCACAAACCACTTGTCCATCACCAGACCATCCTGATGCCAGCGCTCATCGTACGCCGCCAGCAGGGCTTCATGGCACGGCAGCTGCGCCGCGACGGCGGCACTTAAGGCCGCCAGCGCATCGGTCATGTTATTTGCCTGATGGTATTGCGCCTGCACCAGCTTGTCTGCCTGTTCGGCATCGCCAAACGCCAGCCAGGTCAGACAGACGTTTTTCAGCGCACGGCGGCCGATTTCGTCGTGCTCAACACGGTATTCGCTGCTTTGATGTGCCAGATAAACCGCCAGCCACTCATCCGCCAGCTCGGTAGCCAGCGTGCGCATCATCGCTTCGCGCACCGCGGCGTTGGCTTCAGGATCGATGATATCGAACAGTTCAGCCATCTCATTTTCAGTTGGCAGCGATAAAATCAACGCCATCAGCGCCGGATCGCCGTTTTCCTGTAGCAGCACGGCACGGAACGCGTCAGCGACGTGCAGCGGCAGCGACAACGGCTGGCCCTGCTGATAACGCGCCACATTGAGTTTGATATAGGTGGCCAGCAGGCTCTGTGCCGCATCCCAGCGAGAGAAATCGTTGCTGGCATGGCGCATCAGGAAGGTCAGCTGAGCGTCGCTCCATTTATAGTCGAGCCTCACCGGCGCGGAAAACTCGCGCAGCAGCGACGGCACCGGCTGGAAATAGACGTTATCAAACACAAAGCTCTGGAACTCTTCGGTGACGTTCAGCACGTGATGCACCGGATGACCGTTGTGCTGCAGCGGAATCACCTTGCCTTCGTTATCGTACAGTTCGATATCGAGCGGAATATGCAGCGGCAGCTTCTCTTTCTGATCGGCGGTGATTGGCGTGTGTTGCGTCACGTGCAGCGTGTACTGTTCCAGCTCAGGATTGTAGTCATCGCGCACCGAAACAATCGGCGTGCCCGACTGGCTGTACCAGCGACGGAACTGAGAAAGATCGACATTCGAGGCATCTTCCATCGCCTGGACAAACTCGTCGCAGGTGGCGGCGCTGCCGTCGTGGCGTTCAAAGTAGAGCTGCATGCCTTTCTGGAAATTCTCTTCGCCCAGCAGCGTGTGCATCATGCGAATGACTTCTGAACCCTTCTCATACACGGTCAGCGTATAAAAGTTGTTCATTTCAATCACCTGATCGGGACGAATCGGGTGCGCCATCGGGCTGGCATCTTCGGCGAACTGGGCGCTGCGCATAACACGCACGTTATCGATGCGATTAACGGCACGAGAGCCGAGATCGGAGCTGAACTCCTGATCGCGGAACACCGTCAGTCCCTCTTTCAGGCTGAGCTGGAACCAGTCGCGGCAGGTTACGCGGTTGCCGGTCCAGTTATGGAAATATTCGTGACCGATGACCGCTTCAATGCCGAGGTAATCTTTATCGGTCGCGGTTTCTGCCTTGGCCAGCACATATTTGGAGTTAAAGACGTTAAGGCCTTTGTTCTCCATCGCGCCCATATTGAAGAAATCAACCGCTACGATCATAAAGATGTCGAGGTCATACTCCAGACCGAAGCGCTCCTCGTCCCACTTCATGCTGTTCTTCAGTGAGGTCATCGCCCAGTCGGCACGATCAAGGTTGCCGCGGTCGACATAAATTTCCAGAGCAACATCGCGGCCAGAACGTGTGGTAAAGCTGTCGCGCAGCACGTCAAATTCACCGGCCACCAGCGCAAACAGGTAGCAGGGCTTCGGAAAGGGATCTTCCCACTTCATCCAGTGACGACCATTTTCCAGCTTGCCGCCATCAATGCGATTGCCGTTGGAGAGCAGGAACGGATAACGCGCCTCTTCGGCAATAATGGTGGTGGTAAAACGGGCCAGCACGTCAGGGCGATCCAGATACCAGGTAATATGACGGAAGCCTTCCGCTTCGCACTGTGTACAGAGCGCCTCGCCTGATTTATACAGACCTTCCAGCGCGCTGTTCTTATCTGGGTGAATATCGTTAACGAGTTTCAGTGTGAAGGTGGCGGGCAGCTGATTCAGCACCAGCGCACGCTCTTCCAGCTGATAATGACTCCACGGCTGACCATCCACTTCAATGCTGATCAAAGTCAGATCTTCGCCATCAAGACGCAATGGCGCATCGGCCTGGGCCAGGCGTTTGACGCGGCTAACGGCGGTGACACGCGTGGTGGCAGCGTCCAGTTCAAAGGTCAGGTCGATATCGGTGATGGTGTAATCAGGAGCACGGTAATCATGGCGATATTTTATTTGTGGCTGTTGCGTCATAAATCCTTCTCTTCACAATGAAAGTTAACCGACAGAGTCTATTCTGAGTGGCGACGGCTTGCTACGTCGATCCGCTGTATCCAGTATAATTGATACATCATTTTAACAATCGCACGATTTAATCTCGCCCACCGGGATGAAATATGTTGAGATTGCCCCGATTCAGGGACAGAGCCGGCTTATCCGGTTATACTTTTCGTTTGTAATTTTTTTAATTAGTCCGCTTTGCGCCGCGGCAAAAGGATGCTGAAACGCACCATGACTCGACATGCCTCTCCGATTATTACCACGCTGCTCGATACCGATGCGTACAAACTTCACATGCAGCAGGCCGTTTTTCATCGTTATCAGGATGTAACAGTCACGGCGGAGTTCCGCTGCCGTGGTGACGAGCTGCTGGGCATCTATGCTGACGAAATTCGTGAGCAGATTGCCGCCATGCACACCTTAGCGCTGAGCGATGAAGAGTATGCTTATCTCGCCAGCCGCCCGGTTTTTAAGCAGGATTATCTCGACTGGCTGCGTGACTTTCGTTTTCAGCCAGCTCAGGTCGATGTTCGGAATATTGACGGCCAGCTCGACATTCATATCACCGGCCCGTGGCGCGAAGTGATTTTGTGGGAAGTGCCGCTGCTGGCGCTGATCAGTGAAGTTGTGCATGGTCATCGTTCGCATGACGCTACCGTGGCGCAGGCAGTGGATCATCTCCAGCATAAGCTCGCCGCGTTTCGCGAGATCACCGCAGACGTCGATATGTCGCGATTTAAACTGATGGATTTTGGCACCCGCCGCCGCTTCTCGCGTGGCGTGCAGGAAGCGATCGTCAGCACACTCACCACCGATTTCCCGTGGCTGGTTGGCTCCAGCAACTACGATATTGCGCGTCGCAACGGCATCACGCCGGTGGGCACGCAGGCGCACGAGTGGTTTCAGGCGCATCAGCAGATCAGTCCGCTGCTGGCCGATAGTCAGCGCGCTGCGCTGCAGGCGTGGCTGGACGAATATGGTTCACAGCTCGGTATCGCCTTAACCGATTGCATTACCACCGACGCTTTCCTGCGCGACTTTGGCGCCGCTTTTGCCAATCAGTATCAGGGGCTGCGTCAGGATTCCGGCGATCCGGTGGCCTGGGGTGAAAAAGCGATTGCGCATTACCAGAAGCTGAACATTGATCCGCTCACCAAAACGCTGGTCTTCTCAGATAATTTAGACCTGAACAAGGCGCTGGCGCTTTATCAGCATTTTGGTCAACGCACCAACGTGGTGTTTGGTATTGGAACGCGTCTGACCTGCGATATTCCTGCGGTGAAGCCGCTTAACATCGTGATTAAGTTGATTGAGTGCAACGGTAAGCCGGTAGCAAAACTTTCCGACAGTCCGGGCAAAACCATTTGTCATGACGAAGCCTTCATTCATGCTTTGCGCAAGGCATTTGACCTGCCGCCAATCAAACTCGCCAGCTAAACCTAAACTCACGGGGCAGTAACCTGCCCCGCTCTGCGTAAATTAATCCCTTTCTTGCCCGTAATTCTGCTTGTTTCCTGTCGGACCGCAAGTAACATAGCACTACCCCGAATGTGGGGATATTCCATTCATTCAAATTCATTAATAGAGAGATATTTATGAGCGTAGTGCCTGTAGCGGATGTACTGCACGGCCGTGTTGAGGTTGACAGTGAAGTCACCGTGCGCGGCTGGGTGCGTACCCGCAGAGATTCAAAAGCCGGTATTTCCTTCATCGCCGTTTATGACGGCTCCTGCTTTAATCCTGTCCAGGCCGTAGTAAATAATTCTCTGAATAATTACCAGAGCGAAGTGCTGCGCCTGACAACCGGTTGTTCGGTCGTGGTCACCGGTAAAGTGGTGGAATCCCCGGGCGAAGGCCAGAGCTTTGAAATTCAGGCCACGGCGATTGACGTGGTGGGCTGGGTGGACGATCCCGATACCTATCCGATGGCCGCCAAGCGTCACAGCATTGAATATCTGCGTGAAGTCGCGCACCTGCGTCCGCGCACCAATCTGATCGGCGCCGTGGCGCGCGTGCGCCATACGCTGGCTCAGGCGCTGCACCGCTTCTTCCATGAGAACGGCTACTTCTGGGTATCGACGCCGCTGATTACCGCCTCCGATACCGAAGGCGCTGGTGAAATGTTCCGCGTCTCGACGCTGGACATGGAAAATCTGCCGCGCGATGCGCAGGGCAAAGTTGATTACAGCGAAGACTTTTTTGGCAAAGAAGCGTTTCTCACTGTATCCGGCCAGCTGAATGGCGAAACCTACGCCTGTGCGCTGTCAAACATCTATACCTTTGGTCCAACCTTCCGTGCGGAGAATTCCAACACCAGCCGCCATCTGGCTGAGTTCTGGATGCTGGAACCGGAAATCGCCTTTGCTTCACTGGACGATGCCGCGGCGCTGGCTGAACGTATGTTGAAATATGTGTTTGCTGCGGTACTGAATGAGCGCGCTGATGATATGGCGTTCTTCGCCGAGCGGGTGGATAAAGACGCCGTTGCACGCCTGGAGCGCTTTGTCGCCACTGACTTTGCGCAGGTTGACTACACCGACGCGGTAACCATTCTTGAAAACTGCGGCCAGAGCTTTGAAAACCCGGTGTACTGGGGCGTCGATCTCTCTTCCGAGCATGAGCGTTATCTGGCAGAACAGCACTTCAAAGCGCCGGTTGTGGTGAAAAACTACCCGAAAGATATTAAAGCGTTTTATATGCGCATGAATGACGATGGCAAAACCGTGGCGGCGATGGATGTGCTGGCGCCGGGCATTGGCGAAATCATCGGTGGTTCACAGCGTGAAGAGCGTCTCGACGTGCTCGACCAGCGTCTGGCTGAGATGGGTCTGAATAAAGAAGATTACTGGTGGTATCGTGATCTGCGTCGTTACGGCACCGTGCCGCATTCTGGTTTTGGATTAGGTTTCGAACGTTTGATCGCTTATGTCACTGGCGTACAAAATGTAAGAGACGTTATTCCGTTCCCACGCACGCCACGCAACGCGAATTTCTGATTTTCAGAATTAAACATAAGAAATTCATATATATAAAAGGGTCAGCCATGCTGGCCCTTTTTTATTTTTGTAAATTTAGAGATGTCTCACAAAGTTCCGTATATTTTACATTTTGTAATACATATTTTCCTTTTGAAACTAGATTACGAGTTTTGTAGCATTTTCGGGCTAGAATTACGCGGGGTTGAATGGAAAGATGCGTGCAGACACAGGAAGACACCAAACTCTCTTCAAGGTTCTGTAAAGAATTTTTGACGGCAGTGGCAGATGTCCAAAAAAACTCCAATGAGGGTAATAAATAATGATGAAGCGCAACATTCTTGCAGTGGTTATCCCCGCTCTGTTAGCAGCTGGTGCAGCCAATGCAGCCGAAATCTATAACAAAGATGGCAACAAGCTGGATCTCTACGGCAAAGCGGTAGGTCTGCATTACTTCTCTGATGATGACGGTTATGCTGGCGATGGCGACAAGTCTTATGTGCGTTTCGGTTTTAAAGGTGAAACTCAGATCAATCAGTACATGACCGGTTATGGTCAGTGGGAATACAACGTTCAGGCAAATAACTCTGAAGGCAGTGATGCCCAGAATAATAACAAAACCCGTTTAGGTTTCGCTGGCCTGAAATTTGCTGATGCTGGCTCTATTGACTACGGCCGTAACTACGCAGTGGGTTATGATGCGCTGGCCTGGACCGATATGCTGCCAGAATTCGGTGGCGACTTCGGTCAGTCTGACTCCATGACCGGCCGTACCGGTGGTGTGGCAACTTACCGTAATACTAACTTCTTTGGTCTGGTTGATGGCTGGGACTTCGCTGTTCAGTACCAGGGCAAAAATGATCGTACCGATCAGACCCGTTCTAATGGCGACGGCTACGGCGCGTCAACATCATACGTATCGCCAATTGGCTTGGGCATCGTTGCTGCATATAGCTCTCAGGACCGTACCAACGGCCAGAATGGTTTGCTGACAGGCGCTGCTGCTCCAAACAACTTAGCGTTTGGTCGCGGAGACCGTGCAGAGTTCTGGGGTACTGCGGTAAAATATGATGCCAACAACATTTACCTTGCGGCATCATATGCTGAAGGCCGTAATGCAACGCGCTTTAGCGCTAACCTGCCTAATGCAACTGGCGGAACCTCAAGTGTTGACGGCATAGCTAACAAGACTCAGGATATTGAACTGGTTGCTCAGTACCAGTTTGACTTCGGCCTGCGTCCTTCTATTGCTTATGTTCAGACTAAAGGCAAAGACATCGAAGGTTTTGGCGATGTTGACCTGGTTAAATACTTTGAAGTTGGCGCGTCTTACTACTTCAATAAAAACATGTCTACCTACGTTGACTACATCATCAACCAGATTGATGATGACAACGAACTGGGTATTGGTTCTGGCGACACCGTGGCTGTTGGCCTGGTTTACCAGTTCTAAGTCCCCTTCTGGTCACGACCAGACGATTAAAACGGAGCCTTTTGGCTCCGTTTTTCTTTTTGTACGATCTGCGATTTCACCCCCCTTTCTTTTTGTCGCAAACGGTTGGCAAAGCATCAACCAGGCGTTAACCTGATGGCTCTTATCGCTTTTATCAAAGCCTATGGACCCTACTATGTTTGAAAAAATTGCAGCTGCACCCGCCGATCCTATTCTTGGTTTAGCCGACCTTTTCCGCGCCGATAACCGCTCTAATAAAATCAATCTCGGTATTGGCGTTTATAAAGATGAAACGGGCCAGACGCCGGTATTATCCAGCGTTAAAAAAGCGGAAAAATTCCTGCTGGAAAATGAAACCACCAAAAACTATCTGAGCATCGATGGCCTGGCTGATTTCGCCCGTTGCACGCAGGCGCTGCTGTTTGGTAAAAATCATGCGCTGATCACCGATCAGCGTGCGCGCACCGCGCAGACGCCAGGCGGCACCGGTGCCCTGCGCGTTGCCGCTGATTTTCTGGCAACGCAGACCGATGTTAAGCGTATCTGGGTAAGCAACCCAAGCTGGCCCAATCACCAGAACGTTTTTCACTCTGCGGGCCTAGAGGTGTGTGAGTACGCCTATTATGATGCGCAAAACCATACGCTGGACTTCGGCGGCATGCTAAGCGCGCTCGATAAGGCCCAGGCAGGCGACGTGGTGCTGTTCCACGGCTGCTGCCATAACCCCACCGGCATTGACCCAACCAAAGAGCAGTGGGCGCAGCTGGCAGCGCTGTCGCAGCAGAAAGGCTGGTTACCTCTGTTTGATTTTGCCTATCAGGGTTTTGCCCGTGGTCTGGAAGAAGATGCGGAAGGTTTGCGTATTTTCGCTGACACGCATCAGGAACTGCTGGTTTGCAGCTCTTACTCCAAAAACTTTGGCCTGTATAACGAACGCGTGGGCGCCTGTACCTTAGTGGCAGCCAACGCTGATGCAGCGGCTACCGCATTCAGCCAGGTAAAATATACCATCCGCGCCAACTACTCTAATCCTCCAGCGCACGGTGCAGCGGTGGTGGCCACTATTCTTGGCAATGACGCGCTGCGTGCAGAATGGGAGCAGGAACTGACGGCAATGCGTCAGCGCATTCATCTGATGCGTGAGCTGTTCGTTAAAACGCTGCAGGAAAAAGGTGCGCAGGGCGACTTCAGCTTTATCATTCGCCAAAACGGCATGTTCTCGTTCAGTGGATTGAGTAAAGATCAGGTTGTTCGCCTGCGTGACGAATTTGCGGTTTATGCGGTGAATTCAGGACGCGTTAACGTGGCGGGTATGACATCAGATAATATGTCTGCACTCTGCGCAGCGATTGTCGCAGTGCTGTAAACCGGCAGATAAGCAGAAACAAGAATGGGCCTGAGCGGCCCATTTTTTATTGCGTAGATTATTGCAGAAAGGGGTTGGTTTTACGCTCATGTCCCAGCGTGGAGCCGGGCCCGTGTCCAGGCAAAAACGCCACGTCATCACCTAACGGCAACAGCTTCTCTTTGATGGCTGAAATCAGATGCTGATGGTTACCCTGTGGAAAATCGGTGCGTCCGACGCCGCCGTTGAAGATCACATCTCCGGACACCAGCAAGCGGCCAACACGATCAAAGAAAACAATATGTCCGGGCGTATGACCTGGCGTATGTAATACTTCCAGCTGCACCTTGCCCACAGCAACGCTGTCGCCCTCTTTCAGCCAGCGAGCCGGCGTTAAGGGTGCGCATTCCGGCAGACCAAACATGCGGCTTTGCTCTGGCAGATTTTCCAGCCAGATGGCATCACGTTGGTCTGGCCCGATGACTGGCACACCGTAATGGGCAGCCAGTTCAGCGGCGGCGCCAACATGATCAAGGTGGCCGTGGGTAAGCAGGATTGATTCAATCGTTACCGGGGCTGCAGCAACTGCCTGCTTGATCATCTCCGCATCGCCACCGGGGTCGACAATAGCGGCAGAACCGGTCTCAGCACACCAGATCAGAGAACAGTTCTGGACGAAAGCGGTCACCGGAATAATGTGATAGTTCATAACGCTCCATTATGGCCCGGCGACTGGCTTCTGTTACGACCAGTTGCGCACCGGGCCGGTATCTATATGTACGAAATTACTGCTTGGATAGTATCCTACACCACCCGCACGCAAGGCGAGCGCTGCTTTACGGACGTTGCTCAGCTGGATGCCTTCGATATGAAAATCCATGGCCTGTCCGAGCGTATGATAACTGTGTTTTGCCACGCCTCTACTGTGCGCTCGCAGATTGTTGTTGGTAGCAAGCGAACGATAGCCGGAGATGAGCTGCACCGGCTTACGCGTTTCAAGCATCGCCTGCAGGCGGTACAGCTGATCGAACAGTTTAGGATCGATCTTCCTGGTTTGATTGGCGCGATAGTCACGGAAAAAATGATTTAACCTGGCCAGTTCATCCTTATCGTAACTCTTTCCATTGAAAAACTCGGTCTTCAGGGTTTCACCGGTATGGAGATTATTTAACGTCAGAATGCGCGGACGAGGCGTCGAAAGCGTAGCAAAGGCAGAACCGGGAAGACAAGCCAGACCGGCTGCTGCTCCGCCTAAAACCAGGAGTTTACGACGTTGGGGATCAAAAGTAGCCATGAAATGCGTTTACCTACAACAGTGCGAAAAGTGGGTCGTGCAAAAAGTGCACAAGGCCGCACATTAAACGCCAGCTAACCGTTCGTCAACCCGGCGAAGGTCAAGAAAAAGGGGAAGCGTGGTTAATCTTCCCCTTTTGAGACCAGTCTTGCACATGTAAGCAAAAATAACTGATTGCTGAATCAAGCACTAAAGCAGGAGCTGGCCAGCTTTACTGAGCATATGCGTGCCCGATCGCGCAGTTGTATCATAGTTGTAAATATCTGTTCGAAATTGTGGCTTACCGTCATCAGCCACCCAGGCGGTCAGATAATAGAGGTTAACCGGGATACGATGACGAATCGGCACGTAACGGGTATCACCTTCCTGCAGCGAGCTAGAAATCTTCGCATTGTTCCAGCCCACATCCTGCAACAGCATATTGGCCAGATCGGACGCACGATTTACCCGCACGCAGCCGGAGCTCAGCGCACGGATATCGCGCTGAAACAGGTTGTGATTCGGCGTGTCGTGCAGATAGATCGCGTCAGAGCTGGGCATATTGAACTTGTAGCGGCCAAGCGAATTGGTCGCGCCAGGTGCCTGACGAATGCGATAAGGGAATGAGGCCGCGGACACCATGCTCCAGTCAATCATTGAAGGGTCGATCACTTCAGCATCGGCGTTCCAGCCCGACAGCAGCGTATAGCCATGCTTGTAGAGATAGCTCGGATCCTGCTTAACCTTAGGCACAATATCTTTGCGCACTAATGTCGTCGGCACATTCCACGGCGGATTCAGTACCACATTATTCAGCGCGCTGCGCATCAACGGCGTCTTGCGATCCGGGCGACCCACGATCACGCGTGACGTCAGTGCAGGCGTGCCGTTGGTGTAATAGATCAGCGAATAGTTAGGAATATTCACCATAATGCCGTTGTGCATGTCATCCGGCAGCAGGCGCAAACGCTGGATATTCAGCGCCATCAGTGAAACCCGCATCTGCGGCGACACATTCAGCCATTCGCGTGTACGCGGACCGATAGCGCCATCGCCTTCCAGACCTTGCCACTGCTGAAAGCGTTTAACGGCGGCCACCAGCTGGTCATTATAAACCTGATCCGCACTGGCAGCGACATCAGCAGGCGGCGTCACCAGGCCTGGGTTTTCCGGGGTTTGTGGCGGAATCGTGCTGACCGACGTCGCTGACGGACTGACCGCCACCGGCGCGGGCTGACTGGCGCTGACGGTGACCGGCGTCGATGTCGTTGTTGCCGCATCCAGCATACCGCTGCGCTGCAAAATCTCACGCAGCGCCGGCACATCGGCGCTGACCTGGCCGGGGCGCAGCGTCTCGCGGCCGTTAAGCTGCGGCCACGGCTGGTTATCGCTCATTAACGTGATTAGCGCCTTGCGCATGCGCTGGTACTGCGGATGCTGTGGCACCAGCGAGCGTACAAAGGTTGCCAGCACGCCCTGCTCGATCGATTGATGCCACTGGTTCACCGTCGAGAGCGGCGGCAGCGCCATCTTATAAGGCACGTTGCTGTATAACCAGTTCTCGCCCTGCGCGGGCACATTGGCAATAAATTGCAGATAGCCATACATCGCATCGGACAGGACAATGTCCCGCGCAAGGCCGGTGATGGATGGATTGGTTAGCTGTTCAATCCAGCGGTTAAATTGCGGCTGGACACCCGACAGCGCCACTTCAGCCAGCTGCTGCTGAAACTGCTGTACCGCGATGGGATCGTGCCACACCGGATGCATATCGCGTCCGGCGTAGAGCGTTGCCAGGGAAGCGAGATAGAACGGCTTGCTGCCATCGTTAAAGGCCGCAAGGATCTGTCGCTGGCTTTCACCAGCGCTCATACTTTTGCTAACCGCGCGGGAAGGCGCGGCCGTTATTATCGCTGCAGTGGCGGCGGAAACGTTCGCCAGACCAAGGGAGAGACAACAGGCCAAAGCGGCACGTTTTAATAGAAATGCATTTGCCAGCAACATCCTTTGCCCCCTTTAACATCAACATGAGCGGGTACGGAACCGCGCTAAAAGCGGAAACGCTTTCACTTAGTATAGAAATGAAAACGGCATTTGCTCTGTGAGCAAATGCCGACTTGCAGATTACCGCTTCAACAGGCGTTTTACTATGCCTGCGCCTGGCTATTTTCCGTTTCGAGCCGAGTCTTGCTGTCAGGCAAAACGTCGGCGGAGAAACCGCGCAGGCCGACGACGTGCACGTGCTCGGTGTTATTAAATACCTTGCGCACCAGCTTGTACGTCGTGCCCTTCTCCGGACTGATATTTTCCGGCGCGGCAATCACCAGTTGCATCTCCAGCCGCTCACACAGCTCGAACAGCGTGGCGATCGATTTCGCATCCAGACGCGCGGCTTCATCAAGGAACAGCAGACGGCATGGCGAAAGATCTTTGCCACGCAGACGGCGTGATTCCTCTTCCCAGCTCTGCACCACCATTACCAGAATCGACATACCGGTACCGATCGCTTCACCGGTAGAGAGTGCGCCGCTTTCTGCACGCAGCCAGCCGTCAGATCCACGATTAACCTCAACTTCCATCTCCAGATAGTTACGGTAATCCAGCAGCTCTTCACCGATGGTTTGCGGCGTGCGCTGGCCCATGTCGATATGTGGATTCAAACGCTGATAGAGTTTCGCCAGCGCTTCTGAGAAGGTGAAACGGTTGCTGTTGAACAGATCCTGATGCTGCTCATGCTCTTCCGACAGCACATCCAGCAGCATCGCGTGCGTTTCGCGTACGTTGACATTCAGCCGCACGCTGCGCACCTGACCAAAGCTCACCGTCTGCAGCCCCTGATTAAGCTGACGGATACGGTTTTGCTCACGCTGAATAGTCTTGCGGATGATATTCGCTACGCTGCGCGAACTGATCGCCAGCGTTTTTTCACGCGCGGTCAGCTCTTCGGTCAGGCGGTTCAGCTCAATTTCCATCTGCTCGATCGCTTCAACCGGATCGTCGGTGCGAATAATATCCTGCCGAATGCGCTCGCGCAGATGCTGATACACGGCGATAAAGAACTGAATTTTGCGTTCTGGTCGTTTGGCATCCTCAGACAGACGCAGTACATCGCGCAGGTGTTCATTGTCCGCCACCGCCAGACGCAACGCGCCCAGCGCTTTATCGGACATTGAACGCAATTCATCGCCGCTGAGGTAGGCGAGTTCGCGACGGTGCAGCCTTCTTTCCACCCCGCTCTCTTTCACCAGGCGCAGCACCGCGCACCAGCCCGCTTTCGCCTGTACCACCTGCTGACGATTCAGATGATAATCGCGTTCAACCCGGCGCAGTTTTTTCTGCAGCGCATCCATTTCGGCTTCACAGAAGGTCAACTGTTTTTCCAGCTGATTGCGGCGCGTTCGGTTGCTGCTCAGTGCGTTGTACAGCTCGTCACGGCGAATGCGTGCACGCTCTTCCGCGCTGCTGTCAGCCTGAACGCCAATATCCTGCATCTCCTGATGCAGCTCTTTCAGCATATCGCGGCGGGCGTCGTAAGCACTTTTCAGCGATGCCAGCACCTGCGAATATTGCGTCAGCTGGGCCTGATGCTCCCGCAGCCGCTCGCGAGCACGCGCACGTTCGCCTTCGGCCTGTTCAAGACGCTGACGCAGCTTCTCATTCAGATCGCTGCTGCCGGTGAGCATGCCAGCCGAATCGGCGTAGCCAAAATGCGCGCGACGCTGTACCACTTCGGTGAGGGCAAACGCCTGCTGCCGGGCATCACGCTGCTGCTGCTGCGCCTGCTGATAATCTGCTTTTAACTGCTCATGTTGCTGCGGGTCGCTTTGCAACACCGAGAGCATTGGCTCAAGGCGCGCCAGCGCGCTGCCGTGCTGATGAATAAAGCGCGCGGCGTCCTGCGACTCCTCCATGCGCTCGCGAATCTCTTCGCAACGATCGGCTAAGGTTTCATCCTGCAGCAGGTTAATGCGCGGCAGCAGCCGGTTCAGCTGGGCGACGCCCTCTTTTGCCTGATCGTACTGCTGGCGCTGCTGCTGATTGTCATTTTCATGATTGCTGAGCGCACGCTCCAGCTCGGCGCGACGTGCGTTGCACTGGCGGATCTGCGCTTCCGGGTCGTCTTCAAATGCGACGGCCAGATGGCTGCCGATAAAACGGCTGAACGACTGATGCAGGCGCTGCGTTTTCTGCACGTCAAACGACAGCGTGGCGTAGCGTTCCGCCAGACTGTTGCGTTCGATATGCAGCAGCTCCAGCTGATTCTCACGCGCGGCACGACCAAACAGCGGCACTTTTGGAAAACGCGAATAGCGCCATTGTCGCTCGGCGACTTTCACCACAACGGCTTTTTCCAGCTCTTCAACGCCAAATACGCTGTCATCAAACGACTGCGGATCGCCTTCGATCAGATAGAGATCTTCGGGACAATCTTCCAGTCCCGACAGCTGCTCGCGGATCAGGGAGAGATCCGGCACGACAATCGCGTGACGTGACGGGCCGTAGAGCGCCGAGAAGTAAGGCGCATCGTCCAGTGTGACATCATCGTAAATCTCAGAGAGCAGCACGCCGCCAAAACGTTCGGCCAGGCTGTTAAGCCGTGCATCTTCCGCGCCGCCGGGCTGACTGAGACGTTCGATTTGCTGTTCGATTTCGCGCTTACGCGCCGCAATTTCATCGCGCTCTACCGTGGTTTCGCGCTCGCGCTCCAGCAGCTGCTGCATAAATTCGGTGATCTGCTGGCTGTTTTCCAGCGTCTGTCCGGTCTGTTCACTCAGCTGTGTCAGGATCTCCTGCGCGGCCAGCCAGTGCGGCGCACGTGCCGTCAACGCCGTGGTGCGCTCGCGCAGCTGCTCCAGCTCCTGACGCAGAGTCATGCGGTGTTCACCGGCATCGCTGACGCTCTGTGACAGCTGTTCAATCTGCGCTTCCAGTTCGCGTTGCAGCTGTTCCAGCTCATGGGCTTCGTAATGCTGACCCTGGCGTTTGCAGAACTCATTCAGCAAGCGTTCCGCTTCCTGCTGCTCGCGTAACCGCTGCTCCAGCTCGGAGAGACGCAGCCGCAATGACGACAGCTGCTCCGCATGATGACGCTGATTTGCCGCGTCGCGCAGCAGTTCACGGCCGGTTTGCCACGCCTCGCTGCGGCTCACCGGGCCAGCAATTTTATTCACCAGTTCAAACGCCTGTTCAAACTGGCCGTGCGCGGCCTCGGCCACGCTCATTTTCTGCTCCAGCATTAGCAGCTTGTCGGTGGCTTCCTGTTCACGTGCCTGGAAGGTTTCCTGCCACTCATCGGCGTTGTCGACGGTCAGAGCAGGCAGCTGGCAAATCTGCTGCGCACGCTGTAAAGCTTGCAGCGCCTGCTGATACTGAATAGCGCGCGTTTGCTGCACGTCCAGCGCCTGTTGGTAATCCGCCAGCTGGCTTTTCAGCTCATCCACTTCCAGCTCGGCAGCTTCGGCGCGTGCTTCGTTCTCTTCCTGTACATCACGCGCTTCGGCAACCACCTCGTTCTGCTCTTCCAGGCGATAGCTCAGTTCTTCAAGATCGCTGCTGTAGCGCTCGATTTTTTCCTGCTGACGCATGGCGGTTTGCACCAGCGTCAGGTGATCGCTGGCACCCTGATAATCCACCTCAAGGTCATTTTCTGCCGCGGCGTGTTCCGCCAGCTCGCGTGCCATGTCGATATGACGGAACTGTTCGCTGGCCAGCTGGCTGCGACTGGTAAATAGCTCGTTACGCAGCAATAAGGCGCCATCAAGATGGATGCGGCGTTCGTTGGCGTGCCGCATGTAATCGGCCGCTACGTAGCTGGTCGCTTCAGAGATCAAATGCTTAAACAGATCGCGGTCGGATTGCGTGACGCGAATCGCTTCCAGCGTCATGCGGTTTTCCCGCAGCGCCGCCTCCATATCCTGAAAGGCTTTGCGCACGCCGCTGTTTTCCGGCAGCAGGTAATCGCGCAGCGAGCGGGTAATGGCGCTGGAGATACCGCCGTACAGCGAGGCTTCGATCAGGCGATAATATTTGCTGCGATCGCCGGCCGAGCGCAGTCGACGCGCCACGATGCCGAGATCGAACATCAGCGAGTGATAGTCGGTGATTGAGTTAAAGGTACGAAACTGAACGCCCTCAATCGCCTCAACGCGCTCTTTGAGTTCGTTCAACGGCAGAACGCGCGCCTGACGTTCCGACACCGCTTCGGTAAACATCTCCGTCGGCGTCAGGTTGGCTGGCAAGCCGTGAATGCTGAAGGGTTTGATATCGACTTTTTTATCGCGGCCTGCCACCTGTTGCAAACGCACGCCAACGATGACGCGCTGGTGACGTGAGTTAACCACGTCGAGCGCTGAATAGCAGACGCCAGCGCGGAGCTTGCCATGCAGGCCCTTATCACGCGAACCTGACGTCGCGCCCGCTTCGGTGGTGTTACGAAAGTGCAGTAGCGTTAAATCCGGGATCAGCGCGGTAATAAAGGCCGCCATGGTGGTCGACTTACCGGCACCGTTGCCGCCGGATAAGGTGGTCACCAGATTATCGAGATCAAAGGTGCGGGCGAAAAAACCGTTCCAGTTAATCAGCGTCAGCGAGTGAAACTTTCCGCGTTCAATCATTACTTTCATCCTCTGGCAGCGGCGCATCCGCTTCGCTGTCGTTATCGTCACCCTCTTCCGCACGGCTTAGCGCCACCGCCTCGCCGTCACGAATCAGACGCAGCTGCGCCTCGCGGGGATCGTCACCGCTGCGCACGTCGGCGCCGAAGCGGAATACCGATTCATTAATGCGGAATTTGCTGTTGTCGTTGCCCATAAACCACACCATGCCAAGACGACGCAGGCGGTTCAGTGAGGCGCGCATCTTCTCCTGCAGCCTGCCGCGGTCAAGATCGGAACCGGTGGAGCGCTGGTTAACCAGCTTGAGCAGGCGATTTTCATCGGCGAGGCTCATCAGCTCATCATACAGTTCCTGCTGGGTGAAAATGCCTTCGTTAGCAAGGCGCTCCGGGCTGAGATAGAGAAAACATAAGATTTTGCCCACCATCATATCGAGCTCTGACAGCACCGAGCGCGGTATCAACGTGGTAGAACGCGGACGCAGATAAAAAAAGCCTTCCGGTGCCCGCAGCAACTCAACGTTGTAGCGGCTGTAAAATTCTTCCAGGTAGAGCTGGTAATCCATCAGGAAAGCGTGATTATCCAGCTCTTCAATGCCGATATGGCGGCCTGCGCGTAACTGACTGTCCAGCGCGGGAAACAGCGGATTCGCCAGCGCCTGTGCCAGTTTAACCGGCATCACGTGTTCAATATTTGTCGATGACATGCGCCTGCACCTTGGCTCCGTAATCATTAATGGCCTGCCATTCTGCTGGCAAACCGGTAAAGTCAGCTTCAGCCACGCCAAGACGTACCGCCTGATCGATCACGATGCGGGCGAGGTCAAAATGGCGGGCGCGCGGATATTGGGCGAGGTAATCACGCATCACAGTGGCCAGATTTAACGGCTTCTGCTGGGTGCGATAGATGGCCAGCGCCTCTTCTATCATCGCGGCGAGCTGCTCACGAATTTCGTTGAATTCTTCATATTCCAGCTCCGCCGGAAGTTCGCCCGTGACCTCTTCGTTACGCAGGGTCAGCTCCTCTTCACGCATATCGTAAAGACGCTCGGCGTTGGCATGGGTCAGCGCCCACGGCTGATCGAAATAGTTTTGTACCGACAGGCGCAGACGCTGCGCGAAGACGCGGTTCTTATCCATATCGATAGCGGTTCGGATAAATTTATGAACGTGACGGTCGTAGCCAATCCACAGATCGATCGCCTGCTGCCCCCAGCTGGTAATACGATCAAGCTTGTGTTGCAGATCGAACACCAGCTTATCGACAAAGCCGAGATCGGGGCTGTTCAGCGTCGCGTCCTGAATGCGCAGCAGGTTCGCCTGCAGCTTGTCGCCAGCGGCTTCCAGCGTGTCCTGCAGCTCGCGTAGCGTGCCGGAGGTTTCTGACAGCAGCATCTCACAGCTGGAGATCGCGGCACGCCAGTCTTTGTTGAGCAGCTCAGCAATATCGTTTTTCACCGCCTGCTGCTGCTCATCCATCAAGCGCTGGGTCATATCAATACTGTCAAAAATCTCCGCGACCGAGTATTTCAGCGGCGCAAACACGTTACGGTGCCAGTGAAACTCATCGCCATTTTCATCGGCGGCATCGGCAGCGCGTTTAAGCTCACCGGCCACGATCGATAGCTGCATTGAGAGGCGCAGCGTGGAAAATTCGCGCTGGCGAATATAATAATCGGTGATGCCGATCGCCAGCGGCGTCAGGCGATAGATCGCATTGCCTTCGGTGATTTCGCTGGTGAAACGGTTGATCAGGCGCTGGCGCACCATATCGTTGATGGCATTATTGGCGCGCACCAGCACGGTTTCGCTGGTTTGCTCAAAGGCTTTACTGACATGGCGAAACGCGTCAATCAGTTCGCCCTCGCTCATTTCACCGTCCATGCGCTCGCCGTTCAGCGTGGCAATGGCCAGTAAAAATGCCAGACGTTCCGTGGGCAGCGAGACGGAAAAATCGTTTTTTCGCGCCCAGGCAACCAGTTCCGGTACGGTCTGGGAGAATTCACTCATAGTACGTCCTTCTCGATGGGTTTCCGCGCTGTGACGTGGATATAGCGTCCTAAACTCAAAAAAGGCTCCTGTCGACAGTAGCGTTTTTCCATCTCCAGCACTTCGTCAAAGCGTTCGCTCTGTTTCTCTTTGTCGCGCATGTAATCGTGAAAAACACGAATGCCGGCGCGGCTTTCAATGTGAAAACCACAGGCGGTGAGCCAGCGGTAAACCTGCTCAGGATCGCGGGGAAAGTCTGGTGACAGGGTTTTCTTTTTGCGTTTTTTCAGGTCAGCCTGAAGGTAACCGAAATTTCCCAGCGTTAGCGTACGCATGGTTAAGCCGTGCAGGTTGTAAAACATCAGCGACAGTACGCCACCGGGATGCAGAATATCATAGAGCTGACTAAGAATTTTCTCGGGTTCAGCCACCCATTCCAACACTGCGTGGAACAATACCAGATCAACCGGCGTATCCAAATAATCTGCCACCTGCTGCGCGCTGATTTGTGCGAATTGCATGTTATCGCTCACACCTTTTTCCGCCGCCAGACGCTTCGCCCGTTCAATCATTTCTGCGGACAGATCGCATAACAGTACCTGATGGCCGTCCGCCGCCAGCGTACAGGCCATTTGCCCTTCGCCGCCTCCGGCATCAAGCACGCGACGTGCTCCCGCGGGTAACGTGGCTAAAATAGTGGCCAGCTCCTCGCCGAGGATCGCCTGACGGATACGTCCTTTAGTGGTACCGTAAATGTTTTGCGAAAACTTCTCCGCCATATCGTCAAAATTGCGATCCTGCATCGCTTTGGCTCCTGTCAGCGCCGCCAAAACGGCTATTTTGTCACACCCCGGCGGAGAATGAACCTTTAGCGTAGCGCGAGGCAATCAGATGATGTTTTTTCGGACAAAAGGAAGCGGGAATCGATGTTTTTTACCTTAAAAAAGGTGGTGGGCGGGCTGTTACTACCGTTGCCGTTTCTGCTGCTGCTGATGGCAATCGCCATTTTATTGCTTTGGTTCTCTCGCTGGCAAAAAACCGGCAAAATCCTGCTCTCTGCTTCATGGCTGCTGTTACTGCTGCTGAGCCTGCAACCGGTTGCCGATCGGCTGCTATTACCGCTGGAAAACCGCTATCCGACATGGAACGGCAGCGAAAAGGTGGATTACATTGTGGTGCTGGGCGGTGGCTATACTTTTAATCCCGATTGGGCGCCTGGTTCAAATTTAATCAGCAACAGTTTGCCACGCGTGGTTGAAGGAGTGCGCCAGTGGCGACGTAATCCGGGTGCTCGCATGATCTTCACCGGTGCGGCCGCTGGCCAGAATCCGATGAGCAGCGCGCGCGTTGCCGCGCAGGTGGCACAATCTCTCGGCGTCCCTGCCGATGCCACTATCATGCTCGATCGGCCACGGGATACCGCGCATGAAGCTGAGGCGGTAAAGCAGTACATTGGCCAGCATCCTTTCATGTTGATCACCTCAGCTAACCATATGCCGCGTGCGCTGGGCTTTTTTTACGCGCAGGGATTGCAGCCGATCGTGGCTCCCGCCAATCAGCTGGCGATTACTTCACCGCTGAATCCATGGGAAAAGGCGATTCCGTCGCCGGTATGGTTGGGCCACAGCGATCGCGCCTGGTATGAAACGCTGGGGCGGCTGTGGCAGCGGCTTCATGGTGAAGAGAGTACGTTAGTTGAGCCACGGCAATAGCCGTTGCGCAGCATGATGAAACCGCGGGCGGTTCAGCGGCATGCCCGCAATCGCTTCTGCTACGGTATCCCAGAGTAAATAGATCCAGCGTCGCCAGATAAAACCCTCGTCGACCGGCTGATGGCGCAGCGAAGCAAACATCAGTGACTCGGCTGCGCCGGTTTCACTCAGCTTTGACAGTTCAAACTCCCGGGGCGCCCACAGTATCGGGCCGGGATGAACAACGGCAATAAGCCGATCGGAACGGGGATCTTTGATCAGGTTTTGCAGCGATAGATTGCCATGCACCAGCACGCAACGTGCAGCGAAATCATTAAATAGCCTGGGCAGTTGCTGACGGCAACGCAGTAGCAAATGCCGATCTTCCGCGGTTAATCCGGGTAACGCAAGCCAGCCCAGCGTCGCCCAGAGCACTTCAACATACTGCTGATACCAGTTGCTCCAGCTGTTCTGTTGCGTACTGTCAACGGCGCCCACCACGCCCTGGCTGTCGATACTATGCCAGGCATGCAGGCATTCCACAATCTGCTGCTCCAGCTGTTGAGCACGCTGCGGCGTGCGTGCGGGCGCCTCAACCGGAACGCCGCGTAACCGCTCCAGCAGTAAAACTTCATGCCGTGGTTGCTGCTGGCTGATGACCACACCGTATACCGCCGGCACTTTGATCGCGCTTTCGCGACCCAGCATTGACAGTTTGGCAGCTTCCTGTGCCGCCAGGCCCTGCCGCCGAAAATATTTAGCCACCAGCGGCATTGCCTGCCCCGCATCATCATAAAGGGCAAACAGGCTTGCCTGTCCTTGCTCGCTGATATGTTCAAGCCGACCGACCGGCTCGCCTAACACCAGCGTCAGCTCTGCGCGCAGTTGTTCCATAACAGGCTCCTTTAACTGACCAGAGTCGTTATCATGAACGTACTTGCCGGAGGAATCATCGTCTGACATCAAATCCTGATGAGAAAAGAGGACCGAATGGTCCTCTGAACGGATTACTGCATCGCCTGGCGTACACGCGCCAGATCCTCTGGCGTATCGACACCAGCGCTCGGCACCTCATGCGCAACATCAACATGAATCTTTTCGCCGTACCACAACACCCGCAGTTGCTCCAGCAGCTCAATCTGCTCCAGCTTGCTGGGCTGCCAGGTCACGTAGCGGCGGATAAAGCCGGCGCGGTAGGCGTAAATGCCAATATGACGTAAAAAGGCATCGCCGATCTCTTCACGTGAGACGGCAAAACGCTCACGTTCCCAGGGGATGGCCGCACGGGAAAAATAGAGCGCATAACCGGCCGCGTCAGTGACCACTTTTACCGCGTTAGGATTAAACGCTTCTTCTGCGCTGACGATCGGCACGGCCAGCGTGGCCATTCCTGCTGCCGCGCTGGCAAGATTGTTTGCTACCTGACGAATGATAGTCGGTGGAATCATCGGCTCATCGCCCTGCACGTTGACAATAATTTTGTCATCGGCAAAACCGTAGCGGTCAATCACCTCGGCCAGACGCTCGGTGCCTGACTGATGATCGGCGCGGGTCATGCACACTTCGCCTCCCGCCGCCTCCACTGCTGCAGCGACATCGGCATGATCGGTGGCAACAATAACCTGCTCTGCTCCCGACTCTTTTGCTCTCTGCATCACGTGCAAAACCATCGGCAAACCGTTGATATCGACCAGCGGTTTACCCGGCAGCCGCGTTGAAGCGTAACGTGCCGGAATAATGGCAACGAAACTCATGGATGACTCTCTTCCATGGTCAGCGCACGCGCTTCATTTTCCAGCAGAACCGGAATGCCTTCACGCACCGGGAATGCCAGGCCGTCAGGTTTACAGATAAGTTCCTGCTGTTCGTTGTTGTAGTACAGTTTGCCGTTGCATACCGGACAAGCCACAATTTGTAGTAAACGGTGATCCATATTTCCTCCGTTACGGACCGATTCGCCAGTGCGGTGAGCATATCACAATGTCATTAACAGAGTGGATCACGCAGTAAGCGACCAGACCGGTTGCCCGCGCGGCGTCAACGCCACGGGCAGATTATCGCACTGAACAGAGTCTGCACCCTGCCAGCGCGCGAAATGATCTATAGCGCCTTTTAAATCAGCGCAGAGTGAGTCGGTTGCTGGTACGCCATGTTCAAGCCACAGATTTTTAATCTGCAATACGCCGCTCTTGCGGATCATTTTGGCATCCATTCGCGCTTTCAGCTCGCCACGCAGCAATATCGGCAGAACAAAATAGCCATAACGGCGCTTCGCTTCCGGCGTATAACACTCCAGGCGATAGTCAAAATCAAACAGCTCCAGCGCACGCTTGCGATGCCACACTAAAGGATCGAAAGGGGAAAGTACCGTGCTGTGTGTCGCTTCCAGCTGCTGCTCCAGTAGAGGTAGCAGCGCATGATGCAGATAAAGTGTGCCCAGTGTTTCTACGTTGCAGGCGACAATAAACCCCTGCTCCAGCCAGCGCGCTATCACCTCTCTGGCCGCAACTTTTTTCAGACGATAATAATCGGCTAACCATTCGGGGCGAAAAATCCCCAGACTGTTGGCGCTGTTGCGTAACATCTGCTCGACCGACTCGGTTTCACTCAGCATGCGGTCGTCATGCCAGTCAGGCAGCACGCGCTGGCGAAGATCATAGACGCGCTGAAAATTTCGTCGCTCGCTAACCATCAGCTCACCAGCGGTAAACAGATTCTCCAGATGACGCTTATGCGGTTTCCATGCCCACCAGCCTGCCTTTTGCTGAGACGGTGCGGCAAAGTCAGCAGCGCGGACCGGACCAGCCTGCTCAATGTGGGCCAGCAGATCGGCAATCTCCGTTTGATGGGTCTGCATCCAGTCAGCGCTGAATTTCCAGCCCAGCGATGCTGGCGATAACATGCGATGGCGGAGCAGTGGATAATCTTCGATGGGAATAAAGCAGGCTTCATGCGCCCAATATTCAAACAGCGCGCCGTCACGAAGCGCCTGTTCCAGCCAGGAAAGCGGAAAGCTGCCAATGCGGCTGAAAAGCACCAGCCAGGGGCTACGGGCCACAACATGGATAGTATCGATTTGCAGCAGAGACATTTTGCGGATTGCCGCCAGCAGACGTTCTGGCGTTGCTGCTTCGTCGGCAGGATGCAACAGGCCTTGCGCCGCGAGCTGCAGATTACGCGCCGTTTTCAGAGAAAGGTTAATCACTGGCTCTCCTCAATACGGGTGAACGATGCAGCCGGAACGCTACCGGTCTGCCGTTCAGTGTGGATGGCAACGCTTAACGATAGCGCTTATGAGTGCCGATGACGGTGCTTCACTCAACTGAGCATCTACCGGCACATACCACCAGTTTGCTCTGGCAAAGTGGCGGCATTTCACCGCATCTTTTTCCGTCATCACCAGCATCTGGTCCTCTGAAGTTAACGCAGCCAGCTCTGCTTCATCATAAGCATGATGATCGGCGAAGGCGATCTCTGCCTGTGGTGTTAATCCGTGATTGCGCAGCGTGGTAAAAAACCGCGGTGGATGACCAATTCCCGCCATCGCCACCGCGGGCGCTAACGCGGATACCGCACGCGTTGTGCCGTCCAACAGGTTCACCGCATGGCTGACGGCCAGTGACATGGCGATTTCATTGCCAGCCGCCTCGCCACCATTGACGATGATGGCATCTACTTCCGCTAATCTGTCCGCGCGTTCGCGCATTGGACCGGCGGGCAGCCACCAGCCGTTGCCAAAGCGGCGTACGCCATCAATGACAACAATTTCGATATCGCGCTGTAACGCATAGTGCTGCAGCCCATCATCGGTGATGATCACGTCAAGCGCATGCTCTGCCAGTAACGCCTGCACCGCCGCTGAACGCTGCGGTGCCACGGCAACTGGCGCACCCGTGCGTTGAAAAATCAGCACGGGCTCATCACCTGCGATGTCAGTGGTGGTGCTGGCATCCAGCAACAGTGGATAGTGTTCCGCTTTGCCACCATAACCACGCGACACCACGCCAGGACGCAGGCCCTGCTGTTGCAACGCCTGCACCAGCCAAATCACCACCGGCGTTTTGCCGTTGCCGCCGGCAGTGAGGTTACCCACCACCACCACTGGCACCGGTGCGCGCCAGCTTTTGCGCCAGCCACGTTGGTAAGTGAGCCGAATGAAGCGGCTCACTATGCCATACAGCAGGCTTAACGGCAGCAGCAGCAGATACAGCGGTGAGCGGCCGCTCCAGATGCGCTCAATCATTGGCCAAACTGCATTTTATGCAATTGTGCATAGGCACCGCCCTGCTCAAGCAGTTCGCTGTGCGTACCTCGCTCAATGATTTGACCATCTTCCACCACCACGATCTCATCCGCTTTTTCAATGGTTGAAAGGCGGTGGGCAATGACCAGCGACGTACGGTTCTTTTGCAGTTCATCCAGCGCCGACTGAATAGCACGTTCAGATTCAGTATCCAGCGCCGAGGTCGCCTCATCCAGAATCAGAATCGGACTGTCGCGCAGCAGTGCGCGCGCAATAGCAATACGCTGACGCTGGCCGCCAGAGAGCAGCACGCCATTTTCACCGATTACCGTATCCAGTCCTTTATCCATCTTCTTGATAAAGTCCATGGCGTGCGCCATGGTTGCCGCGCGTTCAATCTCCTCGCGGCTATATTGCTCACTGCGGGCATAGGCGATGTTATTGGCAATGGTGTCATTAAACAGATGGACGTTTTGCGAGACCAACGCCACCTGATTACGTAACGAACGCAGCGTATATTCACGCAAATCATGACCATCGATCAGGATTTCGCCCTGCTGGATGTCGTAGAAACGCGTCAACAGGCTAGCGATGGTCGATTTACCTGAACCAGAGCGACCCACCAGCGCCACCGTTTTTCCTGCCGGAATCGACAGGTTGATGTTGCGCAGCGCAGGAATCTCGCGGCCCGGATAAGTGAAAGTAACGTTGTTAAACTGGATATTGCCTTCGGCCCGCTCAATCTGACGCGTGCCGTTATCCACTTCCTGCTCGCTGTCCAGAATAGAAAACAGCGTCTGACATGCTGCCATACCGCGCTGGAACTGGGCGTTAACGTTAGTCAGTGACTTCAACGGACGCATCAGCGCGATCATAGAAGAGAACACCACGGTAATGGTACCGGCGGTCAGGTTCTCCATCACTGAGGGGAAGCTAGCCGCATAAAGTACAAAGGCCAGCGCCAGCGACGCGATAAGCTGGATAATCGGATCGGAAATTGATGAGGCAGAAACCAGCTTCATGCCCTGCTGGCGCATGCGGTTACTGACATGATCGAAACGTTTGGTTTCAATATCCTGACCGCCAAAGATCAGCACCTCTTTATGCCCTTTCAACATCTGCTCAGCGCTGGTCGTCACCTGGCCCATGGTGTTCTGCATCACTTTGGAGATGCTGCGGAAACGCTTAGAGACCATGCGGATGGCAAATGACACAACCGGTGCCAGCACAATCAGGATCAGCGACAGCTGCCAGCTATAGTAAAACATCATAATAAACAGGCCGATAATCGACGCGCCCTCACGGACTACCGTTACCAGCGCGCTCGACGACGATGACGCCACCTGTTCAGAATCATAGGTAATTCTCGACAGCAGCGTGCCTGTGGATTGCTGATCGAAAAACGCCACCGGCATGCCCATCATATGGCTAAACAGGCGACGACGCATGTTCATCACCACATTGCCAGACACCCACGAGATACAGTAACTGGAGACATAGCTGGTAACGCCACGAATCAGCATTAACCCCATCACTACCAGCGGCATCCAAATCAGCACGGATTTATCAGCCTTACCGAAACCATCATCAAGTAACGGCTTCAACAGTGACAGCATTAACGTGTCGCCAGCAGCGTTAAGGACAAGCGCTACGGCTGCCACGAACAGCCCGCCTTTGTGCGGTGCGATCATTGGCCAGAGACGGCGAAAAGTCTGCCAGGTTGATAAGTCTTTGTCTTGATGCATTGTTTAACCAGCATTGTTTGAAATAGCCGCTCATTCTACCTGGAATCACGGGGGACGCCAAACCACTGATGGTACCATCGAGGCAATAAATGCGTTCTGAAACCCAAAACTTGCCAGCCATTGCTGGTTATTTGCACACTTATCTGTCCTTCTGTTGCAGTGTCATATGCTGCGTAGCCATTTTGCTGATAGCGCTCGATAACCTGTCGGGACGGCATACGCCAGGCGTTATAGCGGGCCACCGACGTTAACGCCGCCTTTCCCGCGACGGCACGTAACAGCGGCGCCACCGAAGAAGTACTGCTGCCATGGTGTGGAACCTGAAGGATATCTGCCCGTAACTGATGCCGATGTGCAGCCAGCAGCGCGAGTTCTGCCTCACGCTCAATATCGCCGGTCAGCAGTATCGCGGTTCTTCCATCGTCAATTCGCACCACACAGGAATCATTATTCCCACCCGACGTCGATGAGGTGCGTGGCCACAACACGGAAAAGTTGAGCTGATACCACTGCCAGCTTTCGCCTGCATGACAGGGAAAATGCCGATCATGCGCTAATGCGCTGCGGACAGAGATATCTGGCCAGCGTTGCTGTATCGCCTGCAGCCCTCCGGTGTGATCAAGATGTCCATGGCTCAGAATGATCCACTCCGGTTGTAATCCTTTGCGCTCCAGCCAGGGAATGATAATGCGCTCGCCTGCATTTGAGGTCAGCCAGCGATTGCCCGTATCGTAAAGTATCGCTTTGCCTTGCTTAGAGATAACGATTGCCAGACCATGACCGACATCCAGCATATCCACTCGCCATTCCGGCTTGGGTATCGTCAGGCGCCATATTGCCAGCGCACAGCAGCAGCCAGCCAGGCTTAATGGTGCATGACGCCACCAGCCAAAACGCCACACTCTCAGCGCTGCCAGCGGCAAGCAGATTAACATTAGCAGCGCATCTTCAATGGCTAACCAGCCTGAAGGAAACGCGCGCAAGCATAAAATAACCGCAGCAACAGAACGATCTGCCAGCCACCAGAGCATCTCCTCTATCGGCGAGAAAGGCAGAGCCAAAGCCAGCAGAATCAGTGGCACCGTCAGTAAGGAGATAACGGGTATTGCCATCAGATTGGCCGGTAATGCACTGAGACTGAGGCCAGAGAAAACCCAGGCCTGAACCGGGAGCATCAAAATCATCATGCCCGCCTGCAAATGCAGCAACTTTAACGGATAGCTTTTTATGCCCTGCGATAAAGACTCAGGTAAAGGAAACCATTGATACCAGGCAATCAGCGCCGCTACGGCAAAAGCTGAGAGCCAAAAGCTCTCCGACAAAATCATCAGCGGGTCGAGCATAAGTAGTGCTGCAATACAAAGATTCCAGATGTGCCAGCCATGCCAATTTTTGCCGCTAACCCGGATGGCCGTCCATAACAGCAAGGCCAGCATTGCGCGTTGCGCTGGCGGATGAGCGCCCGAAAGCCAGGTATAGAGGCCTGCAACCAGCAGCGTGACCGCCAATGGGAAAAGGTGCCCAATCCATTTCGCAGGCAGAAGAAATTGCAAGCCGCGCGCCAGAATCCAGCCAAAACCTGCAGCAAGGCCAATATGCATGCCTGATATCGCCATCAAATGTGCGGTGCCTGTTTCACGAAAAAGCTTGCTTAGCTCTGCGCTTAATTCACCGCGTTCACCGAACGCCAGCGCAGTCAGTACGCCGCTCCATGGCAGATGTTGATATACCGATTGTGTATTTGTCAGAAATTGGCTGCGTATGGAGCAATTTTCATCAATCATGCTGGCTGACATGACGTGCCCCTGCAATGCATGGTGATTAGCCAATGCATAACGCTGCTGATCGAAGTGACCTTCATTAAGCTGGCTGTGGACCGGCCTTAATTTAAGTCTCATCTGCCAGCGTTGTCCGGCGCAATAAACGTGATCCTGTTTTGGTAACGCAACGCTGGCATGGACAGGCGGAAAAACCCATCTTTCATTCACAGTGAGTAATCGTACCTGGGCTCGTTTGCCGTCAGGCGTAACCCGATCGACGACCACCCGCGCCGGCAAAATATTCTGGCTATAGTTTTCAACTTGCCACAGGGCACCGCGCGCTGACCAGAGCATCCAACACAGCATCAAAATCACTAAGGCTAACAGCGTTATGTTTCGCAATGGCACTACTGCGCAAACTATAGCGAAAGCTGTCAGAGCGAGAATAGTGCTGCGCGACGGCAATTCCGGCAACAGCAACAAGGGTAAGGCAGCGATAATAGTTAAAATGGCCAACTGGTTAAGCGATAGGTTCATAAGTGCTCCCGGCAACGTCTCGCCTACTTTCGGCTTTGGTTCGTTGCAATGCGATGAGCAAATTTCTTGTTTGTTATATGGCTTCAGAAGACAGGGAAAGGATTACAGTGATGAGCAGAATTGTGTGAAGCGTTATGAAAAAAACCATGCTGAGAAGACAGAAAAAAACCAAAAAAAAACGACACCGGAGTGTCGTTTTAACGGATTCGTCAGGAATCATTGACCATGTATATTTGCGCGATCGCGTAACTCTTTACCCGGTTTAAAATGAGGTACGTATTTTCCCTCAAGCTCAACCTTGTCGCCGGTCTTAGGATTACGACCGGTACGAGGAGCGCGATAGTGCAAAGAGAAGCTGCCGAATCCCCGGATTTCAATGCGTTCACCCTGTGCCAGTGTGGTGGCCATGTGCTCCAGCATTTCTTTGACCGCATCCTCAACGACTTTCGCCGGAATATGAGTGTGCTGGCCAGCAAGTCGTTCAATCAATTCTGACTTGGTCATAAATCCTCCGGTTAATCCTTAATGGAAAAGGTTTGACAGCGTTCTGTCATATCCAGGGCAACAACGCTGCCCTGAATATCAGGTCGATTACTCGCCTTTAGCCGCTTTGAACGCTTCAGCCATAGCGCTGGAGAAGTTGCTTTCTTCCTGTTTGTTGTTAACAGTAGCGATTGCATCTTTCTCATCAGCTTCGTCTTTTGCACGAACAGACAGGCTAACTACGCGGTTTTTACGATCAACACCGGTAAATTTCGCTTCAACGTCGTCGCCAACGTTCAGAACCAGAGTTGCGTCTTCAACGCGGTCGCGTGAAGCTTCTGAAGCGCGCAGGTAACCTTCAACGCCATCAGCTAATTCAACTGTAGCACCTTTAGCGTCAACTGCTGTCACTTTACCGTTAACAATGGCACCTTTCTTGTTCAGAGAGATGTAGTTGTTGAACGGGTCTTCAGCCAGTTGTTTAACGCCAAGGGAGATGCGCTCGCGCTCTGCGTCAACCTGCAGAACCACAGCTGCGATTTCGTCGCCTTTTTTGTATTCACGTACTGCTTCTTCTCCGGTTGCGTTCCAGGAGATGTCAGACAGGTGAACCAGGCCGTCGATGCCGCCGTCCAGGCCGATGAAGATACCAAAGTCAGTGATTGACTTGATTTTACCTTCAACACGGTCGCCCTTGTTGTGGGTCTCAGCAAACTGCTGCCATGGGTTAGATTTACACTGTTTCAGGCCCAGAGAGATACGACGACGTTCTTCGTCGATATCCAGAACCATCACTTCAACCACATCGCCTACGTTAACAACTTTAGACGGGTGGATGTTTTTGTTAGTCCAATCCATTTCAGATACGTGAACCAGACCTTCAACGCCTTCTTCGATTTCTACGAAGCAGCCGTAATCAGTCAGATTGGTCACGCGGCCGGTAAGACGAGTGCTTTCCGGATAACGCTTAGCGATAGCAACCCATGGATCTTCGCCCAGCTGTTTCAAGCCAAGAGATACGCGGGTGCGCTCACGGTCAAACTTAAGCACCTTAACGGTAATTTCATCGCCAACATTCACGATTTCGCTTGGATGCTTAACGCGTTTCCATGCCATATCAGTAATGTGCAGCAGGCCGTCAACGCCGCCCAGATCAACGAATGCACCGTAGTCAGTCAGGTTCTTAACGATACCTTTGACTTCCATGCCTTCCTGCAGGTTTTCCAGCAGCTGATCGCGCTCTGCGCTGTTTTCAGATTCAATAACCGCACGGCGAGAAACCACAACGTTGTTGCGCTTCTGGTCCAGCTTGATTACTTTGAATTCCAGCTCTTTGCCTTCCAGGTGCAGCGTATCGCGCACCGGACGCACATCTACCAGTGAACCAGGCAGGAACGCACGAATGCCGTTGAGCTCAACTGTGAAGCCACCTTTAACTTTGCCGTTGATAACACCGGTAACAGTTTCAGCGTCTTCGTAAGCTTTTTCCAACGTGATCCAAGCTTCATGACGTTTAGCTTTTTCACGGGACAGCAGGGTTTCACCGAAGCCGTCTTCAACTGCATCCAGAGCAACGTCAACTTCGTCGCCAACCTGGATTTCCAGTTCGCCGGCTGCGTTTTTGAACTGCTCTGCAGGAATTGCAGATTCAGATTTCAGGCCCGCATCAACCAGAACAACGTCTTTGTCGATAGAGACAACAACGCCACGAACGATGGAACCCGGGCGGGTTTCGATTTCTTTCAGGGATTCTTCAAATAGTTGAGCAAAAGATTCTGTCATATTGATAATCTTCAGGATTCTTCAATTTAACGTCCACCTGACTTCCTGCCGGATGGGGTTGTTTCACATGCCTCGCGACAATCCATTGCACAAGGTTAAATTATTCTTTTCAGCACCTTAATGCTAAATATCCAGCTTGCTGCGAGCATAAGCGATTGTTTTTTCAATCACCTCTTCGATTGGCATACTGGTCGAATCCAGTACAAATGCATCAGCAGCAGGCACTAACGGCGCGACAGAACGATTACGATCTCTGTCATCGCGTTCCTTTATCTCAGATAAAAGGCGCTCAAAGTTAACATCAATGCCGCTCTGCTGCAACTGTAGCATACGGCGGCGAGCACGCTCTTCCGGACTGGCATCAAGGAAAATTTTTACCGGAGCATCCGGGAAAACCACCGTACCCATATCGCGACCATCGGCAATTAGACCGGGACGATCGCGAAATGCACGCTGGCGGCGCAAAAGTGCTTCACGCACCCGTGGAAAAGCAGCGACTTTTGAGGCTGCATTACTCACTTCCTGCGTACGGATTTCGCTGGTGACGTTTTCTCCTTCCAGAATCACCGCAAGCTCACCATCAGTAGAAACAAAGCGCACGTCAAGATGTGCAGCAATCGGCACTAATGCTTCTTCAGACTCGATGTCAACCTGATGATGCAGCGCAGCCAGCGCCAACACACGGTAAATAGCGCCTGAATCGAGCAAATGCCACTGAAGCGCTTCCGCCATCGCTTTACACAAGGTGCCTTTACCTGCACCACTTGGTCCGTCAATGGTGATAACCGGTGCAACAACCGCCATCTTGATCTCCTGTTAATGCCTATGTCACTGCCTGTTAGCCAGACTTTTCGCCAGGCATTATACGCAGCTTGCCCGTGGATCGTTACCCTTAAGCATAGACTGAAGAGAAATAATCAGATTTTTCAGCTGAGTAATTGTGATCAAAGAGGGAATTTGCCTGAAGAAATCTTCAGGCAATGGAGTTTTACGCCGATTGGCTTACAGACTTCAGGCGCTCGAAGTAATCAGGAAAGGTTTTGGCCGTGCAGCCGGGATCGAGGATGGTAACTGGCGTATCGGACAAGGCAACCAAAGCAAAGCACATCGCCATGCGATGATCGTTGTAAGTGCCAATTTCAGCGTGTTTTAGCTGTGCGGGCGGCGTGATACGAATGTAATCATGCCCTTCTTCTACTTCAGCGCCCACTTTACGCAGCTCTGTCGCCATGGCAAACAGGCGATCGGTTTCTTTAACTCGCCAGTTATAAATATTGCGCATGACGGTGGTGCCCTGCGCAAACAGTGCGGTTGTTGCAATGGTCATCGCCGCATCCGGAATATGATTCATATCCAGATCGATCGCCTGCAGCGTATTACGAGTACAGGAAATGTAGTCATCACCCCACTCAATCACTGCGCCCATTTTTTCCAGCACGTCAGCGAAGCGAATATCACCCTGTACGCTATTACGCCCGATACCTGTCACTTTTACCGTGCCGCCTTTAATTGCCCCGGCAGCAAGAAAATAAGAAGCAGATGACGCATCACCCTCAACCAGATAGTCACCGGGCGCTGAATAATGCTGCCCACCAGCGATGGTAAAGTGCTGATAATTGTCATTATGGACATCCACACCGAAGGTTTTCATCAGCTTGAGCGTGATATCAATGTAGGGCTTTGAAACCAAATCACCTTTGATGGCAATGTGTGTATCTTTCTCTGCCAGAGGTGCCGTCATCAGCAATGCAGTAAGAAACTGACTTGAGACACTGCCGTCTACAGTTATCTTACCGCCGGTAAATCCGCCCATCAGGCGCAAAGGTGGATAATCCGTTTGCTCCAGATAATCAATTTGCGCGCCGCCCTGGCGTAATGCATCGACCAGATGGCCAATTGGGCGTTCTTTCATACGCGGCTCGCCGGTAAGCACGATATCATTCTTACCCAGGCATAAGGCCGCGGCCAATGGACGCATCGCGGTACCGGCATTACCCAGAAAAAGCTCCAGAGCCTGCTCTGAAAATAAAGGTCCACCACAGCCCGTAACCTCGCACACGGTGCGATCTGTAGAAAGCTTGTAGCTGACGCCTAACGCTTTAAGCGCATTGAGCATATGTTTAACATCATCGCTGTCGAGCAGGTTGGTTAACCTGGTAGTACCTGATGCCAGGGCAGCAAGCAGCAACGCGCGATTTGATACGCTTTTCGAACCAGGCAAATTAACTGTGCCCTCAACATGCGCAATGGGTTGTAACGTTAGAGAGTCCTGCATGTGAAACCTTTACTCCATAAATTCAGCGGCAAGGAAACCTCATGGTGTTATGAGGTTTCCGTAGTGGTGCTTACGCGATAATTAACCGTGACGACGTTCAAACTCAATCATGAAATCGGTCAGGGTTTTGACGCCCTCAAACGGCATGGCATTGTAGATAGAAGCGCGCATACCGCCAACCACGCGATGGCCTTTCAGAGCATGCAGTCCTGCCGCGTAAGATTCATCAAGAAACAGCTTATCCAGCGAAGCATCTGCTAACTGAAAAGGCACGTTCATCCGCGAGCGGTTGGATGTAGCAACGTCATTACGATAAAAATCGCTCTTATCAATAACGCCATACAGCAGGTCGGCTTTTTGCTGATTAATGCGATCGATTTCTGCTACGCCGCCCTGCTCTTTCAGCCATTTAAATACCAGACCAGAGAGATACCAGGCAAAAGTAGGCGGCGTGTTGAACATAGAGTCATTATCCGCAAGCACTTTATAATCGAGGATAGAAGGTACTTCTTTGCGGGCTTTGCCAAGCAGGTCCTCGCGCACGATAACGATGGTCAATCCTGCAGGGCCAATATTTTTTTGTGCACCGGCGTAAATAACGCCATAGCGATTGATATCCAGCGGGCTGGATAAAATGGTGGAAGAGAGATCGGCCACAACAACTTTATTGCCGAAGGCAGGTTGTTCCGCAATGGCAACACCATCAATGGTTTCGTTAGGGCAGAAATGAACGTAGGCTGCGTCATCAGAAAGCTGCCACTGGCTCATTGGCAGAATAGCGCGCTTGCCATCCAGCACCGTTTTTACATCAATCACATTTGGTGCGCAGAACTTCTCCGCTTCCAGAATGGCGCTATGGGCCCAATATCCACCGTCAACGTAATCAGCGGTAACCGCACTGCCCAGCAGATTACCTGGAATCGCAGCAAACTGGCCGCGGGCACCGCCGTGGCAGAACAAAACTTTGTAATTGGCGGGTATTTTAAGAAGATCACGGAGGTCGCTTTCAGCCTCTTGTGCAACCTGAATAAATTCCTTGCTGCGATGGCTAATCTCCATCACTGAAGTGCCGAGCCCTTTCCAGTTTGTGAGCTCTTGCTCAGCCCGACGAAGCACTTCAACCGGCAGCATTGCTGGACCGGAGCTAAAATTATAAATCTGCGTCATTTCCCCTCACCACTGTCATATAAAACGGTTATGCATATGCTATCGGTTTTATCACTGCCTCCTGGATGCTGCAACGATTAATCAGGTAACGATCACATTTTTGGAAAAGCCGCAGCAAAAGCTTATGTTGCCGATGTAAATGGTCACGATATTTTGTGAGGTTTCATACACAAAGCGCCTTTAATGGCTGCAACCCGCTTACTCGCCTGCCATGCTGCCTCGGCTTTCATTGGCGGGACAATGGCAAAACCCGTATCATTACGCGCTTTCATTTTTCTCACACCTAAGAGCGGGCTCATGACTCAAACATTTATTCCCGGAAAAGACGCGGCACTGGAAGACTCCATTGCGCGTTTTCAGCAAAAACTGCAGGATTTAGGCTTTACGATTGAAGAAGCCTCTTGGCTTAACCCTGTTCCTCATGTCTGGTCCGTGCACATTCGTGACCGTGATTGCCCGCTCTGTTTCACCAACGGTAAAGGGGCAAGCAAAAAAGCTGCGCTGGCCTCGGCGTTGGGTGAATACTTCGAACGTTTATCAACCAACTATTTCTTTGCCGATTTTTGGTTAGGCAAATCGATCGCTAACGGCGACTTTGTGCACTATCCCGATGAAAAATGGTTTCCACTGCCGGCTGATGAATCGCTGCCAGAGGGGATCCTGGATGCGCGCCTGCAGGCTTACTACGATCCGGAAAATGAGCTCAGCGCCAGCGATCTGATCGATCTGCAATCGGGCAATACGGCGCGCGGCATCTGCGCACTGCCTTTTACCCGTCAGTCCGATCTGCAGACGGTTTATATCCCCATGAACATCATCGGCAACCTGTATGTTTCTAACGGTATGTCAGCGGGCAATACGGCCAACGAAGCACGCGTTCAGGGCCTGTCTGAAGTCTTCGAACGTCACATCAAAAACCGCATTATTGCCGAAGCAATTAGCCTGCCACTGATTCCGGCCGAGGTACTGAACCGCTATCCGGGCGTGGTGGAAGCGATTGACCGCCTGGAAGCTGAAGGCTTCCCTATCCTCTCTTATGATGCCTCACTGGGTGGCAACTATCCGGTGATATGCGTTGTGCTGCTCAATCCAGCCAATGGCACCTGCTTTGCCTCTTTTGGCGCACACCCCGATTTTGGTGTGGCGCTGGAGCGTACGGTGACCGAACTGCTGCAAGGACGTGGCCTGAAAGATCTTGATGTGTTTACGCCGCCAACCTTTGATGACGAAGAGATCGCCGATCACGCCAATCTGGAAACTCACTTCATCGATTCCAGCGGTTCTATTTCCTGGGATCTGTTTAAAGAAGATGCAGACTATCCCTTTGTTGACTGGAGCTTTAGCGGATCAACTGAGGAGGAATTCAACACCCTGATGGCAATCTTCAAGGCAGAAGATCAGGAAGTGTATATCGCGGATTATCAGCATCTTGATGTTTACGCCTGCCGCATTATCGTGCCCGGCATGTCTGACATCTATCCAGCCGATGACCTGTTATTGGCCAACAACAACATGGGAGCGCATCTTCGTGACGTTCTGCTTTCACTGCCTGACAGCCAGTGGGAAAAGCAAGACTATCTCGATCTGATTAGCCGTCTGGATGATGATGGCATGGACGATTTCACACGCGTACGTGAACTGCTCGGCATGGCGACAGGCAAAGATAATGGCTGGTACACCCTGCGCGTGGGCGAATTGAAAGCGATGCTGGCTCTTGCGGGTGGCGATCTGGAGCAGGCACTGATCTGGACTGAATGGACCATGGAGTTCAACAGCTCAGTCTTTACCCCTGAGCGGGCGAACTATTATCGCTGCCTGCAAACCCTGCTGCTGCTGGCCCAGGAAGAGGAGCGCGATCCGGTACAGTATCACCAGGTATTTTTACGCATGTACGGCAGTGATGCCGTTGAGGCGGCGTCTGCAGCCTTAACCGGCGAACAGGCTTTCTATGGTTTGCAAAGCGTTGATGATGATTTAAAAGCGTTTCCAGCTCATCAGTCTCTGCTGGCTGCTTATGAAAAATTACAGAACGCTAAACGGACTAACTGGAAATAATACCTTTCTCGGCATGTTCTGAATAATGTGAATAAAGGCATCGGCTAATTTTCGCCGATGCCTTTATTGTTATTAAAACGATAAATTATTTCCGGCCCTTCATTTTTATTTAACATTCATCCTATAGAATTTACATTAGTGAATAATCTTTCAGTTAAAACCCTGCGTCCATGAAAAATAATTTTAACTTTTAAAATATTTTTTATTTATTATTATCAATCACTTGATTTAATTTTCCCTTCTGACAGCCTTCCTGTCTGTGCTTATCCCCGCTGAATAATGATCTGTATCAACTTCTCCATTAAAGCAGTTTGGTAATATTTTCTCGCAGGCTTCTTTTGGAGAGCGCAACAGTGAAAACTGACAACCCATTCAATCTTCTGTTACCCGCCGCGATGGCAAAAGTGGCCGAAGATGCGGGCGTATACAAAGCCACAAAACATCCTCTCACGACATTTTTTCTTGCGATTACCGCTGGCGTATTTATTTCCATTGCGTTTGTTTTCTATATCACTGCCACAACCGGCTCTGGCGTGATGCCTTATGGCATGGCCAAGCTCATTGGCGGCATCTGTTTTTCATTAGGCCTGATGCTGGTGGTGATTTGCGGCGCCGATCTGTTTACCTCAACCGTACTAATTGTTGTCGCTAAAGCCAGCGGCCGTATTAGCTGGGGGCAACTGGCGCGCAACTGGCTTAACGTCTACGTCGGCAATCTGTTTGGCGCCCTGTTTTTTGTTGCCCTGATTTGGTTTGCAGGTGAACACAGCGTTGCCAGCGGCGCATGGGGGCTAAATGTACTGCAAACTGCCGAACACAAAATGCATCACACCTTCATTGAAGCGGTCAGTCTCGGGACGCTGGCTAATTTAATGGTCTGCCTTGCGGTGTGGATGAGCTACTCCGGCCATACCCTGGTCGACAAAATGCTGGCTATGGTACTGCCGGTTGCGATGTTTGTGGCCAGCGGTTTTGAGCACAGCATTGCCAATATGTTTCTGATACCGCTGGCGATTGTCATTCGCGACTTCGCCACCCCCGACTTCTGGCAGATGACCGGCGCATCGGCAGCCCAGTTCTCCGCCTTGAACCCAATCAATTTTATCGTCGACAACCTGATTCCGGTCACGTTGGGCAACATTATTGGCGGCGGACTGCTGGTAGGTTTGACCTACTGGATGATCTATCTGCGCGGTGACGCACAGGCTCACTGAGCCACAACATTTTGGCCCGGTGTTAGCATCCTCAGCAACATCGGTACGTAAAGAAATCAACTCTTAAAGGTAGGTATATCATGACCGAACTTAACCAAAAACTGGCTACAGCATGGGAAGGTTTCGCCGCTGGCGAATGGCAAACCAGCGTCAACGTGCGTGACTTTATCCAAAAAAACTATACGCCTTATGAAGGTGATGAATCTTTCCTTGCTGGCGCAACCGAAGCGACTACGGCTTTATGGAACAAAGTGCTGGAAGGCATCAAGATTGAGAACCGTACTCATGCGCCGGTAGATTTTGATACCGACCTTGCCTCTACCATCACTTCACATGACGCAGGCTATATTAATAAGCCGCTGGAAAAAATTGTCGGCCTGCAGACTGAAGCACCGTTGAAACGCGCGTTGATCCCTTTCGGCGGTATCAAAATGGTGGAAGGTTCGTGCAAAGTCTATGGCCGCGAACTGGATCCTGCGCTGAAGAAAACCTTTACTGAATACCGCAAAACCCACAACCAGGGCGTGTTTGATGTTTATACGCCCGATATTTTACGCTGCCGTAAATCAGGTATTTTAACTGGCTTACCGGATGCCTATGGTCGCGGACGTATCATCGGCGATTATCGTCGTGTCGCGCTCTACGGTATTGATTTCCTGATGCAGGATAAGCTGGCACAGTTCACTTCGCTGCAGGCAGACCTGGAGAACGGCGTGAATCTGGAGGCGACGATTCGCCTGCGCGAAGAGATTGCCGATCAGCATCACGCGCTGAAACAGATCAAAGAGATGGCAGCAAAATATGGCTGTGATATCTCTCGTCCGGCAACTAACGCTCAGGAAGCGGTGCAGTGGACTTACTTCGGCTATCTCGCAGCGGTTAAGTCACAAAATGGCGCAGCAATGTCCTTTGGCCGCGTGTCCACTTTCCTTGATGTCTATCTGGAACGCGATCTGCAGGCTGGCAAAATCACCGAACTTGAAGCACAGGAACTTATCGATCATCTGGTGATGAAACTGCGTATGGTGCGCTTCCTGCGTACGCCAGAATATGATGAGCTGTTCTCCGGCGATCCTATCTGGGCTACAGAATCACTGGCTGGCATGGGCGTTGATGGTCGTACGCTGGTCAGCAAATCAAGCTTCCGTTTCCTTAATACGCTTTACACCATGGGCCCATCGCCTGAGCCTAACATGACCATTTTGTGGTCAGATAAGCTGCCGCTGAACTTTAAAAAGTTCGCTGCCAAAGTCTCTATTGATACGTCGTCCGTTCAGTACGAAAACGACGATTTGATGCGGCCTGATTTCGATAACGATGATTACGCTATCGCCTGCTGCGTCAGCCCAATGATCGTGGGCAAACACATGCAGTTCTTTGGTGCTCGTGCCAACCTGGCAAAAACCATGCTCTATGCCATCAACGGCGGCATGGATGAAAAACTGAAAATGCAAGTGGGTCCGAAAGAGAATCCAATAACCGATGACGTGCTGGATTTTGACGTGGTTATGGAACGCCTGGATCACTTCATGGACTGGCTGGCCAAACAGTATGTGACATCGCTGAATATCATTCACTATATGCATGATAAATATAGCTATGAAGCATCACTGATGGCACTGCATGATCGCGATGTTTATCGCACTATGGCATGTGGTATTGCCGGTTTATCAGTAGCCGCCGACTCACTTTCAGCGATTAAATATGCCAAAGTGAAACCGGTGCGTGATGAAGATGGCCTGGCGATCGACTTTGAAATTGAGGGTGAATATCCGCAGTTTGGTAACAATGATGCCCGCGTAGACGATCTGGCCTGCGATTTAGTTGAGCGCTTCATGAAGAAAATTCAGAAGCTGACAACCTATCGTAATGCTGTACCGACGCAATCGGTGCTGACCATCACCTCAAACGTGGTATACGGTAAAAAAACCGGTAACACACCTGATGGCCGTCGTGCCGGTGCGCCATTCGGACCAGGCGCTAACCCCATGCACGGTCGCGATCAAAAAGGCGCGGTGGCTTCCCTGACCTCGGTTGCTAAACTGCCGTTTGCTTATGCAAAAGATGGTATCTCTTACACCTTCTCAATCGTGCCGAACGCGCTGGGTAAAGATGACGAAGTGCGCAAAACCAATCTGGCAGGTTTGATGGATGGTTATTTCCATCATGAAAGCACCATTGAGGGCGGCCAGCACTTGAATGTAAACGTCATGAACCGTGAAATGCTGCTCGACGCTATGGATAACCCGGAAAAATATCCGCAGTTAACCATTCGCGTCTCCGGCTACGCGGTCCGCTTCAACTCGCTCACCAAAGAGCAGCAGAAAGATGTGATTACGCGTACCTTCACACGCTCACTCTAATGCGCTGACAGTGTTAAAAAGGCTCCGTCAGGAGCCTTTTCTTCCAGTCCGCTTTGCCAGTCGCCTCAGCAGCAGACGCCGGGCAAAACAGATTAACTTAACGCAGCACCAACAGACTGCGTCACCTGCTCACCAGATAACAATGGGAGAACCATCGCAATGTCAGTAACCGGCCGTATTCACTCTTTTGAATCCTGTGGCACCGTTGATGGCCCTGGCATTCGCTTTATCACCTTCTTTCAGGGCTGCCTGATGCGTTGTATGTATTGCCATAATCGCGATACCTGGGACACGCATGCCGGCCGCGAAACCACGGTCGAAGAGTTGATGAACGATGTCACCTCCTATCGCCATTATATTAACGCCTCCGGCGGTGGCGTGACCGCCTCTGGTGGCGAAGCGATCCTGCAGGCAGAATTTGTTCGCGACTGGTTTCGTGCCTGCAAAGCTGAGGGCATTCACACCTGCCTGGATACCAACGGTTTTGTCCGCCGTTATGATCCAGTGATTGATGAATTGCTGGAGGTAACCGATCTGGTAATGCTCGACCTGAAGCAGATGAATGACGATATCCATCAGATTCTGGTCGGCGTGTCTAATCACCGCACGCTGGATTTTGCGCGTTATATTGCCAAAAAAGGCATTCGGACCTGGATTCGTTATGTGGTGGTTCCCGGTTATACCGACGATGACGCCTCTGCACACAGGCTGGGAGAATTTACCCGTGATATGGGTAATGTCGAGAAAATAGAGCTTTTACCCTATCATGAGCTTGGCAAGCATAAATGGGTTGCTCTTGGCGAAGAGTATCAGCTGGAAGGTGTTAAGCCGCCGTCAAAAGAGACCATGGATCGGATAAAAGGTATTCTGGCGGAATATGGCCACAAAGTGATCTATTAACGGGGCTGACGCCCCGTTATTTTTAGGCGTGAGCGATGGGAGTGATTTGCTGATCGGCCTTGCGAAGCAGCATAACCAGATAGACCAGTGCCACCAATGCGATCATGACGAACAGCAGCTGATCGGAATAGTTTTGCATCAGTAATGACGTCATGGTCGGTCCGGCAAGGCTGCCGATGGTATAGCTCAACAGCAGCGCCTGATTCATCGCTACCAGTTCATTGTGCGGCACGGCTTCACAGGCCCATGACATCGCCACGGGATAAAGCGTAAAACCTGCACAGCCAAGGATAAAGAGCGCTGGTGCCATAGCAGCATTCCCCAGCATGGCAACCGCGCCCAAAATCACCACAAATACCTGAACACGTAAAACCATCAGTCGACCAAAGCGATCGGCGAGACGTCCTATCGGCCATTGTCCCACGATGCCTGCACTCACCAGCAGTGCCATCCAGTAACCCACCGCCGAATCATTCATGCCCTGATGAGAAAGATAAACGGGCATCAGACCATATAGCGAACCGAGCAGAATACCGGAAATGATACAGCCGTTGATGCCAAGGCGCGCCCCGCGACGGCGCAGCATTGGCCAGATGCGCGATGCCGGAGATTCTTCCTGTTCGCTGCTGGCAGAAATACGCACCAGTACCAGTGGCAGAAATGCCAGCATAATCAGCAGGGTAACTAGCGGAATAACCTGTGCCAGCTGCGTCGAAAGTCCGCTCACCATCAGCTGACCCAGCACCGTGCCCAGATAATAAACGATCATATAAGCCGCCAGCAGCTGGCTGCGATTCTTCAACGTACCGCTGCATAACAGTGCGCTTTCCACCACCACCCAAATCAGAGCGCAGCCAATACCGGCGACAAAGCGCGCCATTGACCATGACCAGAAACCTTGCGTCAGCATCAGCGCCATGCTGGCAACGGCAAACAGTGCAGCCGCAAGGTAATAGCTGCGATTGAAGCCGTAGCGTTTAATCACCATACCCGCAGCAAGCGTACCCGCAAGGTTACCGGTGTAATACGCTGAGCTAACCACCCCAACCTGCCACGTTGGCAGAAGATCATGCGTGAGCCACAGCGGCACCAGGGTATTGAGCACGGCAATAGACACCGTCAGCAACATCAGGCCGCAAAGCAGCATAAATACGGGGCGGGACCAGGTGGACATAGCGAAGGGAACCAGAATAAGCGTAAGATTTTGCGCGCATAATGCCATTAGCTTTTTTAAAGTCAATGAGCGCTTTCAGACAGGCGCACAATTTGTCTTTGACCGATAAATTTTTTTCATTAACAGGAGGTTACGGCGGTTGAAGTAGCGGACAGGGAAAAAGTTATCTCTATGAATAATATAGCTTTCACTCCCGGAGCCTGCCGGGAAGACGATAATAATTACTCTTACTGTTAAGTTTATGAGATCGCGGTAATTATTTCAGCCGTACGCCTTTTTTCCAAAAAAAAGCCCGCCAAACGGCAGGCTTTAATGTTGGGATGATGGTTTAGCCAATCACCTCGAGTCCTTGCATATAAGGACGCAACACTTCAGGTACGACAATCGACCCATCGGCCTGTTGATAGTTTTCCAGTACGGCTACCAACGTTCGGCCTACTGCCAGGCCTGAGCCGTTGAGCGTATGCACCAGACGCGTTTTTTTATCGCTTTTACTGCGGCAACGCGCCTGCATACGGCGTGCCTGGAAATCCCACATGTTGGAGCACGAAGAGATCTCGCGGTAGGTATCCTGCGCAGGCAACCACACTTCCAGATCGTAAGTTTTGGTTGCGCCTGCACCCATATCGCCGGTGCATAACAACATTTTGCGATAAGGCAGGTTTAACAGCTGCAGCACCTTCTCCGCGTGGCCAACCAGCTCTTCCAGCGCCTGCATTGAGTCTTCCGGACGCACAATCTGAACCATTTCGACTTTGTCGAACTGGTGCATGCGAATCAGTCCGCGTGTATCACGTCCATAAGCACCCGCTTCCGAACGGAAACACGGCGTATGCGCGGTATACTTCAGCGGCAGCGACTCTTCTTCCAGAATCTCGTCGCGCACCAGATTGGTCAGCGGCACTTCTGAAGTTGGAATCAATGCATAGTCGCTGCTTGATGCCTCTTCTTCGAGCGGGCGCGTATGAAAAAGATCTTCACCAAATTTTGGCAACTGACCGGTACCAAACAGTGACGCGTGGTTAACCAGGTAAGGCACATAGGTTTCCATGTAGCCGTGCTGTTCGGTATGAAGATCGAGCATGAACTGGCTCAGCGCACGATGAAGCCGCGCAATTTGCCCTTTCATCACCACAAAGCGTGAACCGGTCAATTTCGCCGCGGTGGCAAAATCAAGGCCCTGCTGCATCTCGCCCAGTTCAACATGATCGCGCACGGCAAAATCATATTGCTTCGGCTCGCCCCAGCGGCTGATTTCAAGGTTATCCGTATCATCTTTGCCAGCAGGAACTTCATCAGCTGGCAAGTTTGGCAGGGCCAGCGCGAAATCGCGGATCTCATTTTGCAGAGCATCCAGCTCAGCTTTCGCTGCGTCCAGGCGTTCGCCCAGTACGTTCACTTCCTCACGCAACGGCTCGATATCTTCCCCACGCGCTTTCGCCTGCCCGATAGATTTGGATCGTGCGTTACGCTCAGCCTGCAAGTTTTCAGTTTCGACCTGCAGCACTTTACGACGCTCTTCCAGCGAACGTAGCGTGTCCACATCCAGTTTGAATCCTCGGCGTGCCAGTTTTTCTGCGACTGCGTCTGGCTCGTTACGCAGCAGATTGGGATCGAGCATGCTTGTCCTGTGCTTTAAGTAATGGATGAAAAAGGAGACGCATTCGACGTGCGAATGCGTTGAATTTACTGCTAACCTTACCGTAACGTCCGTTTTAGCGATAGCGTTTTGTCGGGCTATTTTGATCCTGTTCAGTAAGCCAGGCGAGCTTTTCGCCGATCTTACCTTCAAGGCCCCGCGAGGTGGGATGATAATAACGCGTACCGGCCATTTGCTGCGGGAAATAGTCTTCGCCGGCTGCATAGGCGTTGGGTTCATCATGGGCATAGCGGTAGGACTTGCCTAATCCCATCTCTTTCATCAGTGAGGTCGGGGCATTACGCAGATGGTCAGGCACATCGTGATCGGCATTCTCGCGCGCATCACGCATTGCCGCTTTAAAAGCGTTATAAACGGCGTTGCTTTTTGGCGCGCAGGCAAGATACACAATAGCCTGTGCAATGGCGCGCTCGCCTTCCGCCGGGCCTACTCGCGTAAAGCAATCCCAGGCGGAAATAGCCACCTGCATGCCGCGTGGATCGGCATTACCGACATCTTCAGAAGCGATGGCCAATAGCCGACGCGCAACGTAAAGCGGATCGCCGCCTGCGGTGATAATGCGCGCATACCAGTAGAGCGCCGCATCCGGTGCTGAACCGCGCACCGATTTATGCAGTGCAGAGATCAGATCGTAGAAACGGTCGCCTTTGTTATCAAAGCGCGCTGCGCGTTCGCCAGACACCTCATTGAGCAATGTCGGCGTCAGTTCACGCTCACCCAGCGCATTAAGCTCAGCCATATCTGACATCATTTCCAGCGTGTTTAAGGCACGCCGCGCATCGCCATTCACCAGTTCAGCAATCATGCGCCGGGTATTATCAGGCAGCACAATATCGCTATCGCCGTAACCGCGGGTTTTGTCGCGCATCGCCTGATCCAGCACCTGTTCGATATCCTCTGTGGTTAACGACTTGAGCAGATAGACGCGCGCACGTGACAGCAGTGCGGAGTTGAGTTCAAAGGAGGGGTTTTCAGTGGTGGCCCCGATAAACGTGATGGTGCCATCTTCGATATGCGGCAGGAAAGCGTCCTGCTGGCTCTTGTTAAAGCGATGTACTTCATCCACGAACAGGATGGTGCGCTGGCCGACCTGCTGGCTTTGGCGGGCACGTTCGATCGCTTCGCGAATCTCTTTGATGCCGGAGGTTACGGCTGAAATACGCTCCACGTTGGCACTGGCGTAGTGGCCGATAATTTCTGCCAGCGTGGTTTTGCCGGTGCCAGGTGGCCCCCATAAAATCATTGAGTGCAGCTGGCCCGCTTCAATGGCACGCGGCAGCGGTTTACCCGTAGCCAGCAAATGCTGCTGGCCGATATATTCGGCCAGCGTGGTTGGCCGCATACGCGCGGCCAAAGGTTGAAATTCGTTACTGGCAAAGTTCAGAGAGAGGTTGCCCACACTGGCCTCACTGTCGTTGGTCGTCCACCGTCACGCCTTTAGGTGGCGTAAAGGTAAATTTATCCGGGCTGATAGCACCGTTTTGCTGGCTCTTCAGCTCATAGTTGCTACGTTGACCATCCTGCTCAATTGCGCTGAACTGATTGATGGTGCCGCTGCGGGAAACGTTAATAGTGAACTGCTTGAGGTTTCCGGCATCGCTTTTTGGCGTCAGTGAAAATTGATCGCCCTGCTGTTTGATATTGTACTGTTTCCAGTCACTCGCCTGGTTGCGCGCAATCAGCATAAATGGCGTGTTGCTGGTCGCATCTTTCAGCCAGCTGGCACTAACCTGCTCAACAAACGGGTTGTAGAACCACAGCGATTTGCCATCAGAAATGATGATGCTTTCATCGGGGGCGGTCATATGCCAGTTAAACAGATTCGGTCGCTTAACCCACAGCTCGCCCTGACCGTCCTGCACGTTTGCCCCACTGCCGTCGGTGACTTTCTGCGTAAAGCTGGCGTGGAAACTGTTTACTTTATCAAGGCGCTGCTGGAGTTCGCTGGCACCGTCGGCCAATGCGCTGGCTGATGCAAATGCCGTGAGCACGCAGCAAGATAGAAGAATCTTTTTCATTTAACGTTTCCTTATTGACCGTTTTTATCCTGTGACAACCGTCATAACCATAGCGTCTGGACACAGAGCTGCACAGGAGAATTTCCCGAAAGCCTGTTCAGATATGGGGACAACGCCTGAAAAAACAATGGACCAGATAATCTGGTCCATTGTGAAAGCCTTAATGCAACGTGCGAGGTTTACATCTCATGAGGCGGTGGAGAAAGTACTTCGCGGTTACCGTTATGGCCTGGTGGCGAAACGATGCCCTGCACTTCCATCTGTTCAATAATACGAGCAGCACGGTTATAGCCAATGCGGAACTGCCGTTGCACACCTGAAATCGATGCACGCCGCTTCTCAACGATAAAGGCCACCGCCTGATCGAACAGCGGATCCAGCTCTTCATCGCCTTCCAGCCCCAGACTGCCCGCTTCGCTTTCACTGCCCGCGGTGATGCTTTCGATGTACTGCGGACGACCACGTGCCTTCCAGTCACTGACTACCGCATGCACCTCTTCATCGCGCACAAAAGCGCCATGAACACGGATTGGCATCGATGAGTTAGGCGGCATGTAGAGCATATCGCCCATGCCTAACAGCGATTCTGCACCCGACTGATCGAGAATGGTGCGCGAATCGATTTTGCTGGAGACGGTAAAAGCGATACGGGTCGGGATGTTTGCTTTGATCAAGCCGGTAATCACATCCACCGACGGACGCTGCGTAGCCAGTACCAAATGTATGCCAGCCGCACGCGCTTTTTGCGCCAGGCGTGCGATTAACTCTTCCACCTTTTTACCGACGGCCATCATCAAATCGGCGAACTCATCGACCAACACCACGATATAAGGCAGTTTTTCCAGCACTGGCGGCGTACTGTCCATGCTATCGCCGGGTTTCCAGAACGGATCGGGAATCGGCCTGCCCATCGCTTCGGCCTGCATCACTTTTTCATTATAGCCAGCAAGGTTACGCACGCCGAGCGCCGACATCAGCTTATAGCGACGCTCCATCTCACCCACACTCCAGCGCAGCGCATTGGCGGCATCTTTCATGTCGGTTACCACTTCTGTTAACAGATGCGGAATGCCTTCGTAAACCGACAGCTCCAACATTTTCGGGTCGATCATGATGAAGCGCACTTCATCCGGCGTCGCTTTATACAGCATGCTGATGATCATGGTGTTAACGCCGACCGATTTACCCGAACCGGTGGTACCGGCAACCAGCAGGTGCGGCATTTTTGCCAAATCGGCCACTACCGGTTGGCCTGCAATGTCTTTGCCCAGCACAACGGCCAGCGGCGAAGGATTGTCGCGGAAGGTGGCGCAATCCAGCACTTCACGCAGATAGACCGTCTGCCGCTTTTTGTTTGGTAGCTCAAGACCCACATAAGGTTTACCGGGAATCACCTCAACCACACGCACCGCAACTGCAGAAAGCGAACGCGCCAAATCGCGAGAGAGATTTGAGATACGCGCCGCTTTGACGCCAGGCGCCAGATCAAGCTCAAAGCGCGTGATAACCGGGCCCGGAGAAATGCCGACCACTTCCGCTTTAACACGGTAGTCAGCCAGACGAGCCTCAACCAACCGCGCCGTCTGCTCAAGTGCGAACATATCTACCGGTTCTTCTTCTTCAGGCGGTGCCGTCAATAACTCCAACACCGGCAATGGCGTTGACGGTTTCTCCATCGGTTGCTCATGACGCACCAGGAACGGATGAAACAGACTATCCTGCATGCTGTTTTTTTCCGGTGTTGGTGCAGCGGGTGCCACCGGCGCGGCGTAAGCGGGCTGGGCTGGCGGCTGTGCTGGCGGCGGCTCGGGTGCGACATAACGTGGCACCGGTTCGGGAGCAAATACCGGTTCAGCATCATGCACTTCGGGCTGCACTGGCGGCTCAGGTGCGACATAACGTGGAACCGGTTCGGGTGCAAATACTGGTTCAGCATCATGCACTCTGGGCGGCGTTGGCGGCTCGTAACGCGGCGGCGTGTTAACCGGCTGCTGAGCGGACCACTGCGCTGACTGTTGCGGCAGCTCGACTTCAGGCGTGGCAGCGATGGTAAACAGCGGTTCACCGGGTCCGTCGTCGACCAGATCATCCATCGGCGAGAAATCAAACGCGGCGGCTGTATCGATAGAGAAAGCAGGCGCCGGCGTATCTGGCTGAGGCGGCTGATAACGCTGCTGCTGCTGATCGGCAAACTGGCGAGCCAGCGCTGCCTGTTCACGTGCTTCTTCTTCCTCTTTTTCAGCCTGGGGCTGATACTCTTCGCCGTAACGCTGTTGCTGTTGTTCTTGCCAGGCATCGCGCAGTTCCGCTTCCTGTGCCGCATTTTCTACGGCATCCGTGGTCGGTTCTGTAGATGGCTGACGTTGTTCTTCCTGTTTAGCTTTCTCTTCTGCCATGCGCTGTGACGGTAGCTTAATGCCATAGGAAGCGAGCTCGCGGCGCGTTGGCAGCTTAACCGGATTAGGCCGGGGAAGTTCAGGACCAATGCCCTGCTTGACCTGTGGATTAATCTCTTCGCTACTGCTGGCGCTAAATTCCGGCATAAAGGCATGGGCAGAAGCCTGGCTGGCGGCAAAACCCGCCGCCGCTACCGTAGCCGCAGCAGGAATCTGAGCGGGCTGCGAGGGTTGCGGTGAAGAGAAATCGAACGGTGAGGCTGGATCAGTGGTGCCGCGCCAGTTGCCCATAACAGGCTCCTCCTCGTCGATCTGCCCTGCAGGGGCAGCATCTTCAGGGATATCGAAGTGATATAGCGGTGGCGTTTCTGGCTCAGCCGCTGCGTAATGCGGCGCTGGCTGACTGGCTGCTACAGGCTGAGCAGGCGACGCAGGCGGTTGTTGCACCGGCGCGGTTGCCACTGGCTGAGGCTGAGACGCAGCAGCTGGCGGGACTGTTGGCGCAGCGGCCTCAACGGCGGCGGGTGCAGCAGGCGTTTTCGCTACCGGCGCAAACAGCGGATCGTCCAGCTCATCGTTATCGGTATTGTCGTTAGCTGCATGAGCGGAGAGTTTGCGTGGCGGAGCCAGCAGAATATCTTCATCATCTTCTGCAACGGGCGTTGCGCGCTGAATGACCGGCGCCTGCGGTTCATCTTCCTCATCCTGCCAGCGATCGTCATCACGCGAACGGTTACTGGCAAAGGTCAGTACGCCCATGACGACGCCACCGATTTTTTCAGCGATAGTCAGCCACGACCAGCCGGTATAAAGGGTTAGACCCGCTGCCCAGATGCACAGCAGCGTCAGTGTGCCTGCTGCACCGTTGAACCACGGCACCATGGCGTTACTTACCAGGCTACCAATTACGCCACCCGACGCAAAATACCAGATATCGTCAGCATTGAGCGCTGCCAGACCACAGGTGGTGATAACCAGCGCCAGCACGCCTATCAGACGTAATCCTACGGCAAAATAGTCGATGTAATCCTGGCGATCACGCTGGCGAAAGGTAATCCAGCACAGGCCTAAGATCACCGGAGGAATGGCATACGCCATCACGCCAAAGATAAACAGCAAGGTATCAGCCAGCCATGCGCCTACGCCACCACCAAGGTTATGGATCGGTTCATGCCAGGCCGTTTGCGACCAGCTGGGATCGGAGGGATTAAAACTCACTAGTGCTATCATCAGATAAACAGCAAACAGCGCTACGATGATCAGCAAAGCTTCAAGCAGACGACGTCCGCTGCTAAGAGGCTGCAGGGAAACGTCTTTATCTTCTGTATATTCCTGGCTCAAGAGAACTCTCCAGGTGCCCGTAAATAGTGAAGGCAACAGCGCCGGGATAGGAGCCCGACGCTGAACCTGTATGAATTCACAGGAGTGTACCTAAACCCGTCAGGTTTTGCACCTGCCCTGTGTTACCGCGTTTTAATGACAAGGCGGTTGCTCTGTTTCACTTCTTCCATGACCACGTAGGTACGCGTGTCGTTGACACCCGGCAGACGCAGCAGGGTTTCGCCCAGCAGTTTTCGGTAGGCGGACATATCTGGCACACGCGTTTTCAGCAGGTAGTCGAAATCACCTGAAACAAGATGACACTCTTGAGTTTCCTCAAGTTTTTGTACCGCGGCGTTAAACTGTTCAAACACATCTGGCGCGCCGCGATTCAGAGTAATCTCAACGAAAACCAGCAGTGAGGCATCAAGATAGTGCGGGTTCAACTGCGCGGTATAGCCAAGGATAAATCCCTGACGCTCCAGGCGACGAACACGCTCAAGGCATGGCGTTGGCGATAACCCCACACGCTTCGACAACTCGACGTTGGAAATGCGTCCATCTTTTTGCAGTTCATTAAGAATATTGCGGTCGATACGATCGAGATCTTTCCCGGGGCGTTTTTTATTATCTACCATTATTATTGTCTCTCTTCATTCCTTCCCTTTGCCTGCCACACCCTGCAACCATTCATTAGCGCAGAGTTTTCTTTGAAAGAGATAAGCCTGTGCCGATCAAAGCACCACCCGAAAAGCACGCACGTTGTCTGTCCACTCCATGCTGCCTTTTTGATGTCAGGCTGAGTTTATTGGCTTAATTAGCTAAAACAGGATATTACGCCCGGCCGTTACCGTTAAACACACTCTGCTTCCTCCCTTGTTTTCGCAAAAGCGCAGCCGATTGTCAAAGTAAAACAACCAAAATCAGTACAAGATGCCAGATGGAGTGCTGCTTAACTGTTTTTAAATGGGTAATTTGCGGCAAGTGCACCAGCATCGGCCGTTTTTTGCCCCCTTTTAGCGCAGCAGGCGGAAATTTTCTGATTATCGGCTACACCACTTGCATCTATCGGTAACAAAATCGCACAAGCCTTTTTTTGCCTGCATAATTTGCCTACAATCCTCGGACATGTTTTATGCCGAATAGCAATGGGGAAGTCATGAGTACGGCCAAACACAGTAAGCTACTTATTTTGGGCTCAGGCCCGGCAGGCTATACCGCAGCAGTTTATGCTGCACGCGCCAATCTCAACCCGGTATTGATCACCGGCCTGGAAAAAGGCGGTCAGCTTACCACGACCACCGAAGTTGAAAACTGGCCAGGCGATCCAGAGCATTTGACCGGTCCTTTGCTGATGGAACGTATGCATGAGCATGCGGTAAAATTTAACACCGAAATTTTGTTCGATCATATTCACACCGTCGATCTGCAAAATCGCCCTTTCCGCTTAATCGGCGACAGCGGTGAATACACGGCCGATGCGCTGATCATTGCCACCGGCGCGTCAGCACGTTATCTCGGCCTGCCGAGTGAAGAAGCCTTTAAGGGCAAAGGCGTTTCCGCCTGCGCGACCTGCGACGGCTTTTTCTACCGTAACCAAAAGGTCGCGGTTGTCGGTGGCGGTAACACCGCGGTGGAAGAGGCACTTTATCTGGCGAATATCGCAGCGGAAGTACATCTTATTCACCGTCGTGACAGCTTCCGCGCCGAGAAAATCTTGATCGATCGCCTGATGGATAAAGTGAATAACGGCAATATCGTGCTGCACACTGACCGCGCGCTGGAAGAAGTGCTGGGCGATCAGATGGGCGTAACCGGTGTTCGTCTGCGTGGCAGCCTTAATGAGACGATTACGGAAGAGCTGGATGTAGCAGGCGTGTTCATCGCTATCGGCCACAGCCCAAATACCGCTATTTTTGCCGACCAGCTTGATCTGGAAAATGGCTACATTACCGTGCAGTCCGGTTTGCACGGTAACGCCACGCAGACCAGCATCCCAGGTGTCTTTGCCGCAGGTGATGTGATGGACCATACCTATCGTCAGGCTATCACTTCTGCCGGTACCGGCTGTATGGCTGCTCTGGATGCCGAGCGCTATCTGGATGGGCTGGTTAAAAACGATCGCTAAGTTGTTAATCAGTCGATCTTAATTACCAAAGGCGACGCTTATGCAGTCGCCTTTTTTATTGTCTCCGTGATACATTTTTCGGCATCCTGAGTGGCGCTTTTGCGAGTGCCATCGCCTTTGTAGACGGTCAACGATGAATAAAACGCGTCAACAGTTTCTCAGCCGCTGGCTGCGCCAGCAGCGTTCGCATGGTCAACGCTGGCTTCATGTCTGCTCGTTGCTTGGCGCGCTGGCAGCGGTGATGATCGTACTGCAAGCCTGGACGCTCGCTTCGCTGTTGCAGGCACTGATTCAGCACAACGCCGACCGCCACGATCTGCTCCTCCTGTTTATCGCTCTCTTCGGCTGCTTTGTGCTGCGCGCTGCGGTTAATTTTCTGCGTGAACGCGCCGGGTTTATGGCTGGCCTGGCGATTCGTCGTGCGCTACGTCAGCAGGTATTGAACAGGCTACAGCAGTCAGGTCCGGCCTGGATCCAGGGCAAACCGGCGGGTAGTTGGTCGAGCCTGCTCCTGGAGCAAATTGAGGACATGCAGGATTATTACGCGCGCTACCTGCCACAGATGACGCTGGCGCTGCTGATTCCACTGGTTATTCTTTTAACAGTCCTGCCGATAAACTGGGCCGCCGCGCTGATTCTGTTTGCCACAGCGCCGTTGATTCCGCTGTTTATGGCGCTGGTTGGACTTGGCGCTGCTGATGCTAACCGCCGTAACTTTGCTGCCCTTGCGCGTCTCAGCGGCGACTTTCTTGACCGTTTGCGCGGGCTCGATACGCTGCGGCTGTTTCATCGTGGCGAGGCGGAAAAACAGCATATTGGCCAGGCAACAGAAGATTTTCGTCTGCGCACGATGGAAGTGCTGCGCCTGGCCTTTCTTTCTTCGGCGGTACTGGAGTTTTTCGCCTCGCTGGCGATTGCCATTGTGGCGGTCTATTTTGGCTTCTCCTATCTCGGCGAGTTGAACTTCGGTCACTACAATAGTGGCGTCACGCTGTTCGCCGGATTTCTGGTGCTGGTGCTGGCACCGGAATTCTTTCAACCATTGCGCGATTTGGGCACCTTTTATCATGCCAAAGCGCAGGCGGTGGGTGCGGCCGACGTACTTGAACAGTTTCTCTCACAGGATCATCCCGCGCCTCATCAGGGCACTAACCTGCCCGCTGCTACCGTCTTGAATATTGAGGCCTGCGATTTGGTGATCTGTTCGCCAGCCGGTACGCTGCTGGCCGGGCCGCTGACGTTTAGCCTGCCGCCAGGCAGGCGCGTGGCTGTGGTTGGGCAAAGCGGCGCGGGCAAAACCTCATTGATCAATGCACTGCTCGGCTTTCTTCCCTATCAGGGCTCGTTACGCATTGGCGGCATTGAACTTCGCGAACTTGCTCCCACGCAATGGCATCAATGCCTTAGCTGGGTTGGCCAGAATCCGCAACTGCCTGCCACAACGCTGGGTGAAAATCTGCTACCTGCAGGCGCAGAGACTGAACGCCTGCCTGCGGTTATCGCTGCCTGTGGTATCGATGAGTTTTTGCCACTGTTGCCGCAGGGCCTGGAAACCGAAGTGGGCGAACATGCTCTGCGTCTCTCGGTAGGTCAGGCACAGCGGGTGGCCGTTGCCAGAGCGCTCATGAAACCTTCTGCCTTGCTGCTGCTGGATGAGCCGGGCGCCAGCCTGGATGCGCACCACCATCAGCGTATTACGGAGGCGTTGATTAACGCGTCTTATCAGCAGACCACGCTGATGGTGACGCACCGAATGTCTGAACTGGCGGCGTGGGATGAAATCTGGGTGATGCGCGACGGAAAAATCATTCAGCAAGGCAGTTGGGATGCATTGCATCACCTGCCCGGCCCGCTATTTTCTCTGTTGCAACAGCGCAAGGAGACGGAACGATGAAAGCATTGCTGCCATTTTTTCGCCTGTGGCGTCGGCAATTCTGGCTGCTCAGTCTCGGTGTGGTGCTTGCGCTGTTGACCCTGCTGGCCAGCATCGGACTGCTCACGTTGTCGGGCTGGTTTCTCGCCGCCTCTTCGCTGGCGGGCGCAGCGGGCTTAACCACTTTCAACTATATGCTTCCTGCAGCGGGCGTGCGCGGCACGGCGATTGTGCGTACCGCGTCGCGCTATTTTGAACGACTGGTCAGCCACGATGCGACATTCCGGGTACTGCGTTTTTTGCGCGTGCATACCTTCAGTGCCCTGCTGCCGCTGGCGCCTGCCGGGCTGATGAGATTTCGTCAGGGTGAGCTGCTTAACCGTTTTGTTGCGGATGTCGATACGCTGGATCATCTTTACCTGCGCATTATCTCGCCGCTGATCAGCGCGGTGATCGTGACGCTGGTGGTCGCTCTGGGTTTAGGCTATCTCGACCTGAAGCTCGGGTTGCTGGTCGGTAGCATTATGCTGTTGACGCTATGCCTGTTACCGCTGCTTTTTTATCGGCTGGGCCAGCCTGGCGGACACGCCATCAGTGTGCTGCGCGGCGTCTGGCGCGATCGCCTGACCGGCTGGCTGCAGGCGCAGGCTGAACTGCAAATTTTCGGCATGGCAGCATTATGGCGCCAGCGACTGGATGAGACAGAAGAACAATGGCAGCAGGCACAGCGTCGTCAGACTACGCTGGCGGCCTGTTCACAGGCGTTGCTGACGATCATCACCGGCGCCAGTGTGGTGTCCGTACTCTGGCTGGCGGCAGCGGGCGTAGACGATCACGCTCAGCCAAGCGCCCTGCTGGCTTTAGTGGTGTTTTGCACGCTGGCAGCTTTTGAGGCGCTGGGCCCGCTGGCCACCGCGTTTTTGCATCTCAGCCAGGTCACCCGCGCTGCAGAGCGCATTACCGATATCATTGAGCAACCGCCGACGGTGCGTTTTCCAGAAACCTCATCGGTGCTCACGGCGGCTTCAATTGACCTGCAGGCGGTGACCTTTAGCTATCCGGGCAGCGCGCAGCCAGCGGTCGACGCGGTGGATTTACATTTGCGTGCAGGTGAGAAAGTGGCGTTGCTGGGTTACACCGGCTGTGGCAAATCCACGCTGCTGAACCTGCTCACGCGGGCATGGGATCCGCAACAGGGCACCATCCTGCTAAGCGGAGTCCCATTACAAAACTGGAGTGAAGCGGCGCTGCGGGCAACCCTCACCGTGGTAACGCAACGGGTGCATCTGTTTAATCAAACGCTGCGTGAGAATCTACAAATCGCCTGCGCCTCCGCCTCTGATGACAGCATGATTGATGCTCTACGCCAAACCGGGCTGGAGAAATTGCTGCTCGACCCGCACGGGCTGGATGCCTGGCTGGGTGAAGGCGGCAGAGACCTTTCCGGTGGTGAACGTCGTCGGTTGGGCATTGCACGTGCACTATTGCACAACGGCCCGATTTGGTTGCTGGATGAGCCAACCGAAGGCCTCGATGCCGAGACGGAAAAGCAGATTCTGGCGCTGCTCCAGCGCCTGAGCCGTGATAAAACTGTGATTATGGTGACGCACCGACTGCAGGGCCTGCAGCATATGGATCGCATCTGCCTGATGGCAGAAGGCCGAATCGTTGAACAGGGCAGCCATCTGGAACTGCTCTCAAAAGCGAGTCACTACCGCGCTTTTCACCAGCCGTTTACGCTATAGTCTTAGCCTGCAATTTGATGAGAAGAGAGTGTGATGAGACTGGTTCAGCTTTCCCGTGAATCATTGAATTTCCCCCCGCCGTCGATGGCGCTGCGTGAACCTAATGGCCTGCTGGCGATGGGCGGCGATCTCTCGCCTGCCCGCCTGCTCAATGCTTATCACAACGGCATTTTTCCGTGGTTCTCGCCTGGCGACCCTATTTTGTGGTGGTCACCCGATCCCCGCGCCGTGCTGGATCCCGCCACCTTTCATCTCAGTCGCAGCATGAAACGATTTCATCGCCATTCGCCTTATCAGGTGACACTTAATCACGACTTTGACGCGGTGGTTGCTGGCTGTGCCAGCGATCGCAACGAAGGCACCTGGATTACCAATGAGGTCAGGCGCGCATGGAGCCGTCTGTTTGCTATGCAGCAGGCGCACTCCATCGAAGTGTGGGCAGAGGGCGAACTGGTTGGCGGTATGTACGGTCTGGCGCTGGGACAAATATTTTGCGGCGAATCGATGTTCAGCCGCCAGGAGAACGCTTCCAAAACCGCACTGCTGGTTTTTTGTCAGCACTTTATGCGCTATCACGGCAAATTGATCGATTGCCAGGTGCTGAATGCACACACCGCATCGCTGGGCGCGGTGGATATCAGCCGCGCAGCCTATCTGGAGCAGCTGGACGAACTGGCGAATCAACCTGTTGATCCCGCTTGTTGGCAGTCACAACGCCTTTTTTAAGGCGTTGAAACGATGTTTTGCACACAACTTCCGGCAAAAGTGATACAATTCCAGCGTTTGGTATGTCGTCCGCTTTTCGCGTATGCGAATCCGGAATTACCAGGCTGAGAATCTTTACGCACTTCAATACTGTTGCAAACGTGCACATGGAGGCGTTTGATGCAGATTCCTGGCCCGAAATTCTCCCGCTGACGTCCCATAACCATAACACCTCATTCTGAGCTTTGTGCTTGCGTCATTGCGTCAGGCACAGCGAAGCGTTGGTGAAATCACCAACAATTCTTTACATAATTCTTTGAATTGGGCATTATCTTGCCGGTTCAAAACAATGGTAGTCCACCCAGAGGATTCGATGGCCAAAGAAGACAACATTGAAATGCAGGGTACCGTACTTGATACGTTGCCTAACACCATGTTCCGCGTTGAATTGGAAAACGGGCACGTGGTAACCGCTCATATCTCCGGTAAAATGCGCAAAAACTACATCCGCATCCTGACGGGCGACAAAGTCACAGTTGAGCTGACCCCGTACGACCTGAGCAAAGGCCGCATTGTCTTCCGTAGTCGTTAGTTTGCAGCTTAGTTTCGCCAGCGTTTGATGCAAACAGGGCGATAAAAAAAGGCCGGATATATTATCCGGCCTTTTTGCATTCAGACATCAGTGATTAATGCACCGTGCCTTCCGTTTTGTTTTTTGTCGCGCTCATGAAGTGATAGGTGAGCTGGTTTTTCTCTTTGTCGAGAGCAACCGACACCGATCCTCCATCCACCAGCGAGCCGAACAGCAGCTCGTTCGCCAGCGGTTTCTTCAGGTTTTCCTGCACGGCACGCGCCATTGGTCGCGCACCCATCGCTTTGTCATACCCTTTCTCAGCCAGCCAGTCGCGCGCTTCGTCACTGACTTCCAGCGACACGCCTTTGGCATCAAGTTGGGCCTGCAATTCGACAATAAACTTGTCTACCACCTGATGAATAACCTCAGGTGAAAGGTGGTTAAACCACATAATATTGTCGAGGCGGTTACGAAACTCTGGGGTAAAGATCTTTTTGATCTCTTCCATCGCGTCAGTGCTGTTGTCCTGTTGAATCAGGCCAATCGACTTGCGCTCGGTTTCGCGTACGCCAGCGTTGGTGGTCATGACAAATACCACGTTGCGGAAATCTGCTTTGCGTCCATTGTTATCGGTCAGCATACCGTTGTCCATTACCTGCAGTAGCAGGTTAAAGACATCCGGGTGCGCTTTTTCAATCTCATCCAGCAGCACGACCGCGTGCGGATGTTTGATAACGGCGTCAGTTAACAAACCGCCTTGATCAAAGCCTACATAACCTGGAGGCGCACCGATCAACCGGCTCACGGTGTGGCGCTCCATGTATTCCGACATATCAAAACGCAGCAGCTCAATGCCCAGCGCTTTTGCCAGCTGAACCGTCACTTCAGTTTTCCCGACACCGGTTGGACCGGCAAACAGGAAAGAACCCACCGGTTTGCGATCCTGGCCAAGACCTGCACGGCTCATTTTGATCGCTTCAGTCAGCACTTCGATAGCGTCATCCTGTCCGAACACCAACATTTTCAGGCGCTCGCCCAAATTTTTCAGCGTATCGCGGTCGGTTGCCGACACGCTCTGTTCCGGAATACGCGCAATACGGGCCACCACAGATTCGATATCAGCCACGTTGACCGTTTTCTTGCGCTTGCTGGCCGGCATCAGACGGCTACGCGCGCCCGCTTCATCAATAACGTCAATGGCCTTATCGGGCAGATGACGATCGTTGATGTACTTCACGGCGAGCTCAACCGCCGCCCGTACCGCTTTCGCGGTGTAGCGAACGTCATGGTGCGCTTCATACTTCGGCTTCAGGCCGTTGAGAATCTGAACGGTTTCTTCAACGCTAGGCTCAGTCACATCAATTTTCTGGAAACGACGCGCCAGGGCGCGATCTTTTTCAAAGATATTGCTGAATTCCTGATAGGTCGTGGAACCCATTACCCGAATCCTGCCGCTGCTCAGCAATGGCTTGATCAGGTTAGCAGCATCGACCTGTCCACCAGAGGCGGCACCGGCACCGATGATAGTGTGAATCTCATCGATAAACAGGATGCTACTGGTGTCCTGCTCCAGCTGCTTCAGCAGCGCTTTAAAACGCTTCTCAAAGTCACCACGGTATTTTGTTCCTGCCAGCAGTGAACCGATATCCAGCGAATAGATGGTGCAATCTTTGATCACTTCCGGCACGTCGCCCTGCACAATACGCCAGGCGAGTCCTTCGGCGATCGCCGTTTTACCGACGCCCGATTCACCCACTAACAGCGGATTGTTTTTACGGCGGCGACAAAGAACCTGGATAGTACGTTCCAGCTCTTTATCCCTGCCGATAAGCGGATCGATACCGCCGACGCGAGCAAGCTGGTTGAGATTGGTGGTGAAGTTTTCCATACGTTCCTCCCCGCCTGCCTGCTCTTCGTTTACCGGATTTTCTGCGCCTGGCGCCTGGCCCGGTTCATCTTTACGCGTGCCGTGTGAAATAAAGTTCACGACGTCAAGACGGCTAACTTCATGTTTGCGCAGCAGATAAGCTGCCTGCGATTCCTGTTCGCTGAAAATTGCCACCAGCACGTTTGCGCCGGAGACTTCGCTGCGACCCGATGACTGGACATGGAACACCGCACGCTGCAGAACGCGCTGGAAGCTGAGCGTAGGTTGTGTGTCACGCTCCTCTTCGCTGACGGGCAGCACCGGTGTGGTTTGTTCGATGAAGGCTTCAAGTTCCTGCCGAAGAGCGACAATATCCACCGTACAGGCTTCCAATGCCTCTCTGGCCGACGGGTTACTGAGCAGTGCCAGCAACAAATGCTCGACGGTCATAAATTCATGACGGTGCTCACGCGCTCTGGCGAAAGCCATATTTAAACTGAGTTCCAGTTCTTGATTGAGCATTAGGCACCTCCCCCAATTATAGTCTGACAATCATTCCCGATATGGGGATAACCTCAGGCTTTTTCCAGCGTGCACAGCAACGGATGCTCATTTTCCTTCGCGTATTGATTCACCATTGCCACTTTTGTCTCTGCGACTTCAGCGGTAAATACACCGCAAATGGCCTTTCCCTGGTAGTGCACTCTAAGCATCAGTTGCGTTGCACGTTCAATATCATAAGAAAAGAACTTTTGCAGAACGTCAATAACAAATTCCATAGGCGTATAATCGTCATTGTTCAGTATAACTTTATACATTGAAGGTGGCTTAAGCCCTTCGCGCAGTTTGTCATCTGCAAGATGTTCAAAATTAAGCCAGTCGTTAGTGTTTGCCATGAAAATTCCGTTGCTGTTCTGCGTGACGAGCAGGAGGCGTCACCTCACTGCTTCAAGTTTAACACGTGCTTCAGGACCTGGGCCGCGTGTGGAAAGATGTACAAAAATAGTTAGCGCGACCCCCATCACAAAATTTGCAATAGCGTTAACCGCTTCAAATTTTAAAGATTTTCCTGCCGCCTTCCCTGCCCGATTGCTTGACGCCCCGTAGGGTTTCTCTACATTCTACAGGCACAGCTGTTTGAGATTTGAGCAATCAGCTCACAGCATGTTACCTCACCTACCGAATACAATGTCTTGCGAGGGATCCAGAGCATGGAGACGGGTACAGTTAAATGGTTCAATAACGCCAAGGGCTTCGGCTTTATCTGCCCAGGTGATGGCGGCGAGGATATTTTCGCGCACTACTCCACGATTCAAATGGAAGGATACAGAACCCTGAAAGCCGGGCAGCATGTCCAGTTTGATGTTCATCCGGGACCCAAAGGCAACCATGCCAGCGTTATTGTTCCCGTCGAGTTACAGGCTACCGCCTGACTCTGGCTATTCTGTACAACCCCGTTGAAAAATGCCAGCCATCGCCGCTGGCATTTTTATTTTTTCCACCCGACGCTTTTTCACAACGTTAACGCCGAACTGCCTGCTCGCCTGCGCTTTTTCGCCCGTCAGCTGCATGAAAAACAGACGCTATAGTAGCGTGCCAAACGCAATCATATTTAACGGCTGGTGCCACCGGCTTAGTCGTGATGCAGGGCACAAAAAGTTTATTCTGTGAGCAGGGTTTACGCTGCGATCGTTTTTGGATAGCGTGTCCGTTACTTTTTCACGGACGAGCGCGATTCATGTATTCCGGCCTGTTAATTATCCTTATTCCTCTGATTCTTGGTTATTTACTGCCTTTACGTCGCCCGGCGATACTGGGCATGGTCAATCGTCTGCTCAGCGGCATGGTTTACGTCATTCTTTTTTTTATGGGCATCAGCCTCGCCTTTCTCGATAACCTCAGCAGCAACCTGTTGGCGATTTTTCACGTTGCCCTGGTTAGCGTGGTCGCTATTCTGATCTGCAATCTGCTGGCGTTGCGGCTGCTGGAGAAAAAAATGCCGTGGCGGCATGCGCACAAGCAGCAGGCGTTGCCGTCGCGGCTGAATATGGCGCTCGACTCACTGAAGCTGTGCGGCGTGGTGGTAGCGGGCTTTCTGCCTGGCTTGACCCACTGGTCACCGCTGACCCATGCCGGTGAAGCCAGCGAATATGCGTTGATCTTTCTGCTGTTTCTGGTGGGTATGCAGCTGCGCGGTAGCGGCATGACGGTTCGACAAATTGTGCTTAATCGGCGTGGCACAATTGTGGCGGCGACGGTCTGCGTGAGCGCGCTGGCAGGCGGAGCCATTGCTGCGCTGCTGCTCGGATTACCGATTCACACCGGCCTGGCGCTGGCGAGCGGCTTCGGCTGGTACTCGCTGTCCGGCATTCTGATGACCGAATCCTTCGGCCCGGTAATTGGCAGCGCGGCCTTTTTCAACGATCTGCTGCGTGAACTGATCGCCATCATGCTGATTCCTGGCTTAATTTCGCAACATCGCTCCAGCGCGCTGGGATTATGTGGCGCCACCTCAATGGACTTCACCCTGCCGGTGCTGCAGCGCTCAGGCGGCAATGAAATTGTTCCCGCCGCGATTGTGCATGGCTTTTTACTGAGCCTGCTGGCACCGGTACTCATCGCCCTGTTTGTTTCCTGAATGTGATCGGGCGCACTTTTCGCCGCCCGATCCTCTTTCGCTCAGCTATGCTTTTTTCACTGTCATTACCGGCCACGGATGTGGGCCATACAGCTGAAAGGAGCTAATCATGAAAAATACCGTTGCGGCGCTGGTTGCGAAGACACTGGAAAACGCCGGCGTGAAACGGATTTGGGGCGTTACCGGCGACTCCCTCAACGGCTTGAGCGACAGCCTGAATCGCATGGGCACCATTGAGTGGATGCCAACGCGCCATGAAGAGGTTGCGGCCTTTGCCGCCGGTGCCGAAGCGCATATTACCGGCGAGCTGGCGGTGTGTGCCGGCTCTTGCGGGCCAGGTAACCTACATCTGATCAACGGCCTGTTCGATTGCCACCGCAATCAGGTGCCGGTGCTGGCTATCGCAGCGCACATTCCTTCCAGCGAAATTGGCAGCGGTTACTTCCAGGAAACGCATCCGCAGGAGCTGTTTCGTGAATGCAGCCATTACTGCGAGCTGGTTTCCAGCGCCGAACAGTTGCCTCAGGTGCTCGGCATCGCCATGCGTAAAGCGATCCTTAACCGTGGCGTTTCCGTGGTGGTGTTACCCGGCGATGTTGCGCTGCAGCTGGCACCGGAACACGCTTCTGCCGAGTGGTATCCTCCGCAGGCCCCGCTGATCATCCCGCGTCACGAGGAGCTGGAAAAACTGGCGGCGGCGCTGAATGAGGCGAGCAACGTCACGCTGATGTGCGGCAGCGGCTGTGCCGGTGCGCATGCGGAAGTGATTGAACTGGCCGCCACGCTGAAAGCGCCGGTGGTGCATGCGCTGCGCGGCAAAGAACACATTGAATATGATAATCCCTATAGCGTTGGCATGACCGGCCTGATCGGCTTTTCATCCGGTTTTCAGGCGATGATGAATGCCGATACGCTGATCCTGCTGGGTACGCAATTCCCCTACCGCGCGTTTTATCCGCAGTCGGCAAAAATCATTCAAATCGACATTAACCCAGGCAGTATCGGTTCGCACTGCCACGTCGATATGGCGCTGGTTGGAGATGTGAAATCGACCCTCAGCGCGCTGTTACCGAAGCTCAGTAATAAAGCGGACAGTCATCATCTTGAGAGCGCGCTGAAACATTACCGCGACGCGCGAAAAGATCTCGACGATCTCGCCACCGCCAACGATAAGCAGGCGATCCATCCACAGTATGTTGCCCAGCAAATCAGCCGCTACGCCAACGACGACGCCATTTTCACCTGTGATGTCGGTACACCAACCGTTTGGGCGGCGCGTTATTTGGAGATGAACGGCAAACGGCGTCTGCTCGGTTCGTTCAACCACGGTTCAATGGCCAATGCGATGCCGCAGGCGCTGGGAGCGCAGGCCATCGACCGCGACCGTCAGGTTATCGCCCTGTGCGGTGACGGCGGCTTTAGCATGCTGATGGGCGATTTTATTACCGTCGCTCAACTCAAGCTGCCGGTTAAGCTGGTGATCTTCAACAACAGCGTGCTCGGCTTTGTAGCGATGGAGATGAAAGCAGGCGGCTATCTGACTGACGGCACTGAACTGCACAATCCTGACTTCTCGGCGATTGCCGCGGCGTGTGGCGTGAAAGGCATTCGCGTCGAAAAAGCCTCCGACCTCGATGGCGCACTGCAGGAAGCCTTCGCGCACGACGGTCCGGTACTGGTGGATGTCATCACCGCGACCGATGAGCTGGCCATGCCACCGCAAATAAAACTGGAACAGGCCAAAGGTTTCAGCCTTTATATGTTGCGCGCGATCATGAATGGACGCGGCGATGAGGTGGTTGAACTGGCGAAAACCAACTGGCTGCGGTAAAACAATCTCAGGCGAATACGGGCACTGCGGTGCCCTTTTTTACAGGGAGCAAAACGTGATCGATTTACGCAGCGATACAGTGACCCGGCCCGGCAGCGCAATGCTCAGCAGCATGATGAAAGCTGAAACAGGCGATGATGTGTATGGCGACGATCCCACCGTCAACCAGCTTCAGGACACCCTGGCGGAAATGAGCGGTAAGCAGGCGGCGCTGTTTTTCCCCACCGGCACGCAGGCCAATCTGGTCGCGCTGCTGTGCCACTGCCAGCGCGGCGATGAATATATTGTGGGCCAGCTGGCGCACAATTATAAGTATGAAGGGGGCGGTGCGGCGGTGTTGGGCAGTATCCAACCGCAACCAATCCTGGCGGCCGATGACGGCACTTTGCCGCTGGATGTCGTGGCACAGTTCATCAAACCCAACGATATTCACTTTGCCCACACTACCCTGCTCAGTCTGGAAAACACCCACAACGGCAAAGTGTTACCGCTGGATTATCTGCAACAGGCAATGGCCTTCACCCGTGAGCACAAACTGGCGCTGCACGTGGACGGTGCGCGCATCTTTAATGCCGTGGTGGCGCAAGGCGTCACGCTGGAAACGCTGACCCGCCATTGCGATACCCTGTCGATCTGCCTGTCCAAAGGGCTGGGCACGCCGGTGGGTTCTGTGCTCTGCGGCGATCGTGACTACATTGAGCAGGCGAAGCGCTGGCGCAAAATGACCGGTGGCGGCATGCGTCAGGCGGGAATTCTGGCAGCGGCGGGTCTGTACGCGTTACAGCATAACGTTGAACGTCTACAGGTCGATCACGATAATGCTGCCTGGCTGGCAGCGGCGCTGCGTGATATTGGCGTGCAGGTGACCAGTCAGAACACCAACATGGTGTTTGCGGCGATACCTGCCGAACAGGCTGAGCCGCTGCGCCTGTGGATGAAGGCGCGCGGCATTGCGCTGTTTACGGGTCAGCGCACGCGCCTGGTGACGCACATTGACGTCGATCGTCAGGCGCTGGAAACCGTGGTGCGCGAGTGGCGCGCATTTCTCGCCGCCTGATCTTCAGGCGAGGCTATTCCGCCTCGCCATATTTCTCCAGTAGCGCTTCGGCGATAGCGAGCGTTTCCGCATCGGCAATGCCGCGATAATCCGCTGGCCGAAAATGCATCTGAAAAGCCGCGATGACTTTTTGCTGCTGTCGCGCAGTGAGCGTTTCCGGTAATCCATAGCCATAGCGCGCCAGCGCGTTTAGCAGCCGCTGCGTCAAAGCTGGATCGTCGTCACGGATACCCTGTCGCAATGCGGCGACCCGTTCAGCGGCCGGCCAGGCACCCAGTCCAAGGCTGGCTAACGGCTGCCAGGGAAACAGCGGTCCCGGATCCTGTTTGCGCTGTGGCGCAACATCGCTGTGCCCAACAATATTGACCGGCAAGATGCCGTAACGCTGCACGATATCGCGCAGCAGCGGCGTCAGCGCGGCTATCTGCTGAGGCGTATAAGGCTGCCACACCAGGCCGCCTGGCGTGCGGCGATAGCCAGGATTGACCAGCTCAATGCCGATTGACGTATCGTTGAGCCGTGTTGCGCCGCGCCAGAAGCTTGGCCCGGCGTGCCATGCCAGCTGCGATTCCGGCACCAGCTGCCAGACGGCGGGTTGGCCTCGCCAGCGGCTGGGATGCGCCGGAATCAAATAATGCGCACTGACCTCACGATCGGTTAGCGTCGCCAGCGAACTCGGTAAATCTTCAGCGGTATAATGTAAAACAACCACTTTAACGCGTGGCCGGGCACCCAGCGCCGGGTGAGTTTTGTCCACCGCATAGCCGTCACGCGCTTCATAATGGCCGTTCTGACAGCCTGCCAACGCGAACAGCGCCAGCAGTAAACACCGGATGCGCATCAGCGGGTTTTGACCGCCGTGCCGCTAACGCTGACCATCAGCATACTGCTGTCTTTGCCAACGGTTTCGTAATCGATATCAATGCCAACCACCGCATTGGCACCCAGCGCGCTGGCCTGAGCTTCCAGCTCCGCAAAGGCGATCTGGCGGGCTTTACGCAGCTCTTTTTCATAGGCGCCCGATCGGCCGCCAACAATGTCGCGAATGCCGGCAAAAAAGTCGCGAAAAATATTGGCACCGAGAATCGCTTCGCCAGTGACGACACCGCAATACTCAGTGATCGGTTGACCTTCCAGCGTGGGGGTGGTGGAAAACTGCATTATTCGCTCCCTAATTTGACGTTGAGCACGACTTTAGCCCGTGCGGCTTAGAACCATGGCTATACTTTATGCTAAAAAACCCGCTTTGCCAGATAACAACAAGGAAATAGTGATGAAAAACATTGCGTTCGCTGCGCTGATTCCCGCGGCGCTGCTGCTTAGCGCCTGCACCACCGTTGAGCCGGTTTACAAAGATAACGGCCCGCGTTTTGGCAGCTGCGTTGAAGGCGGCCCGGACAGCGTCGCACAGCAGTTTTACGATCTGCGCACCGCTCAGCCGACGCAGGGGCTGCCCAACGCCCAGCTACTGGCGAAATATCGCCCTTATCTGAGCGACAAACTTTATCAGTCACTGGTAAAAGCTAACGGTGAGCAGAACGCGCGTTATCAGGGCGATCTCTTCTCCAGCGTGGCCGCCGGACCAACCGAAGCCAGCGTTGCCGATGCCTCATCCATTCCCAATCGTGATGCACGCAATATTCCGCTGCGCGTCAGCCTAAGCCGTGACGATAAGCAATGGCAGGATGAAGTGCTGATGGTGCATGAAGGCAACTGCTGGGCAGTAGACGATGTGCGCTATGCGGCCAGCGCGCCTCACGCTGACGGCGGCTCGCTGAGCGAGATGTTGAGAAAATAACTGATATGGCGCATCGCTTAATGATGCGCCTGCTAGCCGCCCGCTCCGCATCACGTTGTGCTACGATTCAGTTATCCTGCTTATCATTAATAAATTTTAACGCAGCTGAATTGCATAACTATGCTGTTGACGTTAAGATTTGCCGCATCAATTGCTATTCACTTTTGGCGCATGAGTATTCAACTAAACGGCATTAATTGTTTCTATGGCCCGCATCAGGCGCTGTTCGATATCGATCTGAACTGCCCGGAAGGCGAAACGCTGGTATTGCTGGGCCCAAGCGGCGCAGGCAAGAGTTCATTGCTGCGCGTGCTTAACCTGCTTGAGGCACCGCGCTCGGGCACCCTGTCGATCGCTGGCACCCATTTTGACTTCAGCAAACGCCCTTCTGAAGCAGCGATTCGTGCGCTGCGGCAGAATGTCGGCATGGTCTTTCAGCAATACAATCTCTGGCCGCACCTTACCGTTATGCAAAACCTGACGGAAGCGCCCTGCCGTGTGCTGGGCCTGAGCAAAGATCAGGCGCGTGCCCGTGCTGAAAAACTGCTGGACCGCCTGCGTCTGACGCCTTATAGCGATCGTTTCCCGCTGCACCTTTCCGGCGGTCAACAGCAGCGCGTGGCCATTGCCCGTGCGCTGATGATGGAGCCGCAGGTACTGCTGTTTGATGAGCCTACCGCCGCGCTCGATCCTGAAATTACCGCCCAAATTGTTGCCATTATTCGTGAGCTGGCGCAAACCCGCATTACGCAGGTGATTGTTACCCATGAAGTGGAAGTGGCCCGTAAAACCGCCAGTCGCGTGGTCTATATGGAAAACGGCCACATCGTGGAACAGGGTGACGCCAGCCGATTTACACAGCCGCAAACCGACGCGTTTGCTCATTATCTTTCGCACTAACGCAGGATTCTCTAATGAAAAAAATCATTCTTGCCGCGCTGATTGCCGGCTGCAGCCTGAGCGCAACCGCTGCGCAGACCATCCGATTCGCGACGGAAGCGTCCTATCCTCCGTTTGAGTTCGTTGATGCCAACAACAAGATTCAGGGCTTTGATGTCGATCTGGCTAACGCGCTGTGTAAAGAGATCGACGCCACCTGCACCTTTACGAATCAGGCGTTCGACAGCCTGATCCCCAGCCTGAAATTCCGCCGCTTCGACGCGGTAATGGCAGGCATGGATATCACGCCGGATCGCGAGAAGCAGGTACTGTTCAGCAAGCCTTATTACGATAATTCAGCGCTGTTCGTCGCGCAAAAAGGCAAAGTTGCTGATATCGCCGCGCTGAAAGGCAAACGCGTTGGCGTGCAGAACGGCACCACGCATCAAAAGTACCTTGGCGATCGTCACAGTGAGATCACCACTGTGCCTTACGACAGCTATCAAAATGCCGTGCTCGACCTGAAAAATGGCCGTATCGATGCGGTATTTGGCGATACGGCGGTGGTGAACGAATGGCTGAAGCAAAACGCTAATCTGGCAGCGGTCGGCGATAAAGTCACTGACAAAGCCTACTTCGGCACCGGCCTCGGCATTGCGGTTCGCCAGGGTAACAGCGCCCTGCAGAGCCAGTTCAATACCGCGCTGGATAAGATCAAAGCCGATGGCACCTACAAAACCATCTACAGCAAATGGTTTCAGCAATAATTAAATGAATGAGATCATGCCTCTCGCAAGCGCCGCCGGGATGACCGTCGGCCTTGCCCTTTCCGCTCTGGTGGTTGGCCTGGTGCTGGCGATGATTTTCGCTGCCTGGGAATCAGCACGCTGGCGCCCGGTTGCCTGGCTCGGCACGGGCCTGGTGACGCTGTTTCGCGGCCTGCCAGAAATTCTCGTGGTGCTGTTTATCTACTTCGGCGCCTCGCAGTTGCTGTTGCTGCTCTCCGACGGCTTTACGCTGAATTTTGGCCTGTTTCAGCTGCCGATTCAGGTCAACATCGAAAATTTCGACGTCAGTCCGTTTCTGTGCGGCGTAATCGCGCTGGCCATTCTGTATGCTTCTTACGCTTCGCAAACTCTGCGCGGCGCGCTGCGTGCCGTGCCACAGGGCCAGTGGGAATCGGGGCAGGCGCTGGGCATGAAGAAAAGCGCCATTTTTTTCCGGCTGATCCTGCCACAGATGTGGCGTCATGCGCTGCCCGGCCTGGGTAATCAGTGGCTGGTATTGCTGAAGGATACCGCGCTGGTGTCGCTGATCAGCGTAAACGATCTGATGCTGCAAACCCGCAGCATTGCCACACGCACGCAGGAGCCGTTCAACTGGTTTCTGATCGCCGCGGCAATCTATCTGGTGATTACGCTGCTGAGCCAGGCGGTGCTGCGACGCATTGAACTGCGCACCACCCGTTTTGAGCGAGGTGACAGCTGATGCTCGCCTACTTACCTGAATTAATGAAAGGCCTGCAAACCAGCCTGACGCTCACCCTGGCTTCACTGATTGCCGCGCTGGTGCTGTCGCTGCTGTTTACCGTGGTGCTGGCGCTGAAGGTGCCGGTGGTCAGTCAGCTGACCAGGGGCTATATCACTCTGTTTACCGGCACGCCGCTGCTGGTGCAGATCTTCCTGATCTACTACGGTCCCGGCCAGTTTCCGTCTATCCAGAACATTCCCTGGCTGTGGCATCTGCTGTCGCAGCCCTGGCTCTGTGCGCTGCTGGCGCTCTCGCTAAACAGTGCTGCCTACACCACACAGCTGTTTTACGGCGCGGTGAAAGCGATTCCTGCTGGCCAGTGGCAGTCGTGCGCGGCGCTGGGGATGAATCGCAATGATACGCTGCGTATCTTGTTGCCCTATGCCTTTAAACGCGCGCTCTCTTCCTATTCGAATGAAGTGGTGCTGGTGTTTAAAAGCACCTCGCTGGCCTACACCATCACGCTGATGGAAGTGATGGGCCACGGCCAGCTGCTATATGGCCGCACCTATGATGTGATGGTGTTCGCCGCCGCCGGACTGATTTATCTCTGCGTGAACGGCCTGCTGACCTTAATGATGCGGCTGATCGAGCGACGCGCGCTGGCGTTTGAACGGCGTAACTGATTTACGGTGCAGGGTTTCCGCCCTGCCCGCCTGCTGACTTTTTCGCGGCCTGCACCTGCGCACGGCGCATAACTTATGGAGCAATATTGATGAACAGATGGATCCTGGCTGCCGTGCTGGCAACCGCCACGTTAACTGCCCACGCTGCTGACAACATTCGCTTTGCCTCATCCGCGACTTACCCGCCGTTCGAGTCGCTGGACAGCAATAATCAGGTAGTGGGTTTTGATATCGATTTAGCGAAAGCGCTGTGCAAAAAGATGCAGGCTGACTGTACCTTTACCAATAACGCGTTTGACAGTCTGATCCCGTCGCTGAAGTTTCGCCGTTTTGATGCGGTGATCTCCGGTATGGATATCACCGCAGAGCGCAGCAAGCAGGTGGCGTTTACCCAGCCTTACTACGCTAATTCCGCGGTAGTGATCGCCCGCAGTAAAAACTTCACGCAACAGGATCAGCTGGCAGGCAAGCGTATCGGCATGGAAAATGGCACCACGCATCAGAAATACCTGCTGGAGAAACATCCTGACGTGGTGGCCGTGGCCTATGACAGCTATCAGAACGCCATTCTGGATTTGAAAAATAATCGGCTGGATGGCGTATTTGGCGATACCGCGGTGGTTAATCAGTGGCTGAAAACCAATCCTGAGCTGCATACCGTGGGTGAACACATTACCGATCCCGCCTATTTTGGCACTGGTTTAGGCATCGCCGTGCGTCTGGATAATCACGCGCTGCTGGAAAAACTCAACGCTGCCCTGAACGCCGCCAAAGCTGACGGCACCCTGCAGCGCATCAACGATAAGTGGTTCCCGCAGTAAGCCCTCCTTCAGGGCCGCCAGGCGGCCCTTAGCTTTTCCGCTCCAGCAGTGTCAGCACTTCGTAGTGCGCGGTATGGGGAAACATGTCGAACAGCTGCACCCGCTGCACCGCGTAATCCGGCAAACGGGCGATATCGTCCGCCATGCTGCGTGCATTGCAGCTCGAGTAGAGGATCCACGGCGGCGCCATCTCGCTGAGCCACTGACACAGCGTTTCACCAATGCCACGCCGTGGCGGATTGACCAGCACCAGCTGTGGCGCGCTGTCATTGCCGGTGGCAAACTGCGTCGAATCCAGCGCGGCAAAGTTCACCTGGTGTAATCCCATCGCCTGCGCCGACTGCTGTGCGCAGGCGATCGCTTCAGCGCTGATCTCTATGCCGGTCAACCGCATCTGCGGGGTTGCGCAATGCAGGCCAAAACCGCCTACCCCACAAAAAAGATCCCACATGCTCTCAACCGGCAGCGCCCGCACCCACTCGCGTGCAGTTTGATAAAGCTGCGCAGCCACCGGCGCGTTGGTCTGGAAAAAACTCTGCGGGCGGATCGACAGCGGCACATCGTTCAGCTGTTCCGCCAGAGCGTGCTGCGCGGTGAGAAAGATCTCCTCTTTGCCTTCGAGAATCGCCATCGGTACCGGCTGAATATTGGCAGTGATCACCTTAAGCTGCGGCAGCTCCGCCTGTAGCCATGGCAGCGCCGCCTGCAGCTGAGTCAGCTTCTGTTCTGAGCGCAGCACAAAGCGCAGCATCAGTTCGCCGCGCGTGCTTTCGGTGAGCAAGACGAATTTCAGTTCGCCACGGCGGCGCGCAACGTGATAAGGCGTCAGCCCGGCACGGGCAATAAATGGGATCAGGGCAGCAAAAACGGTGCGGAAACTCGCAGGATAGAGCGGGCAGTCGGTTAAATCCACCGCTTCGCCGTCGGCGTGCAACAGCCCAAGCACCGGGCGCTCAACGCTGCCGCTGACCACCATTTTCGCTTTGTTGCGAAACGCCTGTTGCGCGGAGAGCACCGGTGCGCGCCACTCGGCGACCGGGTGATCGGCCAGCAGCTGTTGCAGCAGCGATTGTTTGTCGTCGATCTGTTGCGAATAGGATTTTTCCAGCCACTGACATGAGCGACAGCGGTTGGCGTCATAAAGCGCGCAGTGCATGTTAAACCTGTGTTGAGTGTTCTGAAGCAGCGCGCGATTATAGCACCATCAGTGACGGAAATATTGCCGACTGCTGGCGGGCACAAACAGCAATATCAGCACCAACAGATCGGGCAGCTTTTGCAGCAGCACGCGATGGACGATCTCCGCATCGTTCTCACCGCTGATGCTGAAAATCTCCGGATACACCCAGCCCAGCGACGCTACCACCATGTAGCTCAGCACGATCGCCTGAGTCAGTGCGTAGCCCCAGCGGCCTCGATTTGCGCCGCGCATCAACATAAACGCACAGCGCAGCTCGATGCAAAACAGCAGCTGGCTGGCGATAAAGATCAGCGTGGAATCCCACGCCTGCGCGCTGCGATGCACAAAAGAGGCGATCTCCTGAAAGCCCAGCTCATGGAACAGCATGGCGACGCCCAGCGTACGCGTCGCCAGAATCGCGATTCCCGCGATCATTACCGGCACCGGCGCATCATGCAGCGGCGCGGTTTTAAAGGTTTCAGACATGGTGCAACTCCGTAAAAAGGGCCGACAAAGCGGCCCTTTCCGAATAGTGGCAAACTTTATGCATTTCAGCCACGTTTTGCTTTCTGAATATCGCGTATTCGCTTCTTCTCTTCGTGCGCCATCAGGCGCCAGGCGATAAAGCCAACGATGCCCACCACCAGCAAAATCAGCGACGCCAGCGCATTAATCTCCGGGTTCACCCCGCGACGCACGGTGGCAAAAATCGCCATCGGCAGCGTGGTGGCGCCCGGTCCGGTGACAAAACTGGCAATCACCAGATCGTCCAGCGACAGGGTAAAGGCCAGCAGCCAGCCGGTGACCAGCGCCGGAGCGATCATCGGTACGGTAATCACAAAGAAGACCTTCAGCGGCGCGGCGCCTAAATCCATCGCCGCTTCTTCGATTGAGCGATCGAGTTCGCGCAAACGGGCGTTAATCACCACCGCCACGTAGGCGGTACAAAAGGTGACATGCGCCAGCCAAATGGTCAGCATACCGCGATCGGCGGGCCAGCCAAGCGCGTGCGCCATCGCCACAAACAGCAGCAGTAGCGATAGACCGGTTATCACATCCGGCATCACCAGCGGCGCCGTCAGCATAAATGCAAAGCCGGTATGACCGCGAAAGCGACCAAAGCGCACGATGATCACCGCTGCAATGGTGCCGAGCACCACCGCCATGGTGGCCGCCAGCGCGGCGATGGTCAGGCTGAGCGTAACCGCGCTGATCATCGCGCTGTCCTGAAACAGCACGCGATACCAGTGCAGCGACCAGCTTTCCCATACGGTTACCAGCTGCGAGCTGTTAAAGGAGTAGACCACCAGCAGCACCATCGGCGCATAGAGAAACAGAAAGCCCACCAGCAAAATGACGCGGCGCCACGGGGATCGAACGGCGGGTAAACTCATGCTTTCTCCCCCAGCTGTTTGTTTTGATGTTTATGAAACCAGATAATCGGCAGAATCAGAATCAGCAGAATAATCACCGCCAGCGACGAGGCCACCGGCCAGTCACGGTTGTTAAAGAACTCCTGCCAGAGAATTCGGCCAATCATGATGCTGTCCGGGCCGCCAAGCAGTTCAGGAATAACGTATTCGCCCACCGCCGGAATAAACACCAGCATCGAACCGGCAATAATGCCGCCTTTGGTCAGCGGCACGATAACGCTGAAAAAAGTCTTCAGCGGTCGGGCACCCAGATCCAGCGACGCTTCCACCAGAGAATAATCGATACGCGTCAACGCGGTGTAGATCGGCAGCACCATAAACGGCAGATAACAGTAGACAATGCCGATGTAGACCGCCGTGTTGGTATAGAGGATTACCAACGGATGGTCGATGACGCCCAGCCACAGCAGAAAACGGTTGAGAATGCCGTTGTTGTTCAGCAAGCCCATCCAGGCGTAGACGCGAACCAGAAACGATGTCCAGGAAGGCAGCAGCACCAGCAACAGCAGAATGCTGCGCATTGACGGTTTGCTGTGCGCCACCGCCCACGCCAGCGGATAACCGATCAGCAGGCAGATTACCGTGGAGATCGCCGCCACTTTCAGCGACTGTAAGTAAGCATCAATGTAGAGCGGATCGTCGGTAAGCTGCAGATAGTTGGCGAAGTTAAGCACCAGGCTGAACTGATCGTCGGCCCAGCTAATCAGATCGGTGTAAGGCGGAATCGCCCGGGCAATATCCGCAAAGCTGATTTTCAGCACGATCAGAAACGGCAGCAGGAAAAACAGCGTTAGCCAGAGATAAGGCAGCGCAATCACCAGTTTACGGCTGTGCTGCATTTTCATGCGGGCAACCCAGCGTTTTAGCGCGCCGGGACGCGGCGGCGGATGGCCGCCGTCAGAATAGTGGCTCATGATCTTCTCCTGCGTTATACCGTCAGTACGACGCAGCTGTCGGTATCCCAACAGAGCTGCACCTCATCGCCCCAGGTTGGCGCGCCTTTGCGATAACGATGGGCGTTTTGCAACTGCGCGCTGAGCATCTGTCCACTGCGCAGGCGCACATGGTAAATTGACAGATCGCCCAGATAGGCAATATGCACCACTTCGCCGGTGGCGAAGTTGCAGCCATCGGCAGGCGGCTGTTCACACAGCATCACTTTTTCCGGGCGCAGCGCCACATAAACCGGCACGTTTTCCAGCACCGACATATCAGAATCAACCTTCAGCGGATTAATCAGTCCCGGGCTCTGAATCACCAGCCCATCCGCTTCGCGTGCGGTCAGCAGGCCTTCAAAGACGTTAACCGAGCCGATAAACTCGGCGCTGTAACGGCTGGTTGGGTGCTCGTAAATCTCTTCCGGCTCGCCAATCTGCACGAATTTACCGCGATTCATGATGGCGATGCGCCCCGCCATGGTCATCGCCTCTTCCTGATCGTGCGTTACCATCACGCAGGTGGCACCCACACGCTCCAGAATATCCACCACTTCCAGCTGCATGCGATCGCGCAGCTTTTTGTCCAGCGCGCCCATTGGCTCATCGAGCAGTAGCAGCTTAGGCCGTTTCGCCAGGCTGCGCGCCAGCGCCACACGCTGACGCTGGCCACCTGAAAGCTGGTGCGGTTTGCGTTTGGCGAACTCCTGCATGTGCACCAGCGCCAGCATCTCCTCAACGCGATCGCGAATGTCCGCTTTCGCCAGCTTGTCCTGCTTCAGGCCGAAGGCGATGTTCTGCTCAACGGTCATATGTGGGAAAAGCGCATAGGACTGAAACATCATGTTGATTGGCCGTTGATAAGGCGGCACGTGCGACAGATCCTGGCCATCCAGCAGAATCTGGCCGCTGGTAGGCGGTTCAAATCCTGCCAGCATGCGCAGCAGCGTGGATTTACCGCAGCCAGATGCGCCCAGCAGCGCGAAGATTTCACCCTGATAAATGGTCAGGCTGACGTCGTCTACCGCATGCTGGCCGTCGAAAGATTTGGTCAGGTTACGCATTTCCAGCAGCGGGGTCAGCGCTTTAGCGGGTTTCGGTTGAGGGCGGGTTGTTGCATCGTTCACAAATAATACTCTCCGGAGCCAGGCAAAAGCCGGGCTAAGCCAGCCGCAAAAATGGCACAACAGAGGCCGGTGGTGCGCCTCTGTTGTCAGATTATTTCAGGTTAGTCCGCGCTGACGGGTACGCCAGCCAGCGCGGGCCGATCGATTTATCGACCGCTTTTCACTTTGGTCCAGGCGCGGGTGCGCACACGATCCAGCTTTGGATCCTGAACTTTCAGCACAAACAGTTTCGCGAGGGTATCCGGCGTCGGGAAAATGCCGGGGTTATTGCGCACATCCGCGTTGATCAGCGGCAGCGATGCTTTGTTACCGTTAGCGTAGAACACTTTGTCAGAAACGTCGGCAATCACCCTGGGATCCATCATGTAGTTCAGCCATTTGTAGGCCTCATCCACATTTTTGGCATCTTTTGGAATCGCCATCATGTCGAAGAACGCCAGCGCGCCCTCTTTGGGAATGCTGTAGGCGATGTTGACGCCGTTCTTCGCTTCGTCAGCGCGTTTCTTCGCCTGTAACACGTCACCTGCCCAGCCGATCGCCACGCAGGTGTTGCCGTTGGCGAGATCGTTGATGTACTGCGAAGAGTGGAAATAGCGAATATTAGGCCGCAGCTTCAGCAGCAGATCGGTCGCGGCGCCGGTGTAATCTTTGGCATCGCTGCTGTTGGGATCTTTGCCGAGGTAGTTCAGCACGGTAGCGAAAATCTCTTCCGGCGCATCGAGGAAAGAGACGCCGCAGCTTTTCAGCTTCTCGAGGTTTTCTGGCTTCAGCACCAGATCCCAGCTGTTAACCGGCGCATCTTTGCCCAGTGCCGCTTTCACTTTCTCAACGTTATAGCCAATACCGGTGGTCGCCCAGAGATAGGGAATGGCGTATTTGTTGCCGGGATCGTGCTGCTCAACCTTCTGCAACAGGGCTGGATCGAGGTTTTTGTAGTTCGGCAGCTTGCTCTTATCCAGCTCCTGAAAAACGCCTGATTGCAGCTGACGCGCAAGAAAGCTCGACGACGGCACCACAACGTCATAGCCGGTGCTGCCTGCCATCAGTTTGCCTTCCAGTACTTCATTGGAGTCAAACACGTCGTAGACCACTTTGTCGCCGGTCTGCTTTTCAAAATTTGGCACGGTATCCGGCGAAATATAGTCGGACCAGTTATAGACGTGCAGCGTTTTCTGTTCTGCCATCGCGCCGGCCGATGCCAGCATCAGCACGCCCGCTACCACACCCGATAACCCTGTTTTACGTGGGTTGAACATTCTTCCTTCCTCCAGGCCAATCAAAACGCACGATGCAGAACGGGCAGCCCCGAGCTGAGATAATGCCTGCCCGGTCACACAGTGAATCACTATTCACCCTCATGAAACCGTCAACAGACCGCGACCGGCGAGCCAGGAGCACGCGTAACGCCGCCCCGCAAGAATAGCGGCCCCACCGCATCGAGGCCAGTGCCCAGCGTAAAAAACGCCTTTTATCGATTTTTTATGCAGGTTTTGTCTATGAGATAGCGCTTAACCGGCATAAACAGCGAGAAATATCTGGTGATTGCGGATAAAACTGGAATAAACGTTGGTGCGAAAGCGGAGGGAACCGCCACGCGGGGTGGCGGTGAACAGCAAAAGGGCTTAATGCAGCATTGAATGGCCGCTGGCCAGCGAGGGACGTTCCTCTTCTTCTTCATCGCCGACGATCAGCAGATTGTTGGCAAAGGCTTCCATGATCACCATGGAAATCTGCTCTTCACTCTGCTTCATAAAGGCGGAAAACTGGCCGAAGGTGAGCCCGGCGCTGACGCTCAGCGACTGACAGACGATCAGCTTCGGCAGGTTATCATCCTGAATATCCAGAAACGCTTTAACCGTCAGCGAACTGGCATTGATTTGCGACAGGTCGCCAACCAGAGGAATTAACGCCGTGGGTTTTACTTCAGCCAGTGCAGAAAAGAGGATGATATTGTCCACCAGATCGATCTTGGCATCGAATACGCCTTCAAAATTTTGCATGTGCGGCAGATGTAAAGCCTGACAGGCGTCACATTCAAACCAGCTGATACTTTGTTGATCCAGCCAACGTCGTAACACGTCAATATCTGGAACGACGAGTGAATCCATCGTTGAGTCCTACACCTGTTTCAGGAAGCGCATTAGCTTACGAAAAAAAGCGGCGAAACACCACGATCCGGCACGCATTATGCCGGTCAGCCACCGGTTTTCAGACAGAAACCGGGCTGTGCGTGCTGTTCAATCCATGCAATCATCATCGCCGCGATGTTCATCCCGCTGATCTTTTCGATGCCTTCGAGGCCGGGCGACGCGTTGACTTCCATCACCAACGGGCCACGCGCGGCGCGCAAAATATCCACGCCTGCCACGTCCAGCCCCAGCGTAGCGACGGCTTTCACCGCCATTGCTCGCTCCTGCTCGCTGATCTCGACCTGACGCGCCCGGCCGCCGCGGTGCAAATTAGAACGGAAATCGCCCTCTTTCGCCTCGCGCTCAATGGCGGCGACCACATCATCGCCAATCACCAGACAGCGAATGTCGCAGCCGCGCGCTTCGCGGATAAATTCCTGCACCAGAATGTGCGCGTTCAGCCCGCGAAAAGCGTCGATCACGCTCTCCGCCGCCTGGCGCGTTTCTGCCAGCACCACGCCAATGCCCTGCGTGCCTTCCACCAGCTTGACCACCAGCGGCGCGCCGCCCACCATCTCGATCAGATCATGGGTGTCGTCCGGCGAGGAGGCAAAACCGGTAACCGGCATATCTATCCCCTGCCGCGCCAGCAGCTGTAATGAACGCAACTTGTCACGCGCACGGGTGATCGCCACCGACTCGTTCAGCGGGTAGCTGCCGCTCATCTCAAACTGCCGCAGCACCGCCGTGCCATAAAAGGTGGTGGCCGGGCCGATGCGCGGAATCACCGCATCAAAAGGCCCGAGCGGTTGGCCGCGCAGATGCACGGCGGGCGACGCGGGATTGATATTCATGTAGCAGGAGAGCGGATCGATAAGGTCCACCTCATGCCCACGCGCCAGCGCTTCGTCGTGCAGTCGCTTACAGGAATAGAGCGTTCCATCCCGCGACAAAATGGCTATTTTCACCGTGCGGCTCCGCAGCAGATTATTTGGTTGCCCAGCCCTGCTGGTGCAGATAATCGAGAATAAACGGACGAGTCTCTTTCATGATCAGCCGCTCAATCAGGCCGCTCCAGGTTTCTGAACGCTGGTTACTATCACGCTGATGATAATAGTCGTTGAGCTGACGATCATATTCCGCCAGCACCTGCTTATCGACCGGCTGATAGTGGTTTTCATGCACCAGCATCGCCTGCGGCATGCGCGGTTTGACGTCCGGATGCGATTCCGGCCAACCCAGACAAAAGCCAAACAGCGGCAGTACAAACTTCGGCAGCTGCAGCAACTCGGTCACGTCGGCGATGTTATTACGAATGCCGCCGATGAAGACGCCGCCCATATCGAGCGATTCTGCCGCCACCATGGCGTTCTGTGCCATCAGCGCGGTATCAACGCAGCCGAGCAGCAGCTGTTCAGCGCGGCCCAGCTGTGCGTCGGGCACGATCTGCTGATGACGATTAAAATCGGCGCAGAACACCCAAAATTCCGGTGCGCTGCCAACCCATTCCTGACCGCCGGTGAGTTCGACCAGCTTCTCGCGCATGGCGCGATCGGTGATGCGAACAATAGATGAGCACTGCAGGAAACTGGAGGTTGATGCAGATTGCGCAGCGGCAATAATCGCCTGGCGTGTCTCATCGCTGACTTCACGATCGGTGAAGGCGCGGACAGAACGGTGTGAGCAAAGTAATTCAATGGTCGGCGTCATGCTTGTCTCTCTCTTTTTTAGGGGTCGATGCGGCGAACAGCTGCGGCGCGATAATCTGCGCCGTGCGCCACATCATTATTATCGCCGCGGGCAGCATACAGCAGACCGCTGCGGCGATAAGCAGCCTGGCAGCTGTTTTGCCTTGTAGCCAGTCGGGCAGCGGCAATACATCGTTAAAAGCGATCCACGCCACCACCAACATCAGCGCGCCCATACCCTCCAGCAGCAGGACCGGCAGCGGCAGCGAGGCCAGGCTTTTTGCCGCAGGCGGGCGCGGCGCACCCTGCGGATTACGCGCCATAATGCGCTTTCTGCCTATCGTCAGTGCTTATCAGACTAACAGTCATTTCCTTCTTCCTTTCGGCAGGGGTTGCGGGCATGATAACCGCCATTATTGATGAGCGTGATAGCAATCACAACTCAACGACTGCAAGGAGATACCGATGATCGCTGTAATTTTTGGTCGCCCAGGCTGCCCTTATTGTGTGCGTGCTAAAGAGCTGGCCGAGAACATTGCCGGACAACGCGAGGATTTTGATTTCCGTTACGTTGATATCCAGGCTGAAGGTATCACCAAGGCGGATTTAGAAAAAACCGTCGGCAAGCCGGTGCAAACCGTGCCGCAGATTTTCGTCGATGAGCAGCATGTTGGCGGCTATACCGAATTTGCCGCTTATGCCAACGCGAATCTCATGACTGCCTGAAGCGCAGTACGATGCAAAAAGGGCCTGCTCATGCAGGCCCTTTTTTTTAGTGCAGCTGACGGCGCGGGAACAAGGCGCGCCACAGGCTAACCAGCAGCGCCCCGCAGACGCAGAGGAAAATGGCGCTGGCGTGCCAGGCAAATTCCTGCAGCGGGCTCGACAGATTTAACAGCGGCAGGGCCAGCATCAGCAGACAGACTGGCGTCGCCAGCAGCGCGCCGCTTAGTGCCACCGTGACCGCGTTGGGACGCGCGATCAGCCCGGCCAGCGCGCCAGGCAGCATAAACAGCAGCAGGGCCGGCTGACCATGTTGGCCCAGCGCCGCGCTGTAGCGGGCCAGAATAAAAATCGCGCAGTAAAGCGACAGGCAATTAATCACCGCGGACAGGCGAACGGCACGCAATGGCATAACGCGACCTCTACATTAGCACCGGCTGAAGGTGCAAAAAGGGTGAAGAGAGATGAAAAAAAGAGTGGCGCTGAATACCGTGAATACGTGGCGACAAAATATATTCAGGTTTACACTGCTGGATAATTTTATTGCCGCGGATGAAGTCAATAAAAGCTGCGTCACTGCGTGGTAAGTTAGCGCAGAACATCTCTCTTATCAATCAGTTACTGGTAAAGTAAAAGTTAACTCGTGAATATAAATGTCGCAAATTTGTTAAGCGCCAATGACATCTTGTTATTATTTGTCGTGCTTGCGCTGGGCCTCTGTTTAGGGAAATTACGCTTTGGCCCGATTCAACTGGGTAATTCCATTGGCGTTTTAGTGGTGTCGCTGCTTTTAGGGCAACAACATTTTGCGATGAATACCGACGCGCTCAGCCTGGGCTTCATGCTGTTTATTTTTTGCGTTGGCGTCGAAGCCGGGCCGAACTTCTTCTCTATTTTCTTCCGCGATGGCAAAAACTATCTGATGCTGGCCCTGGTGATGGTCGGTAGCGCGTTGCTGCTGACCATCGGCATGGGCAAACTGTTTGGCTGGGATATCGGCCTGACCGCCGGCATGCTGGCGGGATCGATGACCTCAACGCCGGTGCTGGTTGGCGCTGGCGATACCCTGCGACAAACCCTTGGCGAACCGCAGCTGGCGCTGATGCAGGATCACCTGAGCCTCGGCTATGCGCTGACCTACCTGATCGGTCTGGTGAGTTTAATTGTCGCCGCGCGCTATCTGCCGCGCCTGCAGCATCAGGATTTACCGACCAGCGCCCAGCAGATTGCCCGGGAACGTGGTCTGGATGCCGACAGCCAGCGCAAGGTTTATCTGCCGGTGATCCGTGCCTATCGCGTCGGCGCAGAGCTGGTGGCGTGGAGCGGCGGTAAAAACCTGCGAGAACTCGGCATCTATCGGCAAACCGGCTGCTACATAGAGCGCATCCGTCGCAACGGCATCCTTGCCAGCCCGGACGGTGACGCGGTACTGCAGGAAGGCGACGAGATCTCGCTGGTTGGCTACCCGGAAGCGCATGCGCGGCTCGATCCCAGCTTTCGCAACGGTAAAGAGGTGTTCGATCGCGATCTGCTTGATATGCGCATCGTCACCGAAGAGATCGTGGTCAAAAACCACAACGTGGTCAACCGCCGCCTTAGCCAGCTTAACCTCACCGATCACGGCTGCTTCCTCAACCGGGTCATTCGCAGCCAGATTGAGATGCCTATCGATGACAGCATCATCCTGAATAAAGGCGATGTGCTGCAGGTTAGCGGCGAAGCGCGCAGGGTAAAAAGCGTCGCCGACCGCATCGGCTTTATCGCTATTCACAGTCAGGTTACCGATCTGCTCGCCTTCTGCGCCTTCTTTATTATCGGCCTGATGATCGGCATGGTGAACTTCCAATTCAGCAGCTTTAACTTTGCCATTGGTAACGCTGCCGGTCTGCTGTTTGCCGGCATCCTGCTTGGCTTTTTGCGCGCCAACCATCCTACTTTTGGGTACATCCCTCAGGGCGCGCTGACCATGTTGAAAGAGTTTGGCCTGATGGTATTTATGGCGGGTGTGGGTCTCAGCGCGGGCAGCGGATTGTCGCATGGCCTCGGCAGCGCGGGCCTGCAGATGCTGCTGTGTGGCCTGGCGGTAAGCCTGGTGCCGGTGGTTATCTGTTATCTGTTTGGCGCCTATCTACTGCGTATGAACCGCGCCCTGCTGTTTGGTGCCATTATGGGTGCCCGCACCTGCGCCCCGGCGATGGAAATTATCAGCGACACGGCGCGCAGTAATATTCCGGCGCTGGGTTATGCCGGCACCTATGCCATTGCCAACGTATTGCTGACGCTGGCAGGCACCATTATCGTTATTATCTGGCCGTTAATTGGCCCCTGAAAAATTATCCGTAGCGTTGCAGAACTTTTAAATATTTACGAAGTCTTATTTATTGCCACTGCTTTTCTTTGAAATCCCTTAATTGCGGAGCCCGTTAATCACTGATTAACGGGTTTTTTTATGTCTGAAATTCAGGATTCCATCAGAGCGGTGCCTTAAGGCAAATTGTCGATGTTTTCTTAATCAGCAGAGAAACCTAAACAAAAGCGCAACCCGATGGGTAATTAAGAGTGCTGCCATTTACCGCAGCGTTGACTCTCTGCAGGATAGCCCACCGGATTCAGACGTTATTTTTTATCCGGCGGTGTGCAGGAGATTATCGCCACGCCGGTGTTTATTCAGGATGCCCTTTGCATCCGCAAGGTAATAAGAGGAAACGAGATGGAAGAGATTAACCGCACGCTGTTTTTGTGGATCAACGCCACGCCGCAGTCGCCCGCCTGGCTTTTATCGCTGGCGACTTTTATCGCCCGCGATCTAATTATGATTGTGCCGCTGCTGATCGTTGGCATGTGGCTGTGGGCACCCAGCCATCGCGTGATGCCACAGCGCGAGCTGGTACTGAAAACCGGCATTGCGCTGCTTTACGCTCTCACCATCTCCTGGTGTGTCGGCCAGCTACTGCCTCATCCACGCCCCTTTGCTATCGGCTTTGGTCATCAGTTTCTTGCCCATCGTCCTGATGATTCTTACCCCAGCGATCACGGCACTACGATTTTTACCTTCGCGCTGGCCTTCGTGTTCTGGCACCGGCTCTGGTCAGGCGTGCTGCTGCTGGCGATCGGCACGACCATCGCCTGGTCACGGGTCTATCTTGGTGTTCACTGGCCTATGGATATGGTGGGCGGCTTGCTGGTGGGATTACTCGGCTGCCTGACGTCGCATCTTGCCTGGCAGGTGTACGGCACGCGGCTGCTGAGCGCGCTGCATCAGGCTTATCGACTGGTGTTTGCCCTGCCGATTCGCAAAGGCTGGGTGCAGCAGTAATGCAAAGGGCGGCCTGGCGCCGCCCTTTTTCTCGCCTAGCTAAACCACTTGCCGAACCAGCCGTCCAGCTTCATCATCACGAAATCCACAATGCGGCTGAAAAAGCTGCCTTCCTGCACCTCATCGAGCACCACCAGCGGCCGCTGCTCAATGGTTTTGCCGTTGAGCTGAAAATCGATCACGCCAACCTGCTGATGTTTTTTTAGCGGCGCGCTGAGCTGCGGCGAAGTCAGGGTAAAGCTCGCCTTCATGTTCTTCATCTGCCCTTTCGGGATGGTCAGCGCAGCATCTTCTGCCACGCCAAGGTTGACCATCTTGCGATCGCCAAACCAGACGCGCTGGCTGGCAAAGGGCGTCGCTGCCTTAACCGGCGTCACCGTTTCAAAGAAACGGAAACCCCAGGTCAGCAGTTTTTCACTTTCGCGGAAGCGCTGTGCATCGGTATCCGCGCCGAGCACCACAGAAATCAGGCGCATGCCGTTATCCGTAGCCGACGCCACCAGATTGTTGCCTGCGCCTGAGGTGTGTCCGGTTTTGATGCCGTCCACCTGCAAGTTGGTGCTCCACAACAGGCGGTTGCGGTTGTGCTGACGAATATTATTAAAGGTGAACTCTTTCTCTTTGTTCAGCGCGTACTCTTCCGGCACATCGCGGATCAGCGCCTGACCTATCAACGCCATATCGCGCGCGGTGCTGTACTGGCCGTCAGCATCCAGTCCGTGTACGGTTTTGAAGTGGGTGTTCTGCAGTTTTAGCGCTTTGGCGTAATTGTTCATCAGGCCGACAAAAGAGTCCTGACTGCCAGCGACGTAATCCGCCAGTGCAATACTGGCGTCGTTGCCGGACTGAATCACAATGCCTTTATTCAGCTCGGAGACCGGAATGCGATCGCCGGGCTTCAGAAACATCAGCGAGGAGCCACGCAGCGCCGGGTTGCCGGTCGCCCAGGCATCCTGACCAACGGTAACCATATCATCGCGGGTAATTTTGCCCGACTTCAGCGCCTGGCCCACCACATAGCTGGTCATCATTTTGGTCAGGCTGGCGGGATCGAGCCGCTGATCGGCATTGGCTTCCGCCAGCACTTTACCGCTGTTGAAATCCATCAGCATCCAGGCTTTGGCTTCCACCTGCGGCGCACCAGGCGCCTGCTCGGCATGGGTAAGTGGCGTAAACATCATGAATACGGTGCAGAATGCCAGCGAACGGGGCGTGGCAAAGAGGGATTTTTTCGTCATGGCGTGCCAGGGTATCCATAGTAAATCTGCGCTTTCAGCGATATAGCCAAGCGTGCGGGCGATCTACGCTACCTGTTAAGACGGGCGAAAAAAACCGCCCAATCGTAAAGTTTTTTGAAGATTAGTAGATAAACCTCAACTTCGGCGTTTGCGCCCTGGTCCGAATTTGTCAGGTAATCATCTGAAACGTCACAAAAATACGTTACGCTGGGTAAAATTCGCTGCAGGAGAACGATGATGGATTTGGCCGTTTTTGATCTTGATGAAACGCTGATTTGCGACGACAGCACCAGCCTTTGGCTGCGCTGGCTGGTCTCCCAGGGATTTGCGCCACCGGCGCTGCTCAAGCAGGAACAGGCGCTGATGCAGCAATATTATCAGGGCACGCTGGAGATCGAAGCATACATGCACACCATTCTCGCTCCGCTGGCCGGACTGAGCACCTTAACGGTCAGCGGCTGGATCCGCCGCTTTATTCAGCGCGATATTCTGCCGCGCGTCTACCCTGCCGCCCGCGAACGGCTGGCCTTTCATCAGCAGCGCGGCGACACCATTGTGATTATCTCCGCCAGCGGCGAGCATCTGGTCGCGCCGATCGCTGAACAGCTGGGTGCGCACGGTGCGCTGGCTATTGGCGTGGAAATTGTTGACCAGCGCTACAGCGGTCTGACCTTCGGCACCATGACCTATAAAGAAGGCAAGGTGGCGCGGCTGAACAGCTGGAAAGCGGAACAGGAAGCAGCGCGCTTCCAGCAGACGTGGGCCTACAGTGATTCAATGAACGACCTGCCGCTGCTGATGCAGGCCGATCGGGCATATGTGATTAATCCTGACGCGCCGCTGGAGCAGGAAGCGCTGCGGCGCGGCTGGGACGTGTGCCGCTGGAAGCGCTAGTCACGCAGGCCGACCTTCAGCAGCTTGCCGTTGCTGGCGTCGGTCAGCACGTAGAGATAGCCGTCCGGTCCCTGGCGAACGTCACGTATGCGTTCGCCACGGTCAGCCAGCAGGCGTTCCTCTTCCGTGACGTTTTCCCCTTTAACCTGCAGGCGAATCAGCGCTTTCTCTTTTAGCGCGCCGATAAACAGGCTGTTTTTCCACGCCGGGAAGCGCAGGTGATTATAAAACGCCATGCCGCTGATGGCGGGCGATACCTTCCAGTAAAACGCCGGCTGCACGGTGCCATTAACCTTGCCGCCCTGCGCTTCCGGCACCTTTTCGCCGCTGTAATCGACGCCCCAGGTAGCCAGTGGCCAACCGTAGTTTTTGCCTTTCTGCACGATATTGACCTCATCGCCGCCGCGCGGCCCGTGCTCGCTTTCCCACATCTGCTGCGTCCACGGATTCATCGCCAGTCCCTGCGGATTACGCACGCCATATGCCCAGATCTCCGGCCGCGCGCCAGCCTGCCCAACGAACGGATTATCCTGCGGCACCGAGCCGTCGGCGTTCAGCCGCACCAGCTTGCCCTGCAATTTATCGAGGTGCTGCGCGTTGGCACTGCGGAAGTGGTCGCCCAGCGCAATCCACAGGTAGCCCTGGCTGTCGAACGCCAGTCGGGTGCCGATATTGGCCCCGCCGGAAAGCATCGGCTGCTGGCGAAAGATCTCGCGCACGTTCTCCAGCCGCCGGTTGTCGGCGCTGAGTTGGGCGAGGCTCACTACCGCACCGGCGCCGTTTTTCTCCTCACGGGTATAGCTGAGATAGAGACGACGGCTCTGTGCAAAATCGGGCGCCAGCACCACATCCAACAGTCCGCCCTGCCGCTCTGCCCATACCGGCGGCACGCCACTAATCGGCTGAGACAGTCCGCTACTGGCCTGCCAGAGCCGCAGCTGGCCGCTGCGTTCGGTAATCAACACGCCCTGATTAGCGGGCAGGAGAGCCAGCGACCAGGGATGATCGAGCCGGTCCTGTAACTGCTCAACGCTGACCTGCGCAGCCAGCGCGGGAGATGATAAAGAGAGAGAAATCAGTGCCGTTAAGGTTATTCGCCGCATGGGATCGCCTTGTTATCCATCGTGGGTTAACTGTAGCTGTCGGTGATGGCTTTTTGTTCGCTTTTACATTTCCATAAAAAAGCGCACTGGCTTTTCAGGCAATTTTGGCCGGATAAAATGCTCATTATTTCAGCTCACTTACCTGTATAAATCTGATCGCCTCGCGTGTAGAATCACGCGCCAAAGCTGTGCTGAACTGGAAATGAGCCATGTCCCAAACAACAACAATGCCGCCGCGTGTAGGTTTCGTCTCACTCGGCTGTCCAAAAAACCTGGTAGATTCAGAGCGTATCCTCACCGAGCTGCGCACTGAAGGCTACGAAGTCGTGCCCCGTTATGACGACGCTGAGATCGTGATCGTGAATACCTGCGGCTTCATTGACAGCGCGGTTCAGGAATCCCTGGAAGCGATTGGCGAAGCGCTGAATGAAAACGGCAAGGTGATTGTCACCGGCTGCCTCGGCGCGAAAGAGAACCAAATTCGTGAAGTGCACCCAAAGGTGCTGGAGATTACCGGTCCGCACAGCTATGAGCAGGTGCTGTCACACGTGCATCGTTATGTGCCAAAGCCACAGCACAACCCGTTTCTGAGCCTGGTGCCGGAACAGGGTGTCAAGCTGACGCCGCGTCATTACGCCTATCTGAAGATCTCCGAAGGCTGTAATCATCGCTGCACCTTCTGCATCATTCCTTCCATGCGTGGCGATCTCGACAGCCGCCCGATTGGTTCGGTGCTGGATGAGGCAAAACGTCTGGTAGAAGCGGGCGTCAAAGAGCTGCTGGTAATCTCCCAGGACACCTCAGCCTACGGCGTTGATGTGAAACATCGCACCGGTTTCTGGAACGGCTCGCCGGTGAAAACCAGCATGGTTAGCCTGTGCGAACAGCTGGCGAAGCTTGGCGTCTGGGTTCGCCTGCATTACGTCTACCCTTATCCGCATGTGGATGATGTCATTCCACTGATGGCGGAAGGCAAGATCCTGCCGTATCTCGATATTCCGTTACAGCACGCCAGCCCGCGAATTCTGAAGTTGATGAAACGTCCAGGCGCGGTAGAACGCACGCTGGAACGCATCAAACGCTGGCGTGAAATCTGCCCGCAGCTGACGCTGCGCTCCACCTTTATCGTGGGTTTCCCTGGCGAAACGGAAGAGGAGTTCCAGATGCTGCTCGACTTCCTGAAAGAGGCGCGTCTCGATCGCGTGGGCTGCTTTAAATACAGCCCGGTGGAAGGCGCAACCGCTAACCAGCTGCCCGATCAGGTGCCGGAAGCGGTGAAAGAAGAACGCTACGATCGCTTTATGCAGCTACAGCAGAAAATCTCCAGCGAGCGGCTGCAGGAGAAAGTGGGCCGTGAAATTCTGGTGCTGATTGACGAAGTCGATGAAGAAGGCGCTATCGGCCGCAGTATGGCCGATGCACCTGAAATTGACGGCGCGGTTTACCTTAACGGTGAACGTGACGTGAAGCCGGGCGATGTGATCCGCGCGGTGGTCGATCACGCCGATGAATACGATTTGTGGGCGACTAAGCGCTAACCGTACTTCTGTTGATGCGCGCGCTTACGGGCTAAGTAATCCTCGTCGGCGCGCAGTTTGTCCCAGTAACCTTTGAAAATCGCCGCCGCCGCGGCTTTCTCTTCATCCCTGCCCCACGGCAACGTATTGCCATCAGCATCATATTTGCGCCCGCCTTTGTAATTGCTGTAGCGACGCGCCCGCGTGTAGCCCATCTGAATAAATTTTCGCGCCATGTCCATGCCGACAAAATCATCCTGGGCGCGATAGGCTTCAAACAGCGCCATGATTTTATCGGCAGATTCCTGCGCAATCGGCACGGTTTTGAAACGCCAGTACGGTAAAATTTCGCCCTTGTAAGGCTCAACCGACAGCACACCCTGTTCGCCGCGCCCTACCTGGTATTTCTCCGGATGCTGACGAAAATCGATGTGGTCAAAATCTTGCTCATAGTCAAAAGGTCGCAGTGCCATAATATCGCCTTGCTTATGTTTTTAGTTTCGGGTCCAGCGCATCGCGCAGGCCATCGCCCAATAAATTAAACGCCAGCACGGTAAGAAAGATCGCCAGGCTGGGAAAAATCGCCACGTGCGGCGCAATCACCATGTCGGCGCGCGCTTCATTAAGCATAGCGCCCCATTCCGGCGTCGGTGGCTGTGCGCCCAGACCGAGAAACGACAGGCTGGCTGCGGTAATAATGGAGGTGCCGATGCGCATGGTGAAATAGACCACGATGGACGAGACGGTGCCCGGCAAAATATGGCGCAGCAGGATAGTGGCGTCGGAAGCACCAATGCTGCGCGCCGACTCAATATAGGTTTGCTGTTTCAGCACCAGCGTGTTGCCGCGCACCAGACGAGCAAAAGCGGGAATGCTGAAGATCGCCACCGCAATGATCACGTTGGACATGCCGCTGCCCATGATCGCCACCACCGCAATCGCCAGCAAAATGCCGGGAAAGGCGAACAGCACGTCGCAGATGCGCATGATAATGCGGTCCCACCAGCCTTCGTAATAGCCCGCCAGCAGCCCGAGCAGCGTGCCAAGCGCCGCGCCAATCGCCACCGAGAAAAACCCGGCAATCAGCGAGATGCGCGTGCCGACCAGCACCCGGCTGAAGATATCGCGTCCCAGCGAATCGACGCCCAGCCAGTGCAACGCAGAAGGCCCGTCGTTAAGCCGGTCATAATCAAAATAGTTTTCGGCATCAAAGGGCGCTATCGCTGGCGCAATAAACGCCACCACGATCAGCAGTAGCACAAACAGGCCCGCCACCAGCGCGACATGTTGTCGGCGAAAGCGCCGCCAGAATTCGCTCCACGGCGTGCGCACCCGATTTTCCCTGATGGTCGGCATGGCGTTGATCGCCGCATCGCGTCGCCAGTTTTTCATTGCGACTCCTTATTTGTAGCGAATAGCCGGGTTGATTGCCGCGTACAGCATATCGACGACCAGATTGATAAGAATGAACTCCAGCGAAAACAGCAGCACTTCCGCCTGAATCACCGGATAGTCGCGCATCGCCACTGAATCGATCAGCAGACGTCCCAGTCCCGGCCAGTTAAACACCACCTCAACCACAATCGATCCGCCCAGCAGAAAGCCGAACTGCAATCCCATCATGGTGACCACCGGAATCATGGCGTTACGCAGGCCATGTTTCACCACCACCAGCGACTCGCGCACCCCTTTTGCCCGTGCGGTGCGCATGTAATCTTCCTGCATCACCTCCACAAAGGAGGCTCGGGTAAAGCGTGCCATCACCGCTGCCACCGCCGCACCAAGGGTCAGCGAAGGCAGAATGTAATGCTGCCAGCTGTCGGCGCCCACCGTCGGCAGCCAGCCGAGACGCACGGAAAAGAGTTCCATTAGCAGCATGCCGAGTGCAAAAGCGGGAAAAGATATGCCTGAAACCGCCAGCGTCATGCCGATGCGATCCGGCCAGCGATTACGCCACACGGCAGAGACAATGCCGATGCCCATGCCGATGATCACCGCCCACACCATGCTGGTGAGCGTCAGCCACAGCGTGGGATAAAAGCGCGCGGCGATCTCTTCCGATACCGGCCTTTTTGACACCATTGACTGGCCAAAATCACCCTGCACCGCATTGACCATGAAATGCAAAAACTGCTGCGGCAGCGGTTTGTCCAGCCCGAGATCCTGACGCACCAGTTCAACCACCGAGGCATCCGCCTCTGCGCCAGCGATCAGCCGCGCCGGGTCGCCCGGCAGCAGGTGAACAAACAGAAACACCAGCACCGCCACGATCAGCAGCGTGGGAATCAGCCCCAGCAGGCGTTTAATAAAGTAGTTAAGCATGCGTTATCCTGCGCGCTATTGCGCCAGCCATCCGCGGCTGGCGCAACCGTGATTTACTTCAGATCGGCGTCGTCAAAGCTGAATGAGGTATCTGGCATGACGTCAAAACCGGTAAGGTTTTTGGTGTTGGCCGAAACCAGCTTCTCGACCACCAGCGGCACCCACGGCTGATCTTTCCAGATACGATCCTGCGCATCTTTATAGAGGCTCGCCTTGCGCTCGCGGTCGGTGGTTTTCAGCGCGTCAGCCAGATCTTTATCCACCTGTTCATTGCTGTAGAACGCGGTGTTGAAGATGGTTGGCGGCCAGGAGGCGGTGGCGAACAGCGGCGTCAGCGCCCAGTCAGCTTCACCGGTTGAGGCGGACCAGCCGGTGTAGAACATGCGCACGCCGCTCTCTTTCTGTGCTTTGCTTTCCACTTCTGCGGCACGCTGGCCGGCATCCATCGCCGTGACCTTCAACTTGATGCCCACCTGCGCCAGCTGCTGCTGGGTAAACTGCAGCACTTTTTGCGCGGTGCTGTGGTTATGCGACGACCAGAGCGTGGCTTCAAAGCCGTTGGGATAACCCGCCTCTTTCAGCAGCTCGCGCGCTTTGGCCGGATTGTAGGCGATCGGCGGATAGGTCTGCGCGAAATCGATGCTCGGCGGCACGATGCCGGTGGCTGGCGTGGCGTAACCGGCAAACGCTACTTTAACCAGCGCCTGACGGTTGATCGCATAGTTGATCGCCTCACGCACTTTGGCGTTATCGAACGGCTTCTGCGTAACGTTCAGGCTAATATAACGCTGCATGATCGACGGTGAGGTCACCACGTTCAGCTTGCTGTTTTTCTCCAGCACTTTGGCCTGCTCAAACGGAATCGGGAAGGCAAAGTTAGCCTCGCCGGTTTGCAGCATCGCCGCGCGGGTATTGTTATCGACCACCGGACGCCAGGTAATGCTGTCCAGCTTCGGATAGCCGCTTTTCCAGTAGCCTTCCCACTTCTCAACCTTCACAAAGTCGGTCTGGTTCCAGGTCACAAATTTGTAAGGCCCGGTACCCACCGGATGAAAGCCGATATCTTTGCCATATTTTTTCAGCGCCGTTGGCGAAATCATCACCGCCGCCGGGTGTGCCAGGTTATTGATAAAGGCGGAAAACGGCTGTTTCAGCGTGATTTTCACCGTGGTCGGATCGACCACTTCGGTGGTGGCGACATATTTAAACAGGTTGTAGCGTTTGAGATGATTGTCCGGGTTGCTGGCACGATCGAGGTTGACCTTCACCGCTTCCGCGTTGAAATCGGTGCCATCCTGGAATTTCACGCCGGAACGCAGCTTGATGGTGTAAGTCAGCCCATCGTCGCTGGCCTGATAGCTTTCCGCCAGCACGTTGGTCAGCTTCATCGACTTATCAAAGCTGAACAGCCCCTGATAAAACGACTTGGCAACCGCCTGAGACAGCGTGTCGTTAGCGTTATAGGGATCGAGCGTGGTGAAGTTGGAGGCCACGGCAATTACCGCATCTTTTGCCGCCCAGGCCGGAACGGCGGCAATGCTGCCGAGCAGGCCGGCGGTCAATAGCCACTTACGCGTTGGATAGGTCATTCTGGTGTGTCTCCGATCGGTTATAAGCGTGGCGCCTCAGGCGCCGCTAATCACATGTTGTGCAACATAATGGCCCGGCGCCACTTCGGTGAGCGGTGCCACATCAGGTTCATCGTTGAGCGCCCGAATCGGGCTGGGGATCTCATCCACCATCAACGCCCTTTCCCGCCGGTGATGACCAGGATCGGCCACCGGCACGGCGGACATCAGCTTTTTAGTATAGGGGTGGCGCGGCGCTTCAAATACCGCCTGGCGCGGCCCCATTTCGACAATCTGGCCGAGATACATCACCGCCACGCGATGACTGATGCGTTCAACCACCGCCATATCGTGTGAAATAAACAGAAACGCGATACCAAACTCACGCTGTAAATCGAGCATCAGGTTAATAATCTGCGCCTGTACCGAGACATCCAGCGCCGACACCGACTCATCGGCAATCACCACTTTCGGGTTTAGCGCCAGCGCACGGGCGATGCAAATGCGCTGGCGCTGGCCGCCAGAAAATTCGTGCGGATAACGTCGCGCATGCTCCGGCAGCAGGCCAACGCGCGCCAGCAGCCAGGCGACGCGCGCTTCCGCCTCCGTGCGGTTCATCACCTTGTGCACCAGCAGCGGCTCCATAATGGAGAAGCCCACCGTCAGACGCGGATCGAGCGACGCGTAAGGATCCTGAAAAATAAACTGAATATCGCGCCGCAGGTGCTGCAACTGCGCGCCTTTCATCTGGTCGATGCGCTGACCATTAAAGGTAATGGTGCCGCTCTGGCTCTCAACCAGGCGCAGCAGCGAACGTCCGGTGGTGGATTTACCGCAGCCCGATTCGCCCACCAGCGCCAGCGTTTCCCCGGCGCGCAAATCAAAGCTGACCTTTTCCACCGCGTGCACCCGCCGCTGGACGCGATTAAAAAAGCCACCGCGAATATCGAAGCGGGTCACCAGATCGCGCACCTGCAGAATCGGCTCGCCCGGCTGCACGGTATCCTGCGGTCGATCGGGCGTATCTTCCGTGCTGTTAATCAAAGGGAACTTTGCCGGTAGCGGCTGGCCGTGCATCGAGCCGAGTTTTGGCACGGCAGCCAGCAGCGCGCGGGTGTAATCCTGCTGCGGTGCGGAGAACAGCGTGCGCACGTCGGCGGTTTCCACTACGTCACCGCGGTACATCACCTGCACCCGATCGGCCATCTCTGCCACCACGCCCATATCATGGGTGATAAAAATCACGCCCATTGCCATCTCTTTTTGCAGCACGCGGATCAGTTGCAAAATCTGCGCCTGAATGGTGACATCCAGCGCGGTGGTTGGCTCATCAGCGATCAGCAAGGAAGGCCGACAGCTCAGCGCCATGGCGATGACCACGCGCTGACGCATGCCGCCAGAGAGCTGATGTGGATAGCGCGACAGTACATTCTGTGCTTCAGGAATACGCACCAGATCGAGCATGCGTCGCGCTTCTGCCAGCGCCTGCTGATGATTTTTGCCCTGATGCAGGCGAATCGACTCAGCGATCTGTTCACCAACGGTGAACACCGGATTCAGCGAGGTCATCGGCTCCTGAAAAATCATCGCCATATCGGCGCCACGAATGCGGCGCATCTGGCTCTGCCGCGCCTGCATCAGGTCGATCGGTTCGCCATGTCGCCGCCGCAGCCAGATTTCACCGCTGGTCAGCTCGCCGCCCGCCTGTTCAATCAAACGCATCAACGCCAGCGAGGTGACCGATTTTCCCGAGCCAGATTCACCGACGATAGCCAGCGTTTCGCCCTGCTTCACGTCGAGATTGAGATGCCTGACCGCCTCGGTAATGGTGCCTTCATGGCGAAACTGCACGCTTAAATCGCGCACCGCCAGTACCTGGTCTTCCGCCATCGCCCCCGGCTTATTCATGCTCTGTTATTCCTCGCGGTAAATGTTGATCACGGCGGGTTCGCCGACATAACCGTAGCCGCGATACATGCCTTCGCTGTTAAACGGCAGTGCAACGTTGCCCTGTGCATCCACGGCGATCAAGCCACCGCTGCCGCCCAGCGCCAGCACCTTCTCCATGATGACGCGGTCGGCTGCCTGCTGCAGAGAAAGCCCTGCATATTCCATTAGCGCGGCGAGATCGTAGGCGGCCAGCGTGCGCATAAACACTTCGCCGGTGCCGGTACAGGAGACCGCGGCGGTGTGATTGCTGGCATAGCATCCGGCGCCAATAATCGGCGAGTCACCGACGCGCCCCGCCTGTTTGTTGGTCATTCCGCCGGTAGAGGTCGCGGCGGCAAGGTTACCGTCCCGATCCAGCGCTACCGCGCCGACCGTGCCCAGCTTGCGGTCAGCATCCAGCGGATCGCCAGCGGCACCGTCGTGATCGAGAATAGCCTGCGCGCTGCCCAGCGCGCGCTGTAGCTGCGCAAAGCGCTCCGGGGTGGAAAAGTAATCCGCAGCCACCCTCTCCAGACCGTGCTGGTCGGCAAACGCTTCCGCGCCCTCGCCAATAAACAGCGCGTGCGGGCTGTTTTCCAGCACCGCGCGCGCCGCCAGCACCGGATTGCGCAGATGCTTCACGCCCGCTACCGCGCCAACCTCCAGCGTGCGGCCATCCATCATGCTGGCGTCCAGCTCATGCGTGCCCTGATGGGTAAAAACTGCGCCTTTGCCGGCGTTAAACAGCGGGCACTCCTCCAGCAGCCGCACCGCTTCGGTTACCGCATCAAGCGCGCTGCCGCCCGCCGCGAGGATCGCCTGACCGCTGGCCACAATAGCGGCCAGCGCATCGGTATAGGCTTGCTCTTTTTCCGTACTCATTGCCGCGCGGGTGATCGCCCCGGCGCCGCCATGAATAGCAATCACTGCTCTGGCCATATGGGTTTCCTGTGCGTGTCTTTCAGGTAATAAACAGCGTGACTGCGGAGGTTATTAATTTTTCAACGATTTTTGACTATAGAAAGCCACTGCCCGCTTGTAAAGCAGAAACTTTGCTTACTGATAATAACGAAATCATCTAATTAATACGTTATGTGACCCATCGCCGAATTAGCGCCATAATGACGCCATGAATTTGAAAAAAGCTGGAGAAACGATGGAAAACCATACTGCCGGATTAATTTCGCTGGAAGAGGCGCTGGCGCGCATGCTGTCACAGGTTACCGCCATTGATGAACAGCAGCTGATTCCCATCACCGAGGCCGCCGGGCGCATTACTGCACAGGCGGTAATCTCACCGCTGGATGTGCCGCCATTTGATAACGCCGCGATGGACGGTTATGCGATCAAGCTCAGCGATTTACTTTCTGAGCATCCGCTGACCGTGGCCGGTAAAGCCTTTGCGGGTGCCCCTTTCCACGGTGAATGGCCAGGCGGCAGCTGTGTTCGTATCATGACCGGGGCGCCAATTCCGCCGGGCACCGAATCCGTGATCATGCAGGAAGATGCGGAAGTCAGCGCAGAAGGCGTGCGCTTTGCGGGCAAGATTAAGCCGGGCCAGCATATTCGCCGTCGCGGTGAAGATATTCGCATTGGCGACGCCGTGCTGGCATCGGGCGTGCGGCTTGGTGCCGCCGAGCTGCCGCTGCTCGCCTCGTTGGGCATTGCCGAGGTCAGCGTGAAGCGCCGCCTGCGCGTGGCGGTGCTGTCGACCGGCGACGAACTGCAGGCGGTGGGCCAGCCACTGCAAGAGGGGCAGATTTACGATACCAACCGCTTTGCCGTTAGCCTGATGCTGCATCAGCTCGGCTGTGAAGTTATCGATCTGGGCGTGGTTCGCGACGATCCGGCGGCGCTGCGTGCAACGCTGCTGAAAGCGGATGCGCAGGCCGATGTGGTGATCAGCAGCGGTGGCGTGTCGGTTGGCGAAGCGGATTACACCAAAGAGCTGTTAGCCGAGCTGGGCGAAATTGGCTTCTGGAAGCTGGCGATCAAACCGGGCAAGCCGTTTGCCTTTGGCCGCCTGCAACAGAGCTGGTTCTGTGGCCTGCCGGGCAATCCAGTTTCAGCCACGGTGACCTTTTATCAGCTGGTGCAGCCGCTGTTGGCCGCACTGTCCGGACAGCGCGGCGCGGCATTGCCACCACGCCAGCGTGTTCGCACCACAACGGCATTGAAAAAGGCGCCGGGTCGGCTCGACTTTCAGCGTGGCATCGTCTCGCGGGCCGCCGACGGCACGCTGGAAGTGCGTAGCACCGGCCATCAGGGTTCACATATTTTCAGCGCCTTTGCGGCGGCAAACTGTTTTATCGTGCTGGAACGCGAGCGCGGTAGTGTTGAGCCAGGCGAATGGGTGGATATTGAGCCGTTCAATCATCTGCTGGGAGGCTGAGATGATCGAACTCAGCGACGAGGAGATGCTGCGCTATAACCGTCAGATTGTGCTGCGCGGCTTCGACTTTGATGGCCAGGAGCGGTTGAAAGCCTCGCGGGCACTGATTATCGGTCTGGGAGGCCTGGGCTGCGCGGCAACGCCGTGGCTCGCTTCCGCGGGCATCGGTCAGCTTACGCTGGTGGATTTTGACCGCGTCTCGCTCTCCAATCTGCAGCGGCAAATTCTGCATGACGATGCCCATATCGGCGTCGCCAAGGTGGCCTCCGCCGCCACGCAGCTGTCGCGCATTAATCCGCATTGTCGCATTGAGACGCACGACGGCCAGCTGGACGATGCGCAACTGGCCGCACTGATCGCCGGGCATGATGTGGTGCTCGACTGCAGCGATAACGTCGCGACGCGTGAACAGCTCAATCGCCTCTGCTACGCCAACCGCGTGCCGCTGGTATCGGGTGCAGCAATCCGCATGGAAGGCCAGCTCAGCGTTTTTCACTGGCAGCCTGACGAGCCGTGCTATCGCTGTATCAGCCGACTGTTTGGCGATCAGACCCTGAGCTGCGTCGAGGCAGGCGTCATGGCGCCGCTGGTTGGCGTGATCGGTGCCCTGCAGGCAATGGAGGCGATTCGCTTGCTGGCCAATTTCGGCGAGCCGGTCGCGGGCAAGCTGCTGCTTTATGATGCGATGACGCTGCAGTTTCGCGAGATGAAGGTGGCGAAGGATGCGCAATGCGAAGTCTGTGGGCAGGAGAGGTGCCCGGAAGCGGGCGGCTTTTAGGTCAACGGCCAAGTCAACGGCCAATTCGTTCTGCCTGGCAGGCAGCCTGGCTTAAGGTCAACGGCCATTTCGTTCTGCCTGAAGGCAGCCCGAGCAGGGGCGGCATGCGCCCCGCCCCTGCACCCCGGCTATCCGGCAAGCACAACCGCCCGCCACAGGCGGGTACCCTCGTCGGTTCACATTTCTTCACGGACCGCTCGCGATTCGCTCCCCGCTCAACGCTCCCTTGTCCCGCCATCCATGGCGGGACATCCTGAAATGTTCACCTCCTCAG